>PMKE01000032.1 GCA_003158585.1 Alphaproteobacteria bacterium
CGGGGGCCGTCCACCCCAACACTCCAAAACGCCCGCTTACTTCCCGGTGGGTCCCGGCTCGGCGCGATCTTACCCGTTCGCTGTCGCTCGCGGGTTCGATCGCTTGGCCGGGATGACAGTTATGATGCCAGTTATATTGTGAGCGCTATTTCCCCGGTGCCGGAACGGGCAGCGGGTTGTCGCTCTGCATTCTGAGATAGGCCAAGAGGTCGATGCGATCCTGCGTCGAGCGCAAGCCCGCGAAGCTCATCTTGGTGCCCGGCACCTCCAGCTGCGGCGCCTTCAGGTAGCGGAACAGCTTGTCGAAGCTCCAGGGATCGTGATTGGCGTTCATGGCGCTCGAATAGTCGAAGCCGGGATGTGTGGCGCGGGCGCGCCCCAAAACGCCCCACAGATTGGGACCGACCTTGTTGGGGCCGCCCTTGGTTTCGTCGTGGCATTGCTGGCAGCGGCCGGCGACTTCCTTGCCGTGCGCGATGTCAGCCGCGGGCAGCACCTTGCCGAAATCGGGAAGCGGCTCCGCCGCGGCTGTAGCGGCCGCCGTCGTGGCGGCCTCCTCGGGCACATCGACGACATAGCCGGGCTTGGCGGGCGCCGGGGTCTCGTAGACGGCCTCGGCGATGAAGCTGACAACGAGAACGAACATCAATGTGCCGAGGATCGCTCCGGCGATCTTGTTCCATTCCCAGGAATCCATAAGGTCGGGCTCCACTGCTTTGTGGCCGGATGCGTGGGTTTGCGGCCTTGCGCCGGATGCAAACCAGGACGAAAAAGAGGTCCGCCACGGGACCTCCGGCTGCGACATTACAGGCACATCCGGGGGCGTCAGTGCGGCGGAATGTCGCATCAATCGAGGGTTTTCCCAATGAAACCGATCATTCTCATTCCGGCCCGCATGGCCTCCACCCGCCTGCCGGGCAAGCCGCTGGCCGATATCGGCGGCATTCCCATGATTGTGCGCGTCTGGCGCCAGGCGGTGGCCGCCAATGTGGGCCCGGTCGTGGTCGCCGCAGCGGAGAAGGAGATCGTGACGGCGCTGGAGGCCGCCGGGGGACGGGCCGTACTGACCCCGCCGAAACTGCCCTCGGGTTCCGACCGGATATGGGCGGCCCTCAACGCCGTGGACCGCGGCTTCGAACATGACTTGGTGATCAACGTGCAGGGCGACCTGCCGACCTTCGATCCCGCCGACATACATGCCGCCATCGACGCGATGGTCACCACGGGCACCGACATCGGCACCGTCGCCGCCGAAAGCGAAGACGATGGGGACGCCGCCAATCCCAACATGACGAAGGTCGTCGCCACCTGGGACGTCGGCGGCAAGCGCGGCCGCGCCCATTACTTCTCACGCGCCGGTGTGCCCTGGGGCAAAGGCCCGATCTTCATCCATGCCGGCATCTATGCCTTCCGGCGCGAGGCGCTGCAGCGTTTTGTGGGGCTGCAGCCTTCGCCGCTCGAGCTGCGCGAGAAGCTGGAGCAGCTGCGCGCCATCGAAGCGGGCATGACGATCTCCGTCGGGCGCATCGACGCCGTGCCCCTCAGCGTCGATACCCCGGCCGATCTGGAAAAGGCGCGCGCCGCCGTGGCCCAAAGCAAAGCCTGATGAACGGCACGCTGATCTCACGCGCCAAGACGGTCGCTTTCCAGGGCGAGCCGGGCGCCTACGCCAACCTCGCCGCGCGCGAGGCTCTGCCGCATGCCGAGGCGGTCCCCAGGCCCACCTTCGAGGCCGCGCTCGATGCGGTGCGCAACGGCGAGACCGATCTCGCCGTGATCCCCGTGGAAAATTCCGTCTACGGACGGATCGCCGACGTGCATTTCCTGGCGCGCCAGTTCGGCCGGCCGATCAAGGGCTACACCAAGGACGGGGAGAACAGCCTCTTCATCCTCGGCGAGCACTTCCATCGCGTGCGCCACCAGCTGCTGGGGATCAAGGGCGCCAAGCTCGCGGGGGTGAAAACGGTCTACAGCCAGGGCCCCGCCCTCGGCCAATGCCGCAATGTCATCAAGGAACTGCACCTCGCCGACAAGCAATGGTCCGACACCGCGGGCGCCGCGCGCCACATCGCGGAGAAGGGCGATCCGACCTCAGCCGCCATCGCCTCGAAGCTGGCGGCCGAAATCTACGGCCTCGAGATTCTCAAACCGGATGTGGAAGACGCGCCGCACAACATGACGCGCTTCCTGATCGTGGGCGGGGAGCCCGACGATCCGCCCAACGACGGCAAGCCCGTCATCACCACTTTCCTGTTCGCGGTGCGCAACGTGCCCGCGGCGCTCTACAAGGCGCTGGGCGGCTTCGCCACCAACGGCGTCAACATGACCAAGCTGGAGAGCTACCAGCTCGGCGGCTCGTTCAACGCCACCGAGTTCTACGCCGACGTGGAAGGCCACCCGGATTCGCGGCTCGTGCGCCTGGCGCTGGAGGAACTCTCCTTCTTCTCCAGCCGCGTCATCATGCTGGGGATTTATCCCGCGCACCCCTATCGCAACGAAATGCCGTAGAGCGGCCATACTTGCTGCTTGACCGGCTGTGCTATGGTCCCTCCGGATCAAGGGGGTAATCGCCATGTCAAAATTATCGTACGCGCTGGCCATGACGGCTGTGCTGCTGGCGGGCGGGACGGCGTTGGCCGACGACAGCGCGGCGGTGCTCGGCGCCGGCGGAATCGTGTTCACCAGCAACACGCCGGTGCGGATGGCGGCCGAAGACCTTTACATCAGTCCCAAGGCGGTACGCATCCACTTCGTATTCGCCAACGACACGGCGAAGGACGTGGAGACGGTGGTGGCTTTTCCGCTGCCGGACATAGACACCGCCCAATTCTCCGAGAGCGGCATCGGTTCGGTGGTCGACGATCCCGTGAACTTCGTCGGCTTCAAGGCGGTGGTGGGCGGCAAGCCCGTGGCCTTCAAGGTCGAACAGCGCGCCATTGTCAAAGGCAAGGATGTGACGGCGTTGCTGGTCGCAGCAGGCGTGCCGGTCAACCCGATCGCCAATCGAGGCTACGAAAAGCTCGCCAAGCTCTCCGCCGATGCCGTCAAGCGGCTCAAGGCGGCGGGCGTGGTGGACGGCGAGCCGGGCGATGTCCTGGCGCTGTGGACGGTGCGCACGCGATTTTACTGGACGCAACGCTTCCCGGCGCACGGCAGCGTGGTCATCGACCATTCCTACCAGCCGGTGACCGGCGGATCGTTCTTCGACAAGGAAATCATGGCCAGTGGCGACGATGTCAGAACCTACTGCATCGATGCGGCGACCCGGGCCAGGATCATCGCCAAATCGGAAGCGGCGAAGAAAGCCAAACCCGACAACAGCGGCATGCTGTCGTCATTCTGGACCGATTACATCCTGAGGACGGCGAACAACTGGAACGGCCCGATCGGCAAGTTCCATCTCACCCTGGACAAGCTCAAGCCCGACAACGTCCTGTCGTTGTGCTGGAAAGGCGACTTGAAGAAGACGGGACCGACGACGTTCGAAACCACGCTCGGCAACTTCTCGCCGGCGCAGGACATCCACTTGCTGGTGCTGAGCGACTTGCCGACCGAATAGGCACCGTCAAGGCAGGGGTGCGGTCGCCCACTCCCGTATCAAGTGATACGCGATGGCGACGCGCATCGGGCCGCGTCGCCCTTCGATGCGCCCCTCGATGAGATCGAGCGCCGTCTTCTTGTCGAACCAGATCGCGTCCGCGATCTCGTTCGGATCGAGCGTCAGCGCCTTCGACTCGCATTCCGCGAAGCAGCCGATCATCAGCGACGACGGGAACGGCCAGGGTTGGCTCGCGAAATAGCTCACCTTGCCCGCCGCGACGCCCGCCTCTTCGAACAATTCGCGCCGCACCGCCTCTTCGATGCTCTCGCCCGGCTCCACAAATCCGGCCAGCGTCGAATAGAATTCCGGCGACCAGTTCTTGTTGCACGCCAAGAGGCACTCCTCGCCATGCGTCGCCAGCATGATGACGGCCGGATCGGTGCGCGGGAAATGCTCGGCCTCGCAGCGCGGGCAGGAACGCTTGTGGCCCGCATCGCCGATCGCGGTCGCTGCCCCGCAGCGCGAGCAGAAGCCGTGACGGACGTGCCACTCGATCAGCCCCTTGGCCTGGCTGAGGATGGCAAGGTCCTTCTTGCGCAGGAAAGGCGCCGAGGCGCGCAGCTCGCGGAATTCGCCGTGATCCTTCAGCGCCTCGCCCGCGTTCTCTGCCGCCGAGACATCGAGGGCGAACAGCGCTTCTTCGCCGTCGAGCCCCAGGAACACGCAAGCCGCCCCGGGCGCCGCCAGGGGAAAAACGGCCTCATGCGGCACCGAAGCGGCCCCGAGCAGCTTCTCCCCGCGCACGAACACATGCTGTTTCCACAACGGCAGGATGCGGCCCGCATGCAGCCTTGCCGCGATCCAGGCCGCATCCGGGCGCTTCTCGGAAAGGCGGTTCAGGGGACTTCCGGCGAACGGCAGCATCATCGACCCGTCATTTGACACGGCACCGCGCGAGCGTACCATTTCTTTTCCGGCTTTCCCGGGAGAAAGACCATGTCGATCATCCTCATTTGTGTCGTGACGCTTCTGGTCGCGGTGTTCGGCTACACGCTTCTGAAATTCCTCAGGAAGACCGACGACTAGCCGTTCCGCCCGCCCGCGCCCGTCTAAATCAGCCAACAGCTTCGCGTTTTGCCCCGACTCGCCTTCCGGCGTTTCCCGTTCTATATCCAATCCGGGAGTCCGGCGGCGGACAAGCCGCTCGCCAACCTGGTCAGGTCCGGAAGGAAGCAGCCACAACGAATCCGGTTTGGGTTGTTGCCGGGCTCCCACCTCTCGCGAATTCCGGAACAACATGGCCGATTCAGAAGAACCATCCCTGGGCCTCGGGCCGGAGCCGTCGAAGGGCACCGACTACAAGGTGCTGGCGCGCAAATACCGCCCGTCGGATTTCACCGGGCTGATCGGCCAGGAGGCCCTGGTCCGCACGCTGTCGAACGCCTTCGCGGCGGGGCGCATCGCCCACGCCTTCATGCTCACCGGCGTGCGCGGCGTCGGCAAGACCACCACCGCGCGCATCATCGCCCGGGCGCTCAACTGCATCGGGCCTGACGGCAAACGGACGGAGCCCACCATCCGGCCCTGCGGTGTCTGCGAGCCCTGCATCGCCATCGCCGAGAGCCGTTATGTAGACGTGCAGGAGATGGACGGCGCCTCGAACAACGGCGTCGAGGAAATCCGCCAGATCATCGACAGCGTGCGCTACGCCCCGGCCAGCGCCCGCTACAAGGTCNNACGAAGTGCACATGCTGTCGAAGCCCGCCTTCAACGCTCTCTTGAAGACGCTGGAAGAGCCGCCGCCGCATGTGAAGTTTATCTTCGCCACCACCGAAATCCGCAAAGTGCCGGTCACCATTCTGTCGCGCTGCCAGCGCTTCGATCTGCGCCGCATCGAAACGGGCGAGCTGATCGCGCATCTCAAGTCCATCGCCGAAAAGGAACAGGTAAAGATCGAGGACGCGGCGCTCGCGCTGGTGGCGCGCGCGGCGGAAGGCTCGGTGCGCGATGGCCTCTCGCTGCTCGATCAGGCCATCGCCCACAACGAATCCGCCGTCATCACCGCCGAAACCATCCGCGGCATGCTGGGGCTGGCCGACCGCGGCCGCGTGCTCGACCTGTTCGAGAAAACGATGGGCGGCAAGGTGTCCGAGGCGCTCGCCGCGCTCGGCGAGCTGCACGCTTGCGGCGCCGATCCCCTGGCGGTGATGCAGGATTTGCTGGAGATCGTCCATTTCCTGACGCGCGTGAAGGTGGCGCCCGGCGCGGAAGGCTTCTTCGACGGCGCCTCCAGCGAGGCCAAGCGTGCTGCAGAAATGGCCGGCAAGCTCTCTGTGCCTTCGCTGACCCGCGCCTGGAGCATGCTGCTCAAGGGGTTGATCGAGGTGCGCGATGCGGCGCGCCCGCTGGCGGCCTGCGAGATGGCGCTGATCCGCCTTGCCTATGCCGCCGACCTTCCGCCCACGGACAAACTGGTGCGGGATTTACAGGATGGCTCCTCCACCCCAAGAAATTCCCTCTCCCCCCAGGGGGGAGAGGGCAAGGGTGAGGGGGTAAGGCCTCGGTCGTCACTCCCCCTCGCGCCCAAAGGGGAGGGTGCATCCTTGGCGACGGCGCCGAATGCCGAATCCTCGACCGACGCCGCCCCCGCCTTCCGCACCCTCGAAGACCTCGCCGCTTATGCGCAGTCGAAAGGCGCGCAGGTGTTGAAGGTCAATATCGAAAACGACGTGCATCTGGTGAGCCTCGAACCCGGCCGTCTCGAATTCCGCCCCGGCCCGCGTGCGCCGCGCACCCTCGCCGCCGATCTGGCGCAGAAGCTCAAGGACTGGACCGGCACGCGCTGGGTGGTGACCCTGGCGCGCGAAGGCGGGCAGCCGACGCTTGCCGAGCAGAAAAAGGCCGTCAAAGCCGCGCGCCACGAGCGCGTGCTGCAAGAGCCGCTGGTGCGCGCGGTGATGGACCGCTTCCCCGGCGCCGAGATCGTCCACGTATACGATAAGGAACCGGAAGACGTCGCCGCTCCGATGCCCGAAAAGGACGAAGAGTGAGCGAGCACGCTCCTTCCCTTTCCTCCCCCGTTTACGGGGGAGGTGTCCACCGAAGCTGCGAAGCAGCGAAGGTGGACGGAAGGGGGAATTTCCCCCTCCGCTTCACTCCCCCGGAACAAGTCCGGGGTCGTTCAACACCTCCCCCGCAGGCGGGGGAGGAAAGGGGCCGGTGAATGTCCTCCATCGGCCCCGAGATCGAACGCCTGATCCAGCTGCTCGCCAAGCTGCCCGGCCTCGGCCCGCGCTCGGCGCGGCGCGCGGCGCTGGCCCTGCTCAAGAAGCGCGAGGCGCTGCTCGAACCGCTCTCGCTCGCCATGCGCGATGCCGCCGCCGCCATCAAGACCTGCGAGGTCTGCGGCAATCTCGATACCGCTTCGCCTTGCGCGCTCTGCCGCGATCCGCGGCGCGAGGGCCGCAGCCTCTGCGTGGTGGAGGACGTGGCCGACCTCTGGGCGCTGGAGCGCGCCGGCGTGTTCCGCGGGCGCTATCACGTTCTGGGCGGGGCGCTCTCGGCGCTCGACGGCATCACGCCCGAGCGGCTCAACGTCGCCTCGCTCCTGGCGCGCGCCAAGGGCGTCGACGAGGTCATCCTCGCCATGAACGCGACGGTGGAAGGCCAGACCACGGCGCATTACCTGCTCGACGCGCTTGCCGAGTCGGGGGTGAAGGTGACGCGCCTCGCCCACGGCGTGCCGGTGGGCGGCGAACTCGATTACCTCGACGAAGGCACGCTCACCGCCGCCTTCAAGGCGAGAAGGGCACTGTAAAGCCGGTTGTGTTCTGATTGAATCAACCCCGCCTGTCATCCCGGACGAACGTCCTGACCCTGAGCTTGTCGAAGGGGAAGGACGTGAGGTCCGGGACCCATATCTGGACGGCCC
>PMKE01000024.1 GCA_003158585.1 Alphaproteobacteria bacterium
ACCTGGGTCCCCTTCCCTCGCATCGCTCGCAAGGCTCACGATGCTCGCCGGGGATGACAAGTTTGGCTGGTTCCAACAGAACGCAACCGGCCCTAATATGACTCGATGCCCTTCGCTGTTCCCCACCCCTTCGATCCCGCCCGCGCCGAACGCACCTTCGAGCGCTTGGCGGAGCTTGGCTGCGTCCCCGAAGGAGAAGCCCGCGCCCTCCTCGCATCTGCCTTCGGCAACAGCGCCTATCTCTGCCGCCTGGCGCTGCGCGAGCCCGCGACGTTACAGCGTTATTTCAGCGGCGATCCGCGCGCCCTCTTGGTCGAGATCGAGGCCGCGGCGCTCGATGCCGCCGACCTGAAAAACGAAGCCGAGATCATGCGGGCCCTGCGCGAAGCCAAGCGCAGAGCCGCCCTCGTCATTGCGCTGGCCGACCTCGCCGGGACCTTTTCGCTCGATGATGTCACCAAGGCGCTCACGCGCCTCGCCGACGCTGCCCTCAAGGGCGCGCTGCGTTTCGCGCTCAAGGAGGCCGCCCGCGACACCTCTTTCGCCGGTGAAAACGGCGCGGCGCTCGAAGCCTCAACCGGCCTCGTCGTGCTGGCGATGGGCAAGTACGGCGCCTTCGAGCTGAACTATTCCAGCGACATCGACTTCGTCGTTTTCTACGACGCCGGCATCTTCCCCTTCAAGAAACGCGACGACGCGCGCGGCGCGGCGGTCGATATCGTCAAGAAGCTGGTCAAGCTCTTGGCCGAGACGACCGGCGACGGCTACGTTTTCCGCGTCGATCTGCGCCTCAGGCCCGATGCGGGCGCCACTCAGATTGCCATCTCGACCGAGGCGGCCGAGGCCTATTACGAGGGCATGGGCCAGAACTGGGAACGCGCCGCCATGATCAAGGCGCGCGCCGCGGCCGGCGATCCCGCGGCGGGCGCACGCTTTCTCAAGGCGCTCGAACCCTATATCTGGCGGCGCAATCTCGACTTCGCCGCCATCGAGGACATCCATTCCATCAAGCGCCAGATTCATGCCCATCTCGGCCATTCCGAGATCGCCGTGCCGGGTCACAACATCAAGCTCGGGCGCGGCGGCATCCGCGAGATCGAGTTCTTCGTGCAGACGCAGCAGCTGATTCTGGGCGGGCGCGATCCCGGCTTGCGCGCCCCGGCCACGCTCGCCGCGCTCGAAGCCCTGCGCGCCCGCGGTCATGTCGGCGACGACGCCGCGCGCGAGCTGACCCGCGCCTATCGCTTCCTGCGCACCCTGGAGCACCGCCTTCAGATGATGGAGGACGAGCAGACCCATACCGTGCCCAAAACGTCCGAGGGTGTGGCGCACACCGCCTGCTTCCTGGGCTTTGTGGACAGCGCCGCCTTCGCGCTCGCCTTGAACCGCGAGCTCGAAACCGTGCAGAGCCATTACGCGCGCCTGTTCGAGCGTTCCGCACCGCTGGCGGGCGAGGGCGGCAGCCTCGTCTTCACCGGCGTGGAAGAAGATGCCGAGACGCTTCAAACCCTTTCCCACATGGGTTATCGCGATGCGGCGCATGTCTCGGCGGCGATCCGCGGCTGGCATCACGGACGCATCCGCGCCACGCGCAGCGCGCGGGCCCGCGAACTCTTGACCAAGCTCATGCCGGCTCTGCTGGCCTCGCTGGCTTCCGCCGCCGATCCCGACGCCGCCTTCGCGCAGTTCGACCGCTTCCTCACCAACCTGCCGGCGGGCGTGCAGCTTTTCTCGCTGCTGGTGGCACATTCGGAGCTGCTGCGCCTCATTTCCGGCATCATGGGCTCGGCGCCGCGCCTGGCGCAGCATCTCTCTCAGGCGCCCGCCACGCTCGACGCGCTGCTCGATCCCGATTTCCTGGGAGCGTTGCCCGAGCGCGCCGCGCTCGACAAATCGCTCGGGGACCTCATCTCCCGCGCTTCGGGCTTCGAAGGCGCGCTCGACGCCGCGCGCCGTTTCGCCAAGGAGCAGGTGTTCCGCGTCGGTGTGCAGGTGATCGAAGGAGAAGCCAAGGCCGATGCCGCGGGGCCTGCCTTCGCCGATATCGCCGAATGCGTCATCGCTGCACTGCTCAAGCGCGTCGGCGAGGAGCTGGCCGAGAGCGCGGGGCAGGTGCGCGGCGGCGCCTTCGCGGTGATCGCGATGGGCAAACTCGGCGGGCGCGAGATGACGGCAGGCAGCGACCTCGATCTCATCTTCGTCTACGAAGTCCCGCCGAAAACCGAAGCCTCCGACGGCATGAAGCCGCTGCCCGTCAGTCTCTATTACGCGCGCCTGGCGCAGCGGCTGATTGCGGCGCTCACCGTGCCGACGGCCGCGGGCAGCCTTTACGAAGTGGACATGCAGCTTCGCCCCACCGGCAACAAGGGACCGGTGGCGGTGAGCCTCGAATCCTTCGCGCATTATCACGCGGTGGAATCCTGGACCTGGGAGCGCCTGGCGCTGACCCGCGCCCGTGTCATCGCGGGGCCCGAAGCGTTGGCGAAGAATCTCAACGCCGTCATCCGCGATACGCTCTGCCGTCCCGGCGACTGGACGCAGCTCCGGAACGACGCGCGCGAGATGCGCCTCAAGGTCGCCGCGCAGTATCCCGGCAAGAACCCCTGGGATCTCAAATACGCGCCCGGTGGTTTGATGGACATCGAGTTCACGGCGCAGACCTTGCAGCTCCGCCACGCGCCGCATGACCCCGCGGTGCTCTCCACCAACACTATCGCGGCGCTGCAAAACCTCGCCGCCGCGGGTGCCCTTAGCGGGGACGATGCCGAGGCGCTGATCGCCGCGGCGCGCTTGGAGCACGCGCTCACCCAGGCGCTGCGCATCGCCCTCGACGGTTCGCTCGATCCCGACACCGCCACGCCCGGCCTCAAGGCCCTTCTCACCCGCGCCGCCGAACTCGACAGCTTCGACGAGCTTCAGCAGCGCCTCGCCGCCTGCCAATCCCGCGCCCGGCTGATCTTCGAACAGGTTGTGGGCGGGTAGGGCTACGCCACCCGCTTTCCTCCCCCGTTTACGGCCGCCTTCGCTAAAGCTACGGCGGCCAAATGTGGTTCATTTGCCCGGCGTAGCTGAAGGCGAAGCCGGGGGGAGGTGGTGAGCCAGAGCGAAGCGAGGGCGAACCGGAGGGGGGATCGGCTCGCCGCCGTTGGCTGTGGAAAAGGCCGGTTTACCGAGGCGCCACAAGCCGCTTGAATCTCCCTCTGGGACGGGCGATAACCCGCGTCCACTTGGAATGCGGGCGTAGCTCAGGGGTAGAGCATAACCTTGCCAAGGTTAGGGTCGGGCGTTCGAATCGCCTCGCCCGCTCCAAGTCTTCCAGAGAAATCGGTTTGTTATAAGAAGGTGGCCAAACCACTCTCTTCGCCGTTTTGCCCGAGGAAGCACCGGGGATCGTACGTTAGGCAAAGAGACGTTGAGCAAGGCAACAAAAAAAGCACGAGGCCGGGAGATGATCGACTTCGTCCGTACACGATGCAAAATCTCGGTGAGATTGGTCTGCCGTGCCGCATATTGCTGCCGCTCTGTGCGACACAACCAGCCCGCCGGCGGGCAGCGGCCGGGCTGCGTGCGGCAATGCGACCGGTCCGAACCAAGTCCGGACCATGAACCGGAAGCCCCGTGCCTGCATAGGTATTCGCGGCCTCATGCGGCGCCGCTTCTTACAGGCAAGCCGCACCAGCGCATTTTCCTTTTCGAATTGTCTAAGTTATTATCCCTTTCGACTGCCGCGCCGCGGCAGACGACCGGGAGGAGGAACACGACACAATGCTGATGACTGGTATTTCGCGAGCCGGTTTGGCCGGAATCGCGCTCTCTGCACTGGCGGCGGCAGGATTCGCGGGCGGTACGCCGCCTCACGTCCAGCGCGCGCCGTTCGGACACACGCCGGAGGGACAAAGCGTGGATATCTTCACCCTTACCAACAAAAGCGGCGTCGAGGTGCGGATCATGACCTTCGGAGCGACGCTGGTGTCGCTGAAGGTGCCGGACAGGAACGGGCACATGGGCGACGTCGTGCTCGGTTTCGATTCGGTCGATCCCTATCTGGCGGGGGTGCCGTATTACGGCGCGACCATCGGGCGTTACGGCAATCGCATCGCGAGCGGCAGTTTCGTTCTGGACGGCGTCACCTATCAATTGCCCAAGAACAACGGTCCGAACAGCCTGCACGGCGGAGACAAGGGTTTCGACAAGCGGCTTTGGAGCGCCAAACCGTTCGAGACGAAGCTGGGCCCCGGGCTTCGACTTACCTATGTCAGCGCCGACGGCGAAGAAGGCTATCCCGGGCAGCTCACGGCCCAAGTCACCTATCAGCTGCACAACGACAACTCGCTGAGCATCGACTACAAAGCCACGACCACAAAGCCGACGGTGGTCAATCTGACGAACCACACCTATTTCAACCTGACGGGCGACCCGCAGCACGATATCCTCGGTCACCTTCTGACGATCGACGCGGATAAGTTCACGCCGGTGGACTCGACGCTGATCCCCACGGGCGAATTGGCCGCCGTAGCGGGGACGCCTTTCGATTTCCGCAAACCGACGGCCATCGGCGCGCACATCGACGCCGACAACGAGCAAATTCGTTTCGGTCCCGGCTACGACCACAATTGGGTGCTGGTAAAGCCGAAGCCGGGCGCGATGACGACCGCGGCCGTGCTCTCCGATCCCGAGAGCGGGCGCGTGATGGAGATCAGGACGACCGAGCCGGGGTTGCAGTTCTACTCGGGCAACTTCATGGACGGCAAACCGTCCGGGCAAGGGACCGTCTACAATCACCGCACGGGATTGTGCCTGGAAACGCAGCACTTCCCGGATTCGCCCAACCGGCCCTCCTTCCCTTCGACGGTTCTTCGGCCGGGCCACACCTATGCATCACATACGGTGCTGATCTTCCGCACGACAAAATAGGCGTGGAGAGGAGCGGCCAAGGCCGCTCCTCCTCCCGCTCGATTACTTAAGGGCGGGAACCACGACCCTTCGGCGGCAGCGTCGCGGCCAACACCACCACGATCTTCAAGCAGCGGGAGCGTCCGCTGCCGCGCGATCCGGTGCCCGATCGCGCGCAGGTGCTCGACATGATTGCGGCCGGGGACGCCGTTCGGGCACAGAAGGCGATGCGCGAACTCATCCGGCTGGTGCGCTCGGACACGCCTATACCCAAGCGGGCAAAGAAACACCGAGTCCGCACCACCTATGCATCCGCTTAGTCCTGTTATTACATGCGTTTTTCATATTTGTCTGATTTTTGGGATGCAACCCCGCCGGGACTGTGATATCAAACGGATGGCATTATCGGGCAGTGTATCGTCATGACATCCATGAAACGGCTTGAAGTATGGTTCGTCACCGGCAGCCAGCATTTGTATGGCCCGGAAACGCTCAAACAGGTTGCTGCGGATTCGCAGAAAATTGCCAAGGCGCTCGGCAGCGCGCCGGCGATTCCCGTTCAAGTCGTTTTCAAGCCCATCCTGGTCTCGCCGGATTCCGTCACCGAGCTTGCATTGGCCGCCAACTCGTCGCCCGGCTGCGTGGGCCTCATCATCTGGTGCCACACGTTTTCGCCCTCGAAGATGTGGATCAACGGGCTCAAGCAGTTGCGCAAGCCGGCCCTCCACCTCCACACGCAGTACAACCGCGACATTCCGTGGTCCACGATCGACATGGACTTCATGAATCTGAACCAGGCGGCCCACGGCGACCGCGAGCACGGCTTCATCTGGAGCCGTCTGCGGCTCAACCGCAAGGTCGTGGTCGGCTATTGGCAGGAAGAAAAGGTACAGCAGAGAATCGGCGCGTGGGCGCGCGCCGCGACGGCCTGGAGCGACTGGCAGGGCGCGAAATTCGCCCGCTTCGGCGACAACATGCGCGAAGTGGCCGTCACCGAAGGCGACAAGGTTTCGGCACAGTTCAAGTTCGGCTACTCGGTCAACGGCTACGGCGTGGGCGATCTGGTGCGCGCCGTGGGCGCGATCTCCGAAAAGAAGATCGATCGTCTGATCGACCTGTACGAAAGCACCTACAAGATTGCCGCCGATCTGCGCAAAGGCGGCAGCCGCCACAAGATCGTGCGCGAAGCCGCGCGTATCGAGCTTGGCATGCGGGCGTTCCTCGTGGATGGGGATTTCAAGGGTTTCACCACGACGTTCGAGGACCTGCACGGACTGGAACAGTTGCCCGGGCTCGCCGTACAGCGCCTGATGGCCGACGGCTACGGTTTCGGCGCGGAAGGCGACTGGAAAACCTCCGCCCTCTTGCGCGCGGTCAAGATCATGGGGACGGGTCTCAAGGGCGGTTCGTCGTTCATGGAGGATTACACCTATCACCTCAATCCGGCCGGCAAATGCGTGCTCGGCGCGCACATGCTGGAAGTCTGCCCGTCTATTGCGGATCGCAAACCGTCGCTGCAAGTGCATCCGCTGGGCATCGGCGGCAAGATGGATCCCGCGCGGCTGGTGTTCGACACGCCGGCCGGTCCCGCCGTGAATGCGTCGCTGCTCGACATGGGCAACCGCTTCCGGCTGCTGGTCAATGAAGTAGACGTCATTCCGCCGGAACACCCGATGCCCAAGCTGCCGGTGGCGCAGGCGGTGTGGAAGCCGCGGCCGTCTCTCGAGGAGTCGTGCGCCGCGTGGATTTACGCGGGCGGCGCCCATCACACTGCTTTCAGCCAGGCGGTCACCGGCGAAATGCTGGAGGATTTCGCGGCGATGGCAGACATCGAATTCCTGCTGATCGACAAGAAGACATCGGTGCCGGAGTTCAGGAAAGAGCTGCGCGCCAATGAAGTCTATTACGCGTTGAACCGTGGCTGGACGATCTAATTCGGATTTTTCCGCAATGAGTACTCAATACACGATCGGTCTCGACTACGGGACAAACTCTGTACGCGCGCTGCTGGTGGACACTGCCGACGGACGGGAAATCGCCACCGCCATCTGGGGATACGAACACGGCCATTCCGGCGTCGTTCTCGGCCGCGATCCCAATCTCGCGCGCCAGCATCCCGCCGACTATCTGAAGGGCGCGGAAATCGCGATCAGGCAGGTTCTGGCCGACGCGGGAAAATCCGCGCGAGGCTTCAAGCCGGAGCAGGTGGCGGGCATCGGCGTGGACACCACCGGCTCGACGCCTCTGCCGGTTGATGCCGACGGCCAACCACTCGCGTTTCACAAGGAATTCGCCGACAACCCCGCCGCGCTCGCCTGGCTGTGGAAGGATCACACCTCCTTCGCGGAAGCGGCGGAGATTACGGCGCTGGGCCGGGAAATTCGTCCGCAGATCATGGCCAAGATCGGCGGCGTCTATTCCAGCGAGTGGTTCTACAGCAAGATTCTCCACTGTCTGCGCACCGCGCCGGAGGTGTTCGACGCCGCTTATTCGTGGATCGAGCTTGCCGATTTTGTTCCCGCCGCGCTGACCGGCACGCTGGCGCCGGGCAAATTCACCGCCGGTATATGCGCCGCCGGCCACAAGGCGATGTACGGCAAAGCCTGGGACGGCTATCCGGATAAGGAATTTCTGTCGCGTCTCGATCCGAAGCTGGGCGAGTTGCGCGACCGGCTGACCAAGCGGGTCCGTGCGGTGGATTCCAGTGTCGGCGGCTTGACCGCCGAGTGGGCCGGGAAAACCGGATTGCCCGCAGGGATTCCCGTGGCGGTAGGCGCCTTCGACGCGCATCTCGGCGCCATCGGCGCGGGCATCCAGCCGGGCACGCTGGTCAAGATCATAGGCACCAGCACCTGCGACATCACCGTGAAGCGCAACGACGAAGAACTCGCGGACGTGCCCGGGGTGTGCGGCATCGTCGACGGCAGCGTGCTGCCGGGCTTTTTCGGACTCGAAGCGGGGCAATCCGCGGTCGGCGATATCTTCGAATGGTTCGTCGGCTATGTGAAACCCGAACACGGCTCGCATGCGGAACTGACGGCCGGCGCGGCGAAATTGCAGCCCGGCGAATCCGGTCTTCTGGCGCTGGACTGGAACAACGGCAACCGCACGATCCTGGTGGACCAGCGCCTCACTGGTTTGCTCGTCGGCCAGACGCTGTATACGACGCCGGCGGAAATCTACCGCGCGCTGATCGAGGCCACGGCCTACGGCGCCCTGACCATCATCAACCGCTTCGAGGAGTACGGTGTCAAGATCGAGCAGGTCGTCAATTGCGGCGGCATCGCCGAGAAGAGCCCGCTCACCATGCAGATATACGCCGACGTGACCGGCCGGCCGATGAAGGTGTCGCGTTCGGCGCAGACCCCGGCCCTCGGTGCGGCGATCGCGGCCGCGGTGGTGGCGCGTGTCTATCCGGATTTCGCCTCGGCGCAAAAGGCGATGACCGGCCTCAAGACCGAAGACTACAAGCCGGACGCGAAGGCGCACGCCGTCTATCGCGAGCTGTATGCGATCTACCGGACCTTGCACGACGCCTTCGGCACCAAAGAGTGGCAAGGCAACCTCTACGACGTGATGAAAAAGCTGATCGACGTCCGCAACCGCGTTCGCAAGTGACGTTATGCTCGAAGAACTCAAACGGCAGGTCTGCCGAGCCAATCTGGAGCTTGTCCGCGAAGGGCTGGTTGTCCTGACCTTCGGCAATGTCAGCGGCATCGACCGCGCGCGCGGGCTGGTCGTCATCAAGCCGTCCGGCGTGCCGTATGACGAGATGAAGCCGGAGCATATGGCCGTCGTATCGCTGGAGAGCGGCGCGCCGGTGGAAGGCAATCTCAAGCCCAGCTCCGATACGCCGACGCATCTGGTGCTGTACCGCGCCTTCAAGGATGTCGGCGGCATCGCGCACACGCACAGCCTGTACGCCACGGCCTGGGCGCAGGCCAAACGCGGGATTCCGGCCTACGGCACGACTCATGCGGATTATTGGCACGGCGAGGTGCCTTGCACGCGGCCGATGACGACGGCGGAAATCGAGACCGATTACGAAGCGAATACCGGACAGGTGATCGTGGAGACCTTCAAGAACCTCGATCCGCTGCACGCCCCGGCGGTCCTGGTGGCGAGCCACGGGCCGTTCACCTGGGGCAAGGACGCCGCCGCCGCCGTGCACCACGCGGTCGTGCTGGAGTTCGTCGCAAAGCTGGCCTGCGAGACGCTGCGCATCGATCCGCAGATCGGGCCGATGCAATCCGCTCTGCTCGACAAGCACTTCCACCGCAAGCACGGACCAAAAGCGTATTACGGACAAAAATAGAGAAGCCTGAGGGGGTCACATCGCATGAGTAACGGCATCACCGCAGCCGCATCCGGATCCGTATTCAATTCGCTGGACTGGTTCATCGTTGCTCTGTTCGTCGCCGTCTTGGCGGCAATTGTGGCATATTCGATGAAAGAAAAAGCCAAGTCCGGAAAAGACTATTTCCTTTCAGGTCGCGATTGCGGATGGCTGCAAATCGGGTCCGACATTTTTACCTCCAACATCGGCTCCGAGCATCTCGTCGGGCTGGCCGGTGCCGGTTTTCTCTCCGGCATGGCGATGGCGCATTGGGAGATTCAGGGCTGGCTGATCCTGGTGCTCGGTTGGGTCTTCGTGCCGCTTTACGACCGCATGAAGGTGTTCACCATGCCGGAATTCCTCGAACTGCGCTTCAGCCGCGGGTCGCGGAACCTGCTGAGCCTTCTCACCATGGCCAGCCTGGTGCTGACCAAGATGGCCGTCACGATCTACGCCGGCGATGTGGTGATCCGCACGCTGCTCGGCATCAACAGCGTGGACATTTTCGGCTTCCACATGGACGTGTTCTGGGCGATCGCCCTGGGGCTCGCCTTTACTACCGGCCTCTACACAGTACTCGGCGGGCTGCGGGTGATCATGTACACCTCCGTGCTGCAGGCGCCGGTGCTGATCTTCGGCTCGCTGTGCATTCTGTACGCGGGATTGCAGGTCCTCGGCCACGGCGACCTGGTTGCGGGCTGGCATGCGACCGTGGCGACGGCGGGCAAAAACATCCACCTCATTCGTGCGCTCGACGATCCGCAATGGTCCTGGGCGGCGGTCGTACCGGGCTCGATGATCATCGGCTNNTGGTGCACCGACCAATACATCGTCCAGCGCGTGCTCGCCGGCAAGAATCAGCAGCAGTCGCGGCGCGGCACAATCCTGGCGGCGTTCTTCAAGATGACGCCCGTCTTCATCTTCCTGGTGCCCGGCATAGTCGCCTTTGCCTTGACCAAGGACCCCAGCCTGCACTTCCAGACCAGCGGCGATGCCGCCTACACCTCGCTGGTGGCGACGATCCTGCCGCATGGCCTTAGGGGAATGGTGGCCTGCGCGATGATCGTGGCCCTGATGGCCTCGCTGGGCTCGAAGTTCAACGCTTCCGCCACCTTGTTCACAATGGACTTCTTCCGCGAATGGTATCCCAACGCGTCGGGCAAAACCGAGGTGATCGTCGGGCGCATCGCCACGGCGGCAATCGTCGCACTGGGCATCCTCTGGGTGCTGGTGATCAAGAGCCTGCACTCCAATCTCTATCTCTATCTGCAGAGCGTGCAGGGGTATCTCTCTCCCGCCATTGCCGTGTTGTTCATCGGCGGCGTGTTCTGGAAGCGCGCCAACGCGAAGGGAGCGCTATGGGCGTTCATGGTGGGCGTGATCGGCGGCTTTGCCCGTCTCGCCGCCGATATCTACATGCGCAACGACGACGCCTTCGTGAACGGCCTGAAGGACAAGCTCTTCCAGCACGCCATCACGCTGGACCAGTACAACGCCGCGATCGCGCCGATCAAAGCCAAGTTCGGCTTGATCTTCGATCTCTGGAACATCCACTGGCTATATTACTGTCAGATTCTGTTCGTGGTTACGGCGGTTCTGATGGTGTCGATCAGCCTGCTGACCAAGGCGCCGGATGCCAAGACGATCAAGTTCACTTTCTACGGTGCCACGCCGAAAGAAAAGGCCGCAACCCGCGCCAGCTGGAATGCGCTGGACGTGGTGTTGAGTGCGGTCGTCGTCGGCGCGACCGCGTGCTTCTACTATTACTTCTGGTAAGCCGCAGTAGAACGCAAACGGCGTTGTAGATCGGCCTGCCGGGCAACCCATCCGGCGGGCCGGTGGAAGCGCGTTGTTTCGTGACCGCCCGCGAGAATTCCGCCTCGGACACTTTGCATCTCTCATGGCGCCCGGGAAGTACCTTGGGTTGAAACCGTTGGCGGGAAATAACCCATTTTTCACAACAAGATACGAGGGTACCTATGCAATAACAGTTCCGGTCCCCGCCTTCGCGCGACCCGGCGCCGTCTACCCTTCGTGCGGCGCCTGGCTTATCACGCTCTTTGTCGGAACCCGGATGTGACGATGTATGCTTGGCTTCATGTTCTGAGATCCTACGAACGCCACATCTCTGCGTTTGCGATGGCCGGCGGTTTCGCCTTCGACAACGCGGCCTACGGGCGCGTCGATCACCCTGTGACCCAGACGCTGCTGATCGTCTATCTGGGGGTGGCGGGGCTGTCGATCGTGCTGCTGCATTTCCTCGAGATGCACCAGGAATGGCAGAGCAAATTCGTCGTGAGACTGCGCGGCTATCTTCCGGCGCTCACCCAGTTCGTGTTCGGCAGCCTGTGGAGCGCCTTTCTGGTGTTCTACGCGCGCAGCGGCGCCTTCTCCGGCTCCTGGCCGTTTCTCATCCTCCTGAGCGCCATCTTCATCTGCAACGAGGTGTTCCGCCAATACCACGCGCGCCTGATCTTCACCTCGACGCTGTTCTTCTTCGCGCTGCTCTCCTACGCCATCTTCATGGTGCCGGTGTTCACGCACACCATCGGCGAACTCACCTTCCTGCTCAGCGGCGCGGCGGCGGTGGCGGTGTTCGCGCTTTTGCTCTGGCTTCTCGGCCGCCTTGGCACGTCCGCCCTCGGCAAGGTGCGCTGGCAGATCGCGGGCGGTGCCGTGGCGGTGTACGCGACGGTCAACCTGCTCTACTTCCTCAACGTGCTGCCGCCATTGCCGCTGGCGCTGCAAAAGACGGGTCTCTTCCATTCCATCGAGCGCGCGGGAGACGTCTATGTCGCGACGGGCGAAGCGCCGTCCTGGACCGCCTGGCTCGGCTTCCCGCCGGTGATCCATGCCGAGCCGGGAGAGCCCATCTATGTGTTCAGCGCCGTCTTCGCGCCGATCAAGCTGTCCACCACCATCGTGCATCACTGGCAGCGCTACGATTCCGCGACGGGCAAATGGCTGACGGTGCAGCGCGTCCGCTACGACATCATCGGCGGACGCCAGAAAGGCTATCGCGGCTATACCAAGAAGACCGGACCGCGCGAAGGGCTTTGGCGCGTCGACATCGACCTGGAAGACGGCCGCATGATCGGGCGCACCGAATTCACCGTCATCCGGGATAATGTTCCGTCGTTGCAGAAGACGATGCTCGATTGATTTCCCCGGCGCCGCGCAACGGCGGATAGACGCTATGCAAAACAAAAGCCCGCCGCGCGGTTCGCACGGCGGGCTTCATTATGGAGAGCGGCTCATGCCTTCGCGGCGTAATCCTTGAACTTGGCCGGAGTAAGCCGCGGCGAAATGAGGTGGATCACCAGCACCGCCACCAGATAAATCACGCCGGCAACGACGAAGATCAACGTGTATCCGCCGCTGGACGCCAGGGCGGCGCCGACGCCCTTGGCCATGATGATGCCGCCGATGGCGCCCGCCGTGCCGCCGATGCCGGAGCAACGGCCGACGGCTTCCTTGGGCAGCAGGTCGGAGGTCAGCGTCATCAGGTTCGCCGAGAACGCCTGATGCGCGGCCGCGGCGATGCCGAGGATGGCGACCCAGGCCCACATGTTGGTCGTCAACAGGGTGAAGATGGCCATCGGCAGCACCAGGGCGGCGCAGATCAGCATGGAGAATTTGCGCGCCTTGTTGACGGTGAGACCGGCCTTGATCATCGCCGAACTCATCCAGCCGCCGAACACCGAGCCGACGTCCGACACCAGGAAGATGATGATGATCGGAAGCGCCGTGGCGGCAACGCTGCCCACCTGGTCCTTGAAGGTCGTCAGGAAGTAGGACGGCAGCCAGAAGGAATAGAAGAACCACACCGGATCGGTGAGGAATTTGCCGAGGCCGTAGGCCCAGGTTTCCTTCTTGAACAGCACCGTGAGCCAGGGAAGCTGCTTCACCGGCACGAAGGGATCGCTTTCGATATAGGCCAGTTCCGTCTTCGAGACGAACTTGCTTTCGGCGGGCCTGTTATAGAATGGCAGCCAGAAGAACAGCCACAGGAGGCTGAGCAGGCCGGTGGCGACGATGGCCCATTGCCAGCCGTAAAGTACCAGCACGAAGGGTACGATCAGCGGCGTCAGGATGGCGCCCAGATTGGTGCCGGCGTTGAAAATACCGATGGCGAGCGAACGCTCACGCTGCGGGAACCATTCCGCTACCACTTTCAGCGCCGCCGGGAAGTTGCCGCCCTGGCCGAGGCCGAGAATGGTGTAGCTGATCGTGAAGCTGATCAGCACCCAGGAGGCCGGCAACAAACCGACGACGGCGCAGGCCAGATGGGCCGCCGTCCAGACGATCAGCGCGATGACGTAGCCGCGCTTGGCGCCGAGCTTGTCGATCAGCTGTCCGAACAGCAGGAAGCCGATGGCATAGGCGAACATGAACCACTGCACGACGCTGGCGTAGTCGGCTTCGGTCCAGTGGTATTGGACGGAGAGAGAACTCTTGAGATAGCCGAGGGTCAGGCGATCGACATAAAGCAGGCTGGTGGAGGCGAAGATCAATCCGCAGACCACCCAGCGATACCAGCCCACGCGCGGTTTGCCGCTTGTTGCTTGTCCGACTTGGCTCATCGATTTCTCCCTGGACGGCGGGTTGTCCGCCTTATGGTCGTTATCTCCCCGAAGGACGCCGTACCTGCGTGGTCCGCCGACAAGCCCTGCTGGTCCCGATGTTGTCGGCGATTCCACAGAGCCGGCGCGGTCACGGGGCGCCGAAGCCGCTACATTCCGCGCGAAGGTAACCGGTGTCAATGGCCTTTTCTTGCGACATTCCTCCCATCCGGGGCGACCACGGAATTGCGCTAGTCTGGGGCGATTTGCCGGGGGGAAGACATGGTGCAAGTGCCTTACCAGCCTTTCGTTCTGTTCGAGCGGTCGCATCAGATCGTGCTGGCGCTAACGGTTCTGGTGCCGATCCTGCTGGCGGCCGTCTTTCGCATGACGCGAAGCGCGGCTTTCGAACGCTGGGTCCGGTGGATATTTGCGCTGGCCATCGCCGGGGCCTGGGCCTCCTGGTTCGTCGTCGGCCATGAGAAGGGCTGGCTCGATCCCGGCAACGAGCTGCCGATGGATCTGTGCAGCTGGGCCGCCATCGCCGCAATCCTCACCCTCGTCCGTCCCAATCAGAAGAGCTACGAGCTTGCCTATTTCTGGGCGTTGGCCGCCACCGTGCAAGGGATGCTGCGGCCGGGCATTCCCTACGACTTCCCCGAATTCCGTTTCATCGAGTTCTCGGTCTTCCACGGCGGCATCATCGCGGCGGTACTGTTTCTCACCTTGGGCACGCGGATGCGGCCTTATCCCGCTTCCATCCCGCGGGTGATCGTCTGGACGCTGATCTACATGGCGCTGGCGGGGCTGACCGATTGGGCGCTCGGGGTGGATTACGGTTTCCTGCGCTCCAAGCCGATTTATCCCAGCCTGTTCGATCTCATGCCGGATTGGCCGTGGTATCT
This sequence comes from Alphaproteobacteria bacterium, assembly GCA_003158585.1. Taxonomy (GTDB): domain Bacteria; phylum Pseudomonadota; class Alphaproteobacteria; order Micropepsales; family Micropepsaceae; genus Rhizomicrobium. Next base: position 14,697 of record PMKE01000024.1, read on the forward strand.
GCCGGTGCTGGTGGTTTTGGGACTTGTCTCGACGCTCGTCTGCTACGCGCCGTTCTTCCTCATCGATCTGTTCGGAGGAGGGCGTAAGAAACGCGGCGCCTAAACTGAAGTGTGTTCAAGGGTCCCTATATTACTCACTTGTCATCCCGGCCAAGCAACGGCCGATAGGCCGTGAGCGGCAG
>PMKE01000093.1 GCA_003158585.1 Alphaproteobacteria bacterium
GTGACGGCCGATACCGCATTCGTGGATGTCTTGCGCGCCTGTGCCGAAACCGCCCCCGGCCGCGAGGAAACCTGGATCAACGACGAGATCGTCCGTCTCTACACCGCGCTCCACGCCAGCGGCCACGCCCATTCGCTGGAAGCGCGGCGTGACGGCAAGCTGGTGGGCGGGCTCTACGGCGTGCGGCTGGGCGGTGCGTTCTTCGGCGAGAGCATGTTCTCGCACGAGACCGATGCCAGCAAAGTGGCCCTCGTCCATCTCGTGGCGCGGCTGAAGCACGGCCGCTTCATGTTGCTGGACGCGCAATTCCTCACGCCGCATCTGGCGCGGCTCGGCGCCGTAGAAATTTCGCGTGAGAAGTATCTGGCGAGACTCAGCCGGGCGCTTGCGGCGCAGGCCTACTGGCCGGCGCCTTCGGGAAGCACCGGTATGGCCTCGTTCGCACCGGCATCGGGCGAGATGGGCTTGACCGGCGCCACCACTGCCACCGACGGCTTCTGGCCGGGTGCGTTGGTGATGCAGGAGATCGCCCAGACGTCGTAGAGCGGGTGCTGCATCGAATTGAGGCCCGGCGAGGACGCATACATCCATCCCGAGAACACGCGCCTTTGCGGCTGGTCGGGACGATGATCGTCGATCTGCAGGAAGGCCGAGGTCTCAGGCGTCTCGCTGAGCGGCGTGGAATAACAGGTGCGCGCCGTGATGGTCAGGGTCGCGAAATGCACCGGCACATTGAGCGGCGCCATGATGATCGACGCCTTGCCCGTGATCTTGTCGAGCGCCCGGATCTCGAGGACCGCGTGCGCGGGCGGGCCGGAGGGCGCTTCCGTTTGCGAGGTCTCGGCAGGTGCTGCCGCAGGCGCTTGCGGAGTCGCCGCAGGGGCCTGCGGGACCGCCGGTGCCGGCGTGGTCACCAGAGGCGGCGCATTCGCCGTGGGAGCCGTGTCCGTCTGGGCGCCTGCTGCCGAAATCAGAACAAGCGCTGCCGCCGTCGAAAAGAGAAGAGGATGTTTCATGGTTTCGGTGCGACCGTCGCTCCGCCGTTGCTGTTGCCGCTCTCATTCCCGCCGACGCCCCCGTTCACGAACCGCGAGAGCAGCCCCATCATGTCGATGGCCCCTTGCGTATTCTTTATCGCGCCGCCGGGAGGCAGCATCTTGTCACTGCCGCCGGGGGAGATCGACAGGTAGGAACTCCCAAGCAGGCCCGAAGATGTGACCATTAGCGACGAGTCGTCGGGAATCTTGACCTCGGAGTTGATGTTCATGTGGACGACGACCTGATAGGTCCGGTCGTCGAGGGTCATGGCTGCGACCGTGCCGACCTTGAGCCCAGAAAGGCGCACATCCGTGCCGACCGCAATGCCGTCCGCGCGGGACAGCTTGGCCTGCAATTCGTAGCCGCTGACACTGGTTCCCGTCGTTCGATAAACGAAGACCACGAACAGCACGGCGATCACAATGACTGCGGCGCCGATCAGGGTTTCTACCGTGTCGTTATGCATGTGGGCTCCAGGATTCGTAATCGCCGGTCGCGGGTGGGCGGACGCCGCCGCGGGCCAAGCTGCCTTCAGGATGATACGCGCCTTCCGTTCCACTCAGATTGGGCAAATGGTCCTTTTCCCAGGACCTGGGCTCGGCGGGTTCGGACGGCGGGTCCTTGAAGGTGTGATGCAGCCAGCCGTTCCACTCGGGCGGGACGCGCGAGCCTTCGACCGTGCCGCGGTAAAGCACCCAGCGGCGCTTGCCGTCCTTGGTCCGGTAATAGCGGTTGCCGAATGCATCGGTTCCCACCGATACGCCCCGCAGCCACGTCGTCAGCAGCGTTCCGGGCGTGGCGTTGTGCCACCACACGAACAGCATTCGCAGTAAACCCATTCCGCCGGTCCCAAGTTCGAGAATCGCAGGAATATATGGGCGCGCGGCCCCCGGGCCAAGCGAATGGCACAATTCCGGAATGAGCTTGGGTCGCAGGAAATCGCGCCTCCACAAAGAACTCACAGAGGGGGTGCGACTTGTGTGTCATCAAGGTGAAAAAATTTTCTGCGCGATTTCGAAACCCCGCTTGACTCGCGGCTTTTGTGCCCAGCTTTAACCCCCCAGATTTGGTAGGTAAGGTTTCGTTTACCACTTATCGCTTGCGCGCCCCCTCAACGCAGTCCAATAATTTGATCTCGTCGCGTCTCGCGACACCAATTCTGGCGGACCGAACTAGGGCTGGCCGCCGGGGCTCCTGCCGCACAAGCAGAACCCCGCGGATGCCCGAACTGTCCCCAAAATGGTGGGCGAACCGCGGCGGAAGGGACCGCTCTAGGACTTTTTGGGGGCTTCATGCGTATCCGGCGTCAATTCACGGTTGAAGGCTGCTCGCCCTACGACGGACTGAATTTCCGTAAAGGGATCAGCGAGATCCGTAACCCGGACGGCTCGATCGTGTTCCGTCAGACGGACATCGAAGTGCCGGAGCACTGGAGCCAGGTCGCCTGCGACGTTCTCGCCCAGAAGTATTTCCGCAAGGCGGGAATCCCCGTTTCCCTGAATCCCGTGCCGGAAGACGGCGTGCCCGAATGGCTGTGGCGCAAGACGCCTGCCGGTCCCGAAACCACCGGCGAAGCCAGTGCCCGCCAGGTTTTCGGGCGGATGGCCGGCACCTGGACCTATTGGGGCTGGAAGTACGGCTATTTCGCCGGCGAAGCCGACGCGCGCGCCTTCCACGACGAGCTTTGCCACATGCTGGCGATGCAGATGGCGGCACCCAACTCGCCGCAGTGGTTCAACACCGGCCTGCATTGGGCCTACGGCATCGACGGACCCAGCCAGGGCCACTATTTCGTCGATCCGGCCGACGGCAAGCTCGCGAAGTCACAATCGGCCTACGAGCATCCGCAGCCGCACGCCTGCTTCATCCAGTCCGTCGCCGACGATCTCGTCAACGAAGGCGGGATCATGGACCTCTGGACGCGGGAAGCGCGTCTGTTCAAATACGGTTCCGGCACGGGCACCAATTTCTCCGCCCTGCGCGGGGAGAGCGAGAGACTGTCGGGCGGCGGCAAATCCAGCGGCCTG
>PMKE01000054.1 GCA_003158585.1 Alphaproteobacteria bacterium
AGCCGATCAATCCGGAAGCCTGGCTGTGGTACCACCGCGTCGTCGGCGACGGGCGCTGCCCGGTGGTAGACACCTGGTGGCAGACGGAGACCGGCGGCATTCTCATCTCTCCCCTGCCCGGCGCCACGGACCTCAAGCCCGGCTCCGCCACGCTGCCGCTGTTCGGCATCAAGCCCGAGATCGTCGATATCGAAGGCAAGGTGCTTCAGGGTGCGGCGAGCGGCAATCTGGTGCTCGCGGATTCCTGGCCGGGCCAGATGCGCACCGTCTACGGCGATCACCAGCGCTTCGCGAACACCTATTTCCGCACCTATCGCGGCAAGTACTTCACCGGCGACGGCTGCCGCCGCGACGAGGACGGTTATTACTGGATCACCGGGCGCGTCGACGACGTGATCAACGTCTCGGGCCATCGGTTGGGAACGGCGGAAGTGGAATCAGCCCTGGTCGAGAACACCAGGGTCGCCGAAGCCGCCGTGGTGGGCTGCCCGCACAACCTCAAGGGCCAGGGCATCTACGCCTTCGTGACACTGAAGACCGGCGAAACGGCGAGCACCATGCTGAACGACGAGCTGAAGAAGTTCGTGTCCGATCATCTTTCGCCGATAGCGAGGCCCGACTTCATCCAGTTCGCGCCGTCGCTGCCCAAGACGCGGTCGGGAAAGATCATGCGGCGCATCCTGCGCAAGATCGCCGAAGGCGACACAACCAATCTCGGCGACACCTCGACCCTGGCGGACCCGGCCGTCGTCAACGACCTGATCGACCACGCCAAACGGACAGGCTGATGCGCCCGCATACGTAGTTTCACCGTCGAATGGACTCCGTTTCGCGACGAAAGCGTGCGATTCCGCCGGTTTATCGTGGAAATCCCTTACTCGCGAATCCTGCGGATCGCTCCTAGATTTCCGTTGCGTCCCACCGGGAGCGGAGCATGTCGATCGTAGGCGGCCTTATTCATGCGGAAGTCGAACTCCGCGACTTCGTCGCCGCACGCCGTCATGCTGCCGTCGAGTGGATCGTGCGCCACCTCTGGGGCGCCGGTCTGGCGTTCAGCATCGTCGTCTGGGGAATACTGGCGACCGTCATCCTGGTCCGCTGAGACAGTGGCCCGATTATATTTCCGCAATTTCCAGGTAAACTTTTCCGTCTGCCGCTACGGCTTCGGGCGAGTGACGCATGTAAAAACTGTCTATGCGGCAGCGCATCGTTAACTTCGGAGTTATTATAAAACTAAGTTTATGTACCAATCCGGGTCTTTCCGTGCATCCTATGGGCGTGTGCTTGATGGGTGCCTCAATGGTCGTTGCAGAATTTTCGCTTCAGCAGGACACCGGCTCGTTCAGGAAATGGATGCTCGAGCATTCGGGCGCATTGGCGCTCTACGCCTGCTTAGGCTTCTGGGTTGCCGTCAGCATGACGCTCTATTTCGCAATCTGACCGGCGGCATACGCCTCCATCGCCTTCGCCATCTCGATGTCCTTCGCCGTGACGCCGCCCGCGTCGTGGGTTGAGAGCGTCACGTCTATCGTGCCGTAGACGTTGAGCCATTCGGGATGGTGGTCGAACTTCTCGGCCAATAGCGCCACGCGGGCCATGAAGCCGAAAGCCTCGCTGAAATCCTTGAAGCGAAAGCGCCGCGAGATGGCGTCTTTACCTTCCACCTCGCGCCAATGCGGTAATTCCCGTAAGAAGGCGGCGCGGTCGGTCACACTCAGCTTTTGCATGACAAGGTCTCCCAGAAACCACCCCAATCTACCAGACAGCACGGACTGGACGAACGCCGAAGCGCCCTCCATCGACGATTTTTCGCGGCTGGCGGACGAAGCCTTCCGCTCCCTTCCGGATAACTTCCGAGCGCTGTGCGGCGACCTACTGTTCATGGTGCAGGAATTCCCCGACGAGGACGTCATCCGCGACATGGACCTCGAATCGGAGTTCGACATCCTGGGGCTGTTCCAGGGCTCCGACCTCGCCGCGCGCGCCGGCCGCGGCGGGCAGCCGGAGCCGACCATGATCTTCCTCTATCGGCGGCCCATCCTCGATTATTGGGCGGAACACAAGATCGCGCTCGGCGACGTGATCCGCCACGTCGTCATCCACGAGATCGGCCACCATTTCGGTTTGTCGGACGAGGATATGGAGAAGATCGAGGAAGGGTAACGTTCCCCCTTCCGGCCCGCTCACTACGTTCGCGGTCCACCTCCCCCGCAAGCGGGGGAGGAAAGCGACCGAGCAAGCGCCGACATCTTTCCTCCCCCGTTTACGGGGGAGGTGGCGAGCGAAGCGAGCCGGAGGGGGGATTACCCCTTCGCCAGCCGGTACGCCTTCTCGGCGCGGTAGATCGAGCCGTCGGACGTCATCTTGCTCGAATAGAGGATGAAGCTGTCCACCGCGAAGGGGCCGCTGGAATAGAGTGCGTGGCCGGCGAGGAAATCCAACACGCGGCCCTTCTGCGAACCCTTGAGGCGCGCCAGCGTGACGTGCGGGGTGTATTTGCGGCTCTCCGGTTCCAGGCCGATGCGCTGGAGCGCACTTTCGATCTTGCGCTGGAGATGATTGAGGGGCTCGCTCGCCGCAACACCCGCCCACAGATCGCGCGGCGTCCTGCCGCCGAAGAAGCCGACGCCCTTCAGCTCAAGCGAAAAGGCGGGCGCGGAAATCGAGGTCAGCGCGTCGTGGATGGCGGCGGTACGCAGGCCGTCCGCCTCGCCGATGAAGCGTAGGGTCAGATGCAACTGCTCGCGCGTCTGCCAGCGCGCGCCGGGCACGCCTCCCTGGATCGCCAGCAGCGACTCGACCACCGGATCGGGCAAGGCGACAGCCACAAACAGACGCATCATCGCCTCGTTATCGGCAAGCGGCGACGGAACAGCAGCACGACCGCGCCGTAGCCTGTGCAGGCGGCCAGGACAGCCGCGCCGAGCGACACGATATCCCGCAGGGCGGTGGCGTGAAGGTGCAGCACCCAAACATGCATGGACGACGGCAGATCGGCCGTGCCGGTCCATTCGACGCCGAGCCAGGCTCCGAGCCCCGCGGCCAGTCCCGCGAGAACCGCGGGAACGACCGCGCGCCTGAAGCCTTGTTGGATGTTCAAGAAGCCGTGGCGGCGGCTGAACCAGAGGAGCATACCCACGTTCACCCAGGCTCCGAGCGCCGTGCCGAGCGCAATGCCCGCGATGCCCATGTCGAACACGAGGACGAGCAGCAGCTTGATCGCGATGTTGGAGGCGATCGACGCGACGGTGGCGCGTGCGGGCGTGGCGGTGTCGTGGCGCGCATAGAAGGTGGAGGCCACGATGCGTACCAGCACCATCGCCGGAAGTCCCACGCCGTAGGCCGCGAGCGCCGTTGCGGACAGTTCGGCGGCTTTGCGGTCGAAGGCGCCGTGCGCGAAAATCGCGCTCATGATGGTGTCGGGAATGATCAGGAAGGCGGCAACGAAGGGCAGCGTGAACAGCAGCGCCAGCGTCGCCGCGCGGTTCTGGGCGGCATCCGATCCGGCGACGTCGCTTTTGGCAAGCCGCGTGGACATTTCGGGCAGCAGCACCGTGCCGAGCGCGATGCCGAGCACGCCGAGCGGCAGCTGGTTGATGCGGTCGGCAAGATAGAGCGCCCCGATGCTGCCCAGCGGCAACAGGCTGGCGATCAGCGTGTCGACGAAGGGCGAGACCGTGATGCTGGCCGTGCCGAACGTCACCGCGCCCACCGCCTTGAAGAACTCCTTGATCTCGGGCGTCCAGCGCGGCCGGTTGAAGCGAACTCTGAGGCCGTGCCGCGAGGCGGCCCACAGCATGAAGATCAGCTCGATCACGCCTCCGATCAGCACGCCCCAGGCTGCCGCATAGGCGGCGTTGGGAAACCAGGCCGCCGCGAGCAGCGTGCCGATCATCGCCAAGTTGAGGAAATTCGACCACGCGGCGGCGGCCCAGAACTTCTCGTTGGCGTTCAGCATCGCCGAAAGCTGCACCACGACGACCGTGAGAATGAGGTACGGAAAGGTGATCCGCGACAGCGTGGTGGCAAGCTCGACCTGCCCCGGATGCGCCGTGAAGCCCGGCGCCGTGACCATCACGATGTACGGCATCGCCGAGAGCGCCGCGATCAAGAGTACGGTCTGGATCGCGATCTGCCAGGAGAACACCTGGTCGCCGAAGCGCGCCGCCGCGTCGAGTTCTCCCCTCGCCCGGAACGCCGCGTAGCGCGGCAGGAAGGCGGGATTGATGGTGCCTTCGCCGAAGATGGCGCGGAAATAGTTCGGGAAGCGGAAAGCCACCACGAACGCGTCGAACAGCGCGCCCTTGCCAAGGATGCTCGCCATCAGGATGTCGCGAATAAATCCCGTGATGCGCGACAACAGCGTGAAACTTCCGACGGAAAGGAGGCGTTTGAACATGAATTGCCGTTAAGGAATGGCGGATCAGACTCGTCGAACATTCATTACCTCCCCCTTGCGGGGAGGTAAAATGGCGCCCTTGAACCAGCGGCTCACACGCCCGATATTAGACATATGTGTACGGCCCTCGAGGCCGAAAGGAAGGATTCCCTATGGCCGACCACGACTCCAATCGACTCATCCGCGGCCAAGTGGCCGAGGCCGGCGCCATCGACGCTGGTCTGCGCGCCTACATGCTGCGGGTCTACAACTACATGTTCGTCGGCCTGGCGCTGACCGGCGGTACGGCTTGGCTGACAGCCAACAGCCCTCTGCTCGGACTGTTCTTCCAGGTGGCGCCGAACGGGACCATCGGGCTTTCGCTGCTGGGATGGGTCGCGTTGCTGGCGCCCTTCGGCATGGTGATGCTGCTGTCGTTCCGCCTCGAGCGCATGAGCCTCGCCGGCGCCCAGGCGCTGTTCTGGGCTTTTGCCGGTGTGATGGGTATCTCGCTCGCCCCGATCTTCCTGATCTATACCGGTGCCGCCATTGCGCAGACCTTCTTCGTCACCGCCGCGACCTTCGGCGCCATGAGCCTGTGGGGCTACACCACCAGCCGCGATCTGACGGGTTTCGGCTCGTTCCTCTTCATGGGCCTGATCGGCGTCGTCATCGCTTCGCTGGTGAACCTCTTCGTGCAATCGGGCATGATGAGCTGGATCATCTCGATAGCCGGCGTGCTGGTCTTCACCGGCCTGACCGCCTACGACACGCAGAAGATCAAGGAACTCTATTCCGCGATGGACGACGGTTCGGTGGCCGGCCGCAAAGCGATCCGCGGCGCACTGGCCCTCTATCTCGACTTCGTCAACCTGTTCCTGATGCTGCTGCGGCTGTTCGGCAACCGCCGCTAGAATAATTCGGCAACGCAAATCGAAAGGCCCCGATGGCGACATCGGGGCCTTTTTTTCGTGAATAGGGTGTCATGCATACGGATAATCGCGGCGCATCCTGCCGCAGGCTTGATTTCCTTAAATTTTTCTCACGCAAATTCACAGTGTCGCCATAATTGCACCATTTCTCGGCCCTGATGACCGACGATGTTCCGCCCGTCGGCTGGCTCGATTGCGTTGCTGCTCTGCGACTATCAAGCCCCCCAGCCCCCCAGTCCGGGGCGGTAGAATCGACCAGCCGACCTCTCACCCCAAACAGCAGATCAGAGCCCTAGCTTGCGCATGATCGCGGCCATTTGGCCGAAGGCACCGCCGACGCCTCCGGTCAGGATGCAGATGCCGGTGCCGACCGACACCATCGAAGCCTCCGAATCGCCCGCCAGGACCGACAGCGCGATGGCCGGGACGGCGCACAACCCGCCCGCTATGGCCCCGCCGAACGCACCCAAGGCGTAGCTTCTGCCGAGCATCATGCCGTAGAGGTAGCCGGCCGTCGCCGAACACATCATCCGCCCGAATACGAGCAGGTGCGCCGCCACCCAGGGGGAAAAGTGCGCGATTGCGGCCAGGACGAACTGAAGCACCACGCCTGCCAGGGCGGCGCGAAGCAGAAGCCGGGCGTCGATCAACCGATTCATCCGCTCTTTTGCCCCATTCTGTGTCTCATTCGTAACCTCTCCGGGGTTGCGGGCGATAGCCTATTTCTCTAAGGAAATTGCCCCGCCAAACCCGCCGTACCACCCATGATCGAAATCGAGGGACTTACCAAGCGCTTCGGCCCCGTAACCGCCGTCGCCGGTTTAAGCCTGAAAGTCGGCAAAGGCGAGGTCCTGGGCTTCCTCGGACCCAACGGCGCCGGCAAGTCCACGACCATGAAAATGATCACGGGCTATCTCGCCGCCGACGAGGGCAAGGTCAAGGTCTGCGGTCACGATATCGAAACCGACACCACGGCCGCCCAGGCCGCCATCGGCTATTTGCCCGAAGGCGCCCCGGCCTACGGCGACATGACGGCGCGGCACTTCCTCGGCTTCATCGCCGAGGTGCGCGGGTTCAAGGGCGCGGGGGCGAAGGCCCGCATCGCGGCGGCGGTGGAGAAGACGGAGCTTGCTCCGGTGCTCGACCAGACGATCGAAACGCTGTCGAAGGGCTTCAAGCGGCGCGTCGGACTGGCGCAGGCCATCCTGCATGATCCGCCGGTGCTCATCATGGACGAGCCGACCGACGGCCTCGACCCCAACCAGAAACATTCCGTGCGCAGCCTGATCCGGGGCATGGCGCCGCAAAAAGCGATCATCGTCTCCACCCATCTGCTCGAAGAGGTGGAAGCGATCTGCACGCGCGCCATCATCATCGACCGCGGCGCCATCGTCGCCGACGGCACGCCCGCCGAACTCCTGGCGCGCTCGCGCTACCACAACGCCGTCACGCTGATGCTGCCCAAGGACGATGCGGAAAAGGCCTTCGGCAGGCTGAAGGCGCTGCCCGGCGTGTCGGGTGTCGAGCGGGTTGCGGGCGCGGACGGCGGCGTGCAGCTCACGGTGTTCCCCAAGAGCGGCGCTCTCTTGATCGAAACGGTAAGCGGGCTGGCCACGCGCGAGAACTGGAAGGTCAAGGAACTCTACGCGGAGCCGGGGCGCCTGGACGAAGTGTTCCGCGCCATCACCACCAGCGACGCGGCCCGCGCCAAGGCGGCAAGGAAATGAAACACCTCCTTCCCATCTTCAAGCGCGAGTTCGCCGCCTATTTCGCGACACCGCTGGCCTATGTCTTCATCGTGATCTTCCTGTTCGCGATGGGCGCCTTCACCTTCTATGTCGGCCATTTCTATGACAACGGCATCGCCGACCTTTCGGTGTTTTTCGCCTATCACCCCTGGCTCTATCTCTTCCTGGTGCCCGCCATCGCCATGCGGCTGTGGGCAGACGAGCGGCGCACGGGAACCGTCGAGCTGCTGCTGACGCTACCCATACCGCTGTGGGCGACGGTGGTCGGCAAATTCCTCGCCGCCTGGGCCTTCACCGGCATCGCGCTCGCGCTCACCTTCCCCATCTGGGTGACGGTCAACATCCTCGGCAGCCCGGACAACGGCGTGATCCTGGCGAGCTACATCGGCAGCTTCCTGGTGGCGGGCAGCTATCTGGCCATCGGCGCCTGCATCTCGGCGACGACCAACAACCAGGTGATCGCCTTCGTGGTGAGCGTGATCGTCTGCTTCCTGTTCACCGTCTCGGGAACGCCCATCGTGCTCGAGGTGTTCCGGGGCTGGGCGCCGCTGCCGCTGACCGACGCAATCTCGTCTTTCAGTTTCGTCACCCATTTCAACGCGATCACCGCTGGCGTGCTGGACCTGCGAGACCTCGTGTTCTTCCTTTCGCTGATGGCGCTGTTCCTGGCCGCCAACGTGGTGGTGGTCGATCTCAAGAAGAGCGGGGGATGAGATGAAACCGCTCTCCCGCCGCCTTTATGCCATCGCCGCCATCGTGCTGGCGGGCGTGGTGTTCGTCGGCCTCAACATCGCGCTCGACGCAACCGTCACCACCGCGCGCCTCGACCTCACCGAGAACGGACGCTTCACGCTGTCCGACGGAACGCGGCACATCATCAAGAACCTGCAAGAGCCCGTCACCCTGAAGTTCTACTACTCGAAGCAGGCGGCGGCCGATTACGCCCAGACCCGCGCCTATGCCGATCGCGTGCGCGACATGCTCGGCGTCTACGCCTCGCTCAGTCACGGCAAGATCGTGCTCGAGGAAATCGATCCGCAGCCCTATACGCCCGCCGAGGACCAGGCGAGTTCCGCCGGTCTTACCGCGGTGCCGACGGATTCCGGCGACACGGTCTATTTCGGCCTCGTCGGCAGCAACCGCATCGACGGACGCGAGGTCATCGCCTATTTCTCGCCGGACCGCGAGCCGCTGCTGGAATACGACCTCTCCTCGCTGATCTACCGCCTCGCCACGCCGAAGAAGCCCAAGCTCGCCGTGCTCTCGACCCTGCCGCTCGAGACCGGGCCGGGCGGCATCCAGGCGCTGATGCAGGGCCGCTCGCGCCCCAACGCCATCTATCAGGAGCTGTCGCAGAACTACGACACCGAGCTGCTGGCACCGGACTTCGCGTCCATCCCCGCGGGCACCGACGTGCTGATGATCGTGCAGCCCGGCAATTTGAGCGAGGTGCAGAACTACGCCATCGACCAGTTCGTGATGAAGGGCGGCCGCGCGCTGGTATTCGTCGATCCCAATTCCGAGCTGGCGCAAGCCGGCAGCGGCACGGACCCGCGAATGACGCCGCCCGCGCCCTCCTCGCTGCCGCGGCTGTTCCAGGCATGGGGCATCGCCTTCAACGCCACCAAGGAGATCGGCGATCTCAAGCTGGCGCAACCGGTGAAAGTTTCGGAGAACGGCCCGCCGGTGCGCTATCCGATCTGGCTGCACCTGACGCGCGAACAATTCAGCGACAGCGATCCGGTCGCCGCCAACCTCCAGATCCTGAACCTCGGCAGCGTGGGCGCGCTCAAGCCGTTGAAAGGCGCCACCACGCATTTCGCCTCGCTGATCGGATCGTCGAACGAGGCTTCGCTGCTCGATGTTTCACAGACGAAGCTGCTGCCGCCGGAGGAACTGGCGGGCGAGATCGCAGCCACCGGCGAGCAGTTCATCATCGCCGCGCGCCTTTCGGGACCGGCCAAGACCGCCTTCCCCGGCGGATCGCCCGCTGCCGGCTCTCCGCAGGTCATGAGCGCCAAGAGCATCGACATCATCGTGGTGGCCGACACCGACCTCTTCGACGACCGTTTCTGGGTACGCGTCGAGACTATGTTCGGCAAGCAGGTGGCCGCGCCCTTCGCCAACAACGACGCCTTTGTGGTGAGCGCCGTCGATAATCTGATGGGATCGAGCGACCTGATCTCCCTGCGCACCCGCGCCACCAGCGAACGGCCGTTCACCCTGGTGAAAGACCTCCAGGCCAATGCCGAGCAGCAGTTCCAGCAGCAGGAAGAAGCGCTCAAGGCGCGCCTCACCGACACGCAGCAGCGCCTGCGCGAGCTTCAGCAGGGCCAGGGCGGCAGCAGCGTCAGCCTGTCGCCGGAGCAGCAGGCCACCATCGAGCGCTTCAAGCGCGAACTGATCGACACGCGCACCCAGCTTCGCGAGGTGCAGCGCAATCTGCGCAAGGACATCGACTCGCTGGGCGACGTCCTCGCCTTCTTCAACATCGCCTTCGTGCCGCTTCTGGTGGCCGCTTTCGCCGTCGTCCTCGCCTGGCTGCGCCGCCGCCGCCGCGCGCGCGCCATACCGTTGTAGAGGCGGCGATGACGCTGAACGCCTTCTTCGCAGAACCACGGCGCCGCAATCTGGCGTTGCTCGCCGCGGCGGCCCTGGTAGGCATCGTGGCCGCCCTCGTCGCGCTCAACCAGCGCGCCGCCGTCGTGGCGCCGAAATATCCGGCGGAGACGTTCTTCCCCGGCCTCGCCCACCAGATCAATGAAGTCACCCATATCCGCGTCGTGTCGAAGAAGGGCGGCGCCTTCGACGTGCAATTCGTGCCGACCAAGGGCTGGGTGCTGCCCGGCCGCGCCAACTATCCCGCCTCGTTCGAGGAAGTGCGCAAGGCGCTGATCGGGCTTGCGGCGCTGGAAACCATCGAACCCAAGACCGCCAGCCCCGGCTTGTTCCACTACGTCGATCTCGACGCGCCGCCCAAGGGCGGCGGCACGCTGATCACCCTGACGGACGACAAGGGTCGCGTCCTCGCCGAACTGATCGCCGGCAAGAGCGAGGACATCGGCGACGCGGGCGGCGCCGTCGGCCTCTTCGTGCGCAAGCCGGGCGACAACCAAAGCTGGCTGGTGCGCAGTCCGGTCGAGCTTCGGGCGGGCCAGTCCGACTGGATGGACCATCAGTTGATGGACGTGGATCGCACGCGCGTCCAGGAAGCGGAGGTGAAACCCGCCTCCGGCCCGGCCTTCAAGGTCGGCCGCGAAAAACCCACCGACGCCTTCACCCTCACTCCGATGCCGAAGGGCCGCGAGCCGGCCTTTCCGGGCGCGGCGGACGCGATCGCCGCGGCGGTCTCGGGCTTCACCTTCGACGACATCAAGCCGGCGGGCGAACTGGACTTCACGACGGGCGCCTCGCGCATGGTCACCAAGACCTTCGACGGGCTGGTCGTCACCACCGAGGTGATCAAGCAGGGCGACGATTACTGGGCCCGCGTCTTCGCCGACGCCGAGCCGGGCAAGCCCGAGGCGGCAAAGCAGGCGCGCGAGATCGGCGTCCGTGTCAACGGCTGGGCGTTCAAGCTGGAAAGCTATCGGGGCGCCCTTTTCGCCTCGACGCTGGAAAGCCTGCTGAAGCCGAAAGAAAAGAAATAGCGTAGGCTAATTCTTGCGCCGTCTCAGCGTATCTCAAAGGTCGCCACGGCTTCGTCGAAGCGCTGTTCCAGCCACTTGTTCGTGCCGCGGCAGGCGGCAACCACTTTCTGCGACCAAGTGATGTAGTCCTCGACCTGGTCGGCCGGCCAATCAGCGGGCGGGCTTTTGCGCAGCGAATGCAGATTGGCGGTTTTGTCCGCCAGCTTGATGATCTTCGCTTCCGGCGAGATGTGGGAGGCGTGCTCGATCTGCAGGCGCTTACGTTCGGCTTTCGGCAGCGATTTGTCGTCCGTCACCTCGGACACGAAACCGGCGACACGGCCGCCGAACGCATGTTCCAGGTCGGCCTTGGTGACGCCGGTGTCTTCGATGATGTCATGCAGCACTGCCGCAATCATAAGGTCGATGTCCCCGCCGCCGGTGGCAGAGGCGACCAGTTCGGTCACCTCCGTCAGGTGGTTGATGTAAGGTTCGCCTGCCTTGCCTTTGCGCTTCTGGTTCGTGTGCCGCACCGCGGCGAAGTGGTAGGCCCTTGCCAAATCCGTGATCGTATTCATGGTTTTCCTTCTAGCGAAAAACGGCAATTCCGGCGAGCACCGATCCGGGCACACGGCTGCGGAAACGCGCCGATGTCGCAGCCCGACGGGGACCGGCGAATGCCGTTCATATTCCGCCGGGAAGGGTTGCACCCCTGCCCGGATGGCTCTAAACGATCCGCTTAGCCTGCAATTCAGCCGGACCCGGGTGCGACAACCGCGCGCGCCTGTTTGTGCGTGAGAACCTGATGCCGAAACGCGACGACATCCACACCGTCCTCATCATCGGCGCCGGGCCTATCGTCATCGGCCAGGCGTGCGAGTTCGACTATTCCGGCGCGCAGGCCTGCAAGGCGCTGAAGACCGAAGGCTATCGCGTGGTGCTGGTGAATTCGAACCCCGCCACCATCATGACCGATCCGGGCCTCGCCGACGCCACCTATATCGAGCCGATCACCACCGATTTCCTCGAGAAGATCATCAAGCGCGAGCGCGAGAAGGTTCCGGCCGGAAAAGTGTTCGCCCTGTTGCCGACGATGGGCGGCCAGACCGCGCTCAACACGGCGCTCTCCTTGCGCAAGCGCGGCGTCTTGGAGAAATACGGTGTCGAGCTGATCGGCGCCTCCGCCGCCGCCATCGACAAGGCCGAGGACCGCGAGCTGTTCCGCAAGGCGATGATCGGCATCGGCCTCGATGTGCCGCGCGGCGTGACCCTGAAAGGCTATCTGCGCCACAAGAAGGATTCCTCGGGCAGCTTCCTCTACGACGATCAGAACAATCCGGTGATGGAGCTGTCGCCCGAGGCGTTCACGCATGCGCTGCAGGCGCTCGACCATGTCGGTCTGCCGGCGGTGATAAGGCCGAGCTTCACGCTGGGCGGCACAGGCGGCGGCATCGCCTACAACCGC
>PMKE01000081.1 GCA_003158585.1 Alphaproteobacteria bacterium
CGGCGCGAGGATCGGGCAAGTCACCAAATATCTCGTGGAAGCTGTCCATCGGCGTCTCCAGGCAAATCAGGAGACACTTTCAGAATCCATCCAGAATCCGTGCACAACCCCCCAAGTCCCAAATGCGATTCCCCTGCCCACAAGGGGGAGGCAATAGGATCCCTACTCGCCTTCTTCCAATTCCACGATCACCGCCTCGCCGTCTTCGAGCGCGATGGAGAGTTGGCCTTTGCGCAAGGCGACGGCGTCCTTGCCGAACACCTCGTTGCGCCAGCCGGTAAGCGCGGCCACGCCTTCGTCGTCGCCCGCAGCCAGCCGCTCGATGTCTTCGGCATTGGCGATCAGGCGCGGCGCGACGCCGGTTTCCTCGGCGCGCAGCCTGAGCAGGGTTTTGAGCAGATCGACTGCGGAGGGCGAAGGCTCGTGCCGGCGCCGCTTGCGCTCCGGCTCGGCCGGAAGCTGAGGCGGCGGCTCGTCCTTCGCCTCGGCGAGGGCATCGAGAAGACTCTTGCCCATTCGCGACGCCGCAAAACCCTTCGGCACCGAACGGATGTGCTCCAGCGCCTCGCCGCTTTCCGGCGGGTTGGCGGCGATTTCCAGCAGCACTTCGTCCTTGACGACGCGGTTGCGCGGCACGTCCCGCACCTGCGCCTCGCGTTCGCGCCAGGCCGCGACCGCCGCCAGTACCGTCAGGAACCGCTTGTTGGCCGAGCGCGGTTTCAGCCGCTTCCAGGCATGCACCGGATCGAGTGCGTAAAGCTCTTCGTTCTTCAGGGCTTCGATCTCCTCGGCCACCCAGCTTTCGCGTTTTGTCTTGGCGATCTGGGCGGAGAGGACTTCATAGATCGTGCGCAGATGAGTCACGTCGGCGAGCGCGTATTCGAGTTGGCGCTTGGTGAGAGGCCTGCGCGACCAGTCCGTGAAGCGCGCCGACTTGTCGACGGCCGCGTGCGCGATCTTGCGCGCCAGGGTCTCGTAGGACGCAGCCTCGCCGAAGCCGCAGACCATCGCCACGATCTGGGTGTCGAACAGGGGGTCGGGGATGACGCGGCCTTTGTGCCAGAAGATCTCGATGTCCTGCCGCCCGGCATGCAGCACCTTCACGATCTTCGGATTCTTGATGAGCTTGAAGAACGGGGTGAGGTCGATGCCGTCGGCCAGCGGATCGACGATGGCGGCGATGCCGGGGGTTGCGATCTGGAGCAGGCAGAGTATCGGCCAGTAGGTCGAATCCCGCATGAACTCTGTGTCGAGCGCCAGGTAAGGCGCTGTTTCCAGCTCTTTTGCCAGTTCCTTCAAATCGGCAGTGGTTTCCACGATCCGCATGGCAGCGTGATAGCGGATTCGCGCGCCCTTCGCGCCTGCCTAATTGCCCCGCGTGGCGCTCTGCTGCACCGCGCGGGCGCGGAGCTGACGCCTGGGGCCGCACCGGGGGCGCCGGCCTGCCCACACGAACGCAGCCGCAGACGCACCTTGGTTCGTAGATAGGACCAGATTCCAGAGTGTTAAGAGGCCCGCGACGAATTGAATACAGGTGATTACGGCACACTATCATCCGCATACGGAGCGCTATGAACCGCAGCGCAAGCTGTCAGACGGCGCTCCGTCTGAGTAGATTCCGACGCTACCTTCGTGGGATCGCAGCCGGGTATTCTCGCATCCTGCGGACGCTTCGGGTCACTCCGAAGGCAATCCGAACCTCCAGCGGCAATGATAGCGCAAGCCCCGAACGGGCTGGCCGTGTGATTTCAATACATACGGATCGTCTCGATCCGCATGCCAATTTGACGACAAAGGAGTTCTTCTATGAATAAGTCATTTCGATTGATGATGATGAGTGCTGCGGTAATCGGCGCAGTCGCGTTTGCCGGTTCGGCTCAGGCGGCCACTCACGGCGTGAAGGTCGGCGAGTTGACCTGCGGCGTGGCCAGCGGTTGGGGATTCGTCTTCGGGTCTTCAAAAGATCTGCATTGCGTTTTCCGCCAGAGCGGCAAAGCGCCCGTCCACTACTCGGGTTCGATTTCGAAGTTCGGTGTTGACATCGGTTATACCGAAGGCGGCGTCCTGATCTGGGGTGTCGTCGCGCCCACGTCGGACGTGCGTCCCGGCGCGCTTGAAGGCGATTATGTGGGTGTCAGTGCAGGCGCTACGGCCGGCGTCGGCGTAGGCGCGAACGTGCTGGTCGGCGGATTCGACAAGTCGTTCTCGCTTCAGCCGCTGAGCGTGTCGGGCAACAAAGGGTTGAACGTGGCGGCGGGCATCGGCTCGATCAGTCTGAAATACACGCCTTGAATATAAGACTGCGCGGGTCAGCAACGGCCCGCGCAGTCATTCAACTGCCGGTTTGTTTCGCCGGATGGTCGGGGTATTCCTCCCGCGTCGAAATGGCGCGCGGTTCGCCGGATGGTTACCGAACGCTCGAGGATGGTGCGGCGGACAGGGTGAATAGACCCAAGGCCCGCTCCTTTGCACTCTCTCGCCGCACTGGTATGGTCGGGCGATGCTCCCAACCTATCCGAGCCACCTTGTCCGCCGCGTCCTGTGGCGCGGCGAGCAGTTATTGATACGCCCGGTCCGTGCCGACGACACAGAGGGCTACGCCGCCGCGGCGAAACACTGCCGCATCGAGGACCTCCGCTTCCGGCTCCTGAGCGGCATCCAGCAAGTTTCGCAGCAGCTCATCGCCCAATTCACGCACATCGACTACGAGCGGACCATGGCATTCGTTGCCGAGGGCGTGAAGGGCGACATCATGGCCGTCACGCGGCTGGTGAGAGACGGCTGCAAGAAAAGCGCGGAATACGCGATCATCGTGCGCTCCGATCTGCAGAAGCAGGGATTGGGCACGCTGATGCAGAAGCTGCTCCTCGATTATGCGGCCGACCTGGGCCTCAAAGAGGTCTGGGGTCTGATGGATACCGAAAACCGCCGGGCGCTGGATTTGGCAACCAAGCTGGGGTTCAGCCGGGTGTTCCAATTCGGTCTGCCGTTCGTCCGCGTCGTGAAGGTTCTGGCTTAGCGACCAGGCAACCGGACGAATCGGAGTCGGGCAGAGGGCCCCATTATCCCTTCGCCGTTCCGATCGAAATTCCTCTATTTTAACACGACCTCCACGAAGTCCGCGGGCACCTTCGAGCTTCGCGGGGCAAGGAGAATGCCGTTGTGCGATGCCCTCACCGCCTCGATGGCCTGCATCAGGACCCGGTCTTCTTTCTGGCAGTACAAAAACGATTTGCTGACGAAATTGACTGTCTCGCCGTCAATAATCGCACCTTGTATGGCGTAGTTCTGAATACCTTTATACGCTGGGTCGCAGCCGGGGGCGTGGTAGATCCCGTAGAACTGCGCGCTGGCGAAAAGCTGCCAATAGGGAACATTGCGCAACCCCATCGCCACGTCTTCGGGCTCAAGTTCGCAACAAGTGAACACGGTACGTTTCTTGACATCATCTGCCGATTCAGGCTCGGCGTTCTTGATCGCGTAGAAGGCAAACTTAGCTGGAGGTTTGAGCTCGTCGAAACTCGCCTTCACAGTGGGCGGGATGCCGATCTCGACTGTCGACGATTTGGGCGAACAGGCGACGAGGAACAAGCCGGCCAAAATTGCAGCGCGACTCGAATACAGAATTGTCATGGTGAATGCCCCATAGGCGTTCATTGGCACCGCAACGAACCTATCACGGCACCCGTCGACCGACTACTGTTGCATCTCACTCCCTGTCGGGCACGGTGACGCTTGCTGTCGTTCCGAAAGGACGAACGCGTTCCGGTACGATCGTCTGCCTACTTCCCCGGCAGCCCTACCGTGCGCCCGGGAATGCCGCCAGCATCGAAATAGCGCGTGGTTCCGACCTGCTGCACGCGGAGGACGGTCACGACGCCGTTGGCGGCCCTGGCGGAGACTACTGTACGGCGGGTCGCCTTGGGCATCTTGCCGCCGGCCAGTGCCTCGCCGATCACACGGCCCTTGAGGGTTCCGGGTCCGGTCAGATCGAGGCCCAGGATACGCGCTAGCGTCGGCGCCACGTCGACGTTGCCGACCGGCGCCCTGTCCACGAACCTCTTCTTGAAGGACGGTCCGATGGCGGCCATGAAGTTGCGCGTGTCGGCGCGGCTGAAGCTGCCGTGCATGCCTTGGCCGGTGCGCAGGCCGGTGTCGGCGATCTCCGCCGTGCACATCTCGACGCCCAGCTTGCAGCCTTTGACCGCGAACGAGCGGAAGCCGACGACGATGGCGGGCCGCGGGATGTTCGACGAGCCCATCAGGTTCACAGCGCTCATCGGCAGGGCGCCCGCAAAATCGCTCCGGTTGCCGCTCTTCAACAGATCGTCGTTGACGAACAGGCCGCCCACATAAGGCTGCGCGAGCAGTTTGTCGAAGATGCGTTTGGCGGTGGTGCGCGATCCGTCGGGTATATAAATGAAGTCACCGCCGCCGTTCGCCACGACGATCGCCTGCGGTGCGTCCGCTGTGGGGCCGATCAGGCCGTTGCCGAACGCCGGATGCTCGCCGTTCGCGGGATCGAGTTCGGCGCCGGAGCGGTCGGGATCGAACACCTTCTGGCCGAGCCAGCGCGCCACATCCATTGCGAGGAAACCCGAGGGCAGCGAGGAACGCTCCAGCCTGCCGTCTGCCGTCGGAATGCCCTTGGCGATGGTCGAGAAACCGTGGTCGGCGATCACGACGACGTCGGTGTTGCTCGCCAGCCCCCAGAATTTCAGGGCGTCCAGAATGCCTTTCAGATCGCTGTCGGCGTTGTAGATCGCCGCGCGGTCGTTGGTGCTGTTGATCCCCGGCACGAGCTTGCCTTCGCTGTCCGTGGCGCCGTGCTGCGTCGTGTCGGGATCGCGCGACCAGTACAGCATCGCGAACGGCTTGCCGGAATCCTTGAGCCGCGGGATCAGCACCTGAGTTACGGCCTGGCGCAGATAGGCCTGCTGGACCAGGTTTGGAGAGCCGCTGGCCGGAGTGGCATTGGTCTCTCCGGTGACGCGCGCAATATCGGCGGCGAAGGAGCCGCCGAGCATCGTGCTCTTGGTCGGCGTGCCGTCCGGATTGGCGGGGCGATTGGTGGAGTCGTCGATGAAGATACCGAGCGGGCCTTCCACGTTGTTGTTGGCGCTGTCGAGCGCGGGCAGGAACTGGATCGCGGCCGGCCCCTTCTTGCCGACGACCACCGTATTCATGCCCGCGGCTCGCGCGGCCTGCATCAAGGTGGTCTGAGCGAGGTAGTCGGCGGGATAGAGCGTCTTGACGTCGCGCAGGATGCAGTCGTCCTCGACGAAGGCGATGGTGGCGCCCTGGCGGCAAGGCACCGGCTGGCCCAGATACAGCGAGTTGGCGTAATTGCCCGTATCTCCGGGGAAATGGCCGGTGGCGATCACCGCTGCGTTGACCGTCGTCAGGGTCGGATAGGCGGCGTGGCTGTTGGCGAAATCGACACCATCGCGGCGGATCCTCGCCATCGTCGGCGCGGTCTCGGGCGTCACGCTGGAATAGCGCAACCCGTCGGCGACGAAGATCACCACGTTCCTCTGTCCGGCGGCCTGAGCGGGCAGGGCCCCCGCCAGGAGGAGTATCAAAACGGCTGCGGTCGGTGCGAATCTCATCTGTCGTTCCCTTGAAAACGGCGGCACCCTAAGACTTCTATGCGACAGTTAAAGCAGATTCGGCAGGCGGCCCGGGGCCTTGACCAGCACCCCCCTAAACCGCCACATACCAGCCGATTTCAAGGAACCGGCCATGCACGCCTATCGCACGCATACCTGTGGGGAACTTCGCAAGAAGGACGTGGGCATCAAGGCCCGTCTTTCCGGCTGGGTGAACCGCCGGCGCGATCATGGCGGCCTGCTGTTCCTCGACCTGCGGGACCATTACGGCATCACGCAATGCGTGGTTGAGCCGGATTCACCCGCCTTTGCCGTGGTGGACAAGGCCCGCTCCGAGTGGGTTCTCACGCTCACCGGCGAGGTGGAGGCGCGCACCGACGACACCGTCAACCCGGAGATGCCGACCGGCGAGGTTGAGCTGCGCATCGACGAGGTCACCGTGCAATCGACCGCCGCCGAGCTGCCGCTGCCTGTGTTCGGCGATCTCGAATATCCCGAGGACATCCGTCTGAAATACCGCTTCCTCGACCTGCGCCGCGAGCGGCTGCACAAGAACGTGCTGTTGCGCTCGAAGGTGGTCACTTCGATCCGCCGCCGCATGGTGGAGCAGGGCTTCACCGAGTTCCAGACCCCGATCCTGACCGCCTCCTCGCCCGAAGGGGCACGCGACTTCCTGGTGCCGTCGCGGCTGCATCCGGGCAAGTTCTACGCGCTGCCCCAGGCGCCGCAGCAGTTTAAGCAGCTCATCATGGTGGCGGGCNNGGCTTCGACCGCTACTTCCAGATTGCGCCCTGCTTCCGCGACGAAGACGCCCGCGCCGACCGCTCGCCGGGCGAGTTCTACCAGCTCGACCTGGAAATGAGCTTCGTCACGCAAGACGATGTTTTTGCTGCCGTCGAGCCGGTCCTGCACGGCGTGTTCGAGGAGTTCGCGGAGGGCCGCAAGGTGTCGCCCGCGCCGTTCCCGCACATCGCCTATGACGAGGCCATGCTGAAGTACGGCGTGGACAAGCCGGACCTGCGCAACCCCGTCGTCATCGCCGACGTTTCCGCCGTCTTCGGTCGCGAGGATGTGGCCTTCAAGGCGTTCAAGGAAAAGACCGTGCGGGGCATTCCGGCGCCCGGCGCCGCCGCCCAGCCGCGCTCCTGGTTCGACAAGATGGACGCCTGGGCGCGCACCGACATGGGGGCCAAGGGCCTCGGCTACATCGTGTTCGACGAGGAAAACGGCACGCTGACGGGCAAGGGCCCCATCGCCAAGTTCTTCTCTCCCGAGGCGCTGGCGGAGCTTGCCAAGGTCGCGGGCATCAAGCCCGGCGACGCTCTGTTCTTCTCGGCCGACGCCAAGCAGGATCGCGCTGCGGCGCTGGCCGGGCAGGCGCGCATCCGCATCGGGCGCGAGTTGGGTCTCATCAAGGAAGGCGAGTTCCGCTTCTGCTGGATCGTCGATTTCCCGATGTACGAGTGGAACGAGGAGGAGAAGAAGATCGACTTCTCCCACAACCCGTTCTCGATGCCGCAATACGAGCGAGACAAGTTCCTCGCCCTCGACCCGGCCGACCACGACACCATCCTGGGCCTCAAGGCCTATCAGTACGACATCGTGTGCAACGGCGTGGAGCTGTCGAGCGGTGCCATCCGCAACCACGATCCCGACGTGATGCTCAAGGCTTTCGAGATCGCTGGCTACGCGCGCGAGGAGACCGAGCAGAAATTCGCCGGCATGCTGAACGCCTTCCGCTACGGGGCTCCGCCGCACGGCGGCACCGCGCCGGGCATCGACCGCATCGTCATGCTGATCGCGGGCGTCGACAATCTGCGCGAAGTCACCATGTTCCCGATGAACCAGCAGGCCGAAGACCTGATGATGAACGCGCCGGGGGAAGCCTCGCTCAAGCAGCTCCGCGAGCTTCACATCCGCGTGGTGATGCCGGAAGCGAAGTAGCGCTCGCCTCCCGGTTTTGTTTTACGGCCTTTCTTGCGGTTGCCCGCAAGGCGGGCCGTCCGGTTTCGACCAGCGCGCATCCGTCACTGCGCACTACCACAAAACGTACTCTCTCTTCGCAAAACAAAAACACGACCTCATTGACACGCTTACTCTTGATTGGAATTAGAATAATGACGTGGCAAATGCGGTCGGCGCCTCGACCGGCGCCAATGCACATCCCGGCACGCAATTAGGGTGCAATCGGATATCCCACCCCCCGGTTCACTTCGGTGCCGATAGTGTTATCGTTCGCTGAGTTGGGTGCTTTGGGGGGGAAGATGTCTGTGGATTCACACACCTTAGAGGTGGTGCTTACGATTGCGACCGTCGTGTTGTCGCTTTTTGCGGTACTGACGTCGGCTATTCTCATTCTTCAGGAGAGAAAGCAAAAGAGAATCGACTATTTCATGTCCGTGCAGCAGTTCCTGCATGATGAAAGTCTGAGCGACTGCCGGGCGAAAATCCGCGAAGGCAGCGTTCCGATCACCGTTTCGCAAATGGAAGTGCGGCGCGTCTGTTCGAGTTTCGATTTCGCCGGAACGATCGTGCGCAATCGCGCGATCGACCAGAAGCTATTCTTCGAGTACTGGGGCTTCACCCTGATGCTCATTAAAAAAAGACTTGATCCGATCGCCGATGAACCCGGCGGCGAGAACGTGAGGTTTTGCGATATTTACAGGGAATTCTGGTGGCTGATGAAAGAGGCGCAACGCAGAGTGAAATGGCCGCCCAGAAAATCCAGACTGCGTTAGTCGGGGCGGCGTTTGCTTTGGTGCGGCTCGGACCGATCCGCCCGGCGTGTTCATAAGGAGAGATTTGTTGACGGCCCGCTTGGCGAAAGCCAATGTGGTCTTGGTTGTCGCGCGCTGAGGGGCGGGCATGGCTGTACTGCAAAGCTGGTCTGGAAGTTTCACGCGCGCCGTCCGCAACCATGCACTCGAAACGCGCACACGGCTCCGCTGGCTTCTGACCGAGCGGACCTCGGAAGCCGTGCTTTATCGCGGTTTTGCGATCCTTTTCCTGGTCACGCTCGTCACGGCTTATTTCAGCGAGACGTTCTTCTTCCCGGACGAGCACTATCAGGTGCTCGAATTCATGAGCTACAAGCTTGGCATCACGAGCGCCGCCGACTTGCCGTGGGAATTTCGCGCCCAAGTCCGCCCCTGGATGCAGCCATTCCTGTATTCCCTGATCGCCAAGCCGCTGATGTTCGCCGGGGTTCGCGATCTCTTCAACGTGACGTTCGTCCTCAGGCTGGCGACGGCCTGCGTATCGCTCGCGGCGCTGGCGGCCTTCGCGAAATTGCTGTTCGGCGATCTCGTGCGGCCGGACGAGAAATTCGCTTATGCCAGGATGCTGCCCTTCATGGGCTTCCTGCCGTACCTGTTCGTCCGCACGGCCTCGGAAACCATATCCGCAGCCTTTTTCACGCTCGGTCTGGTCCTTGCGGTGCAGGCAGCGCGGTCGGGCTCGCTTCGCCGCATCGCCGCCGCCGGAATCCTATGCGGGCTGGCCTTCGAGTGCCGCTACCAATCGGCGTTCCTCATCCTGGGCCTGCTTCTGTGGATGGCATTTCAGGCGCGCGCGCGAATGTCCCAGCTCTTGACCTTTGCTGCCGCCGGTATCGTGCCCGTAGCGGCGGCGCTCCCGATCGACCGCTGGGGATACGGCGTGTGGTGCTTTCCGCCGTGGAACTATCTCAACGTCAACGTCTTCCAAGGCGTGGCCGCGGAGAAGTTCGGCAGTGCTCCGTTCTTTGCGTACCTCTACCTCGTACCGGGTAACATCTTCTTCCCGATTGCCGTCGTTATCATAGTGACACTGATCGTCGCCTGCCTGCGCAATCCCCGCCACTACGTCACCTGGGTCACCGCCCCGTTCTTCGTCGTTCACTGCCTCCTGGCGCACAAGGAAGAGCGCTTTCTCTTTCCGCTTGCCATACTGGCGACCTCGTACCCGGTGCTGGCATTTTCTCCGTCGTCTGATCGCCTCCTCGGTATCTTCGGACGATTATGGCCTTATCGCCGCTCGATCCTCTCCAAGGCCGTTGCCTGGAGCGCGGTCGCAGCGATGGTGTTTCTTGCCGTCCATCCGTTCGGCATCCGGCCGCACATGATGATGGCCAAGTACGTCTACCGGCACTTTGCCGGAGGGCTGACCGCCTACACCTTCGACGAAGAGGCGTTCAAAACCTATCCCATGTACCGGCCGCCGAACTACCGGTCGGACACGTTGCAGTCTCGCGCAGAGCTGGAGTCGCTGCTGGCGAAAGGCCCTGTCTATCTGTTTTCCGAAACGCCGGCGCTTTCCGCGCAGGTCTTGCCCGAAGGCGTACAGGCAAGCCTGCTCTATTCCGAGTTTCCGTTTGCCGCCGATCCCGGCTTGGCCTCCTGGAGCACGCAGCTGGTTTGCGATTTCGCCGACCTGCAAAGGACGACGCCGCTCAGGCCGCCCCGCCTCGCCTGGATGACGCTCTTCCGTCTTCAACGCGGCGGCTCGGCGACCCCCGGCACAGTCATTTCGCCTTGTACGCCCGACTGGAGCAGGCCGCGGAAATAACAGCTCCCTGGACGCGACGCGGCAGGCCGCGCCGGGAACGGACACAGCGCAGGCTTTGATCTTTTACTTCGAGCCTCCGCTGCAGCTATCCTTGCAGCTGCCGCTGCAATCGCCGGTGCAATTGCCTGTGCAGGTGGTGTCGCAGCCATCCTTGCAGGTCGTGAAGCAGGCGTCGGCACAGCCTTCGCATGCTTTGCTGGGCAAAGGCCTTGCAGCCGCCGAGGCGAGCCCCAGCACGGCCAGTGCCGGAAGCAACTTCGCGCCGGATTTCAGGAAGCTGCGGCGGCCGAGTTTTGTTTCCATGTTGATGTCCCTTTCCCCCGAAAGAACGCATCACGGCGGCTGTTCCGCCTCCGATGACATGCTCCATGATAGTCCATTCGCCGGGGCAGGGGTTCGAGTTTGTTTGCCACCGCCGCGCGTTTTCGAGAATAGATCGCACCTGGACTGTGCGAGCGATGCGAATGCATAGCGAGGGGAAGGGACGACAGATCAGGATTGCATTTCCAGCAGCTTCGCCAGCTTCATCACCGTGTTCCAATTGCGCCCCGTACCGACGGTCTCCAGCTTGCGGTCGATCAGAGCGGTGGTGAATTTCGACCGCGCAAAGCCCTCGGGAAAGAAGACGTAAAGCTCGCGGCCGCGCGTTTCGAAATATTCCGGCCCCGTCAGGCTGGCTTTCAGCGCCGCAAGGTTCTTCGCCGCGGGTTTGTCCTTCAGGAAGATCGCGGCAAGGTGGCTCGGATCGCGTTTTGCTTCGCCGAGGAATGGGTTGCCGGATACGACGGCCTTCCACTCGGCCGCCGTGCGGACCATCGCAGTCGTGGCGAGCTTGAGGCGCTTCGCCAGTTCGTGCTCCAGTAATGCCTCCAATGCCTCCGGAGATTTCGAGGTTATGGAAAAAACGAGGTTGCCGGATTGCAGCAGCGTCTGCACCTTCGTGAAGCCGATGCCCTCCGCCAGCGCGCGCAGATCGCCCATCGCGAGCTTCTTGTGCCCGGCCATGTTGACGCCGCGAAATAGGGCGATGAAATGGGGCATGTGATGTTCTACCGGCGAATCTCAGCGTGCCGCAGGCATGCCTTCATCAACTAAGCGATCATCCGGTGTACGGCAAGCGGCGCCAGACTCATACATTCATCCTCCCCCTAAGAGCGAGTACCGCCAGCGTACGGGTGTCGAGCACGAAGTGTGAGCTTGGCGTGGCGTGCTTTTTTGCGCAACAATAATTAGCAGCCGTTTATTGAACAGGCGTGACCTTCAACTCGCATATCCCGACATAGAGGATATAGTCGATGGCCTCATCGCTCTGGCCGAGCGGCAGCAGCACGCCTTCGAAATCGGTGTAGACGACATGGGATAAGTCCTGGCCGGTCCGGCCGCGATAGGCCAGCGGTTCACCGGTCTCGACCACTTTGCGGAACAGCGGCAGTAATTCTTCCATCAGCCTCGGCATGTCCTTGGCGACGTCGCTGAAACGGCGATGCCTGATCGGCAAATCGTGTGCCCGCACCACAGCGTCGCCGACATACCGGTTCTCGAAATCTTTTCCGCCGTCGATGACCGCGACCAGCGACATGTACGGCATGATGTCTGTGATATCCCTCAGTTTCAGGTCGTCGTGCGCGGGAAATCGCCGGCCGGCACGAAGCAGACGCCAGATCGCGATGCCGCGCCGGGTCGGCACGCTTTCGACCGCATCGAGCGAAAACTGCTCGAAATCGGTTCGTTCGGGCACGATCTCGGCAGGAACCACAATGGGGGGCACGTCAATTCCTCTGAGCCTTGGACAACATTGTAGTATCTACAAACGCTCTTAACCCGGCATTAAGAGACCTAAACGGTCAATAAGCGCGCAGTTTAGGCGCCTATCGGCGTCCAAACTGGGTGCCGATTAACAGCCGGCGCTCAAATGTTCGGTCATGACGCAAAGCGGGCTCACCATTCCGGGCGCATTGAAACACGTCCGTAAGCGGATCATAACGCTTCCAGTTCGCAATATTTATTTTTCCGCACCCCTTGAAATGCCATTTCGGCATTCCCATATCGCATTCGTAGCGTCGCTTTTGCGATGCCCACCGACAAAGGGAGCCTGAACAAGGCGGCCGACGGGCCGCCGCCGAGAAGATGTGCGAAGTCCACGTGGGACAAACAGGGCGAAAGCGCGCGCGTGGCGCGTGATGCAAGAGAGGCCGGCTTATGTGCCGCCAGCGGCGGCCGGTTCGCGGAACGCCTCTCCGGAAAGCCCGAGGAAGAAGCGAAGGTGCATGTCTCTTTCCGCACGGCGGATTGGGCTTGCCGGCCGGAGCTTGTACCGGAGGCGGGTGCGCGGTTCCAACCGTGTGCCCGCCTTTGGTTATGTTGGAATGCATCTGCCCCGCGAAGCGGGGGAAGTGGCCGCGAAGGAGACAGCCTCAGTTCAGCTTGTCGGGCAGGTCTTTGATCGAGTCCTCGACCAGCGCGTTGGAGCGCCGCTCGTCGAGGCGGTCGGCGATGATCTTCCCTGCGGCGGCGGTTGCCCTGTCGGCGGCTAGCCCGCGGATCTCGGTCAGCGCGTCGGCTTCGGCTTGGGCGATCTTATCCTTGGCCATCTGGGCACGCCGGTCGATCTGGGCCCGCAGCTGTGCGCGGGTCTCCTTGGCGTAACGCTCGGCATCCGCCTTGGCGTCGGCGAGGATTGCGGCGGCTTCGCTTTCCGCCTGCGACGCCTTCTGAACGTAACTTGCCAGCAGCGCGGCAGCTTCTTCGCGCAGGCGCTTGGCTTCGTCCAGCTCGCGCGAGATGGCGTTGGCGCGGTCGTCCAGCATCCGCGCGACCATCCCGGGGACGCGCAGCCGCACGAAGAGCGCGATCACGATCACGAAGCCGACGGCCACCCAGAACTCAGGATTTTGGAAAAGAGTCATCGCGGTTCCCGAAACCTCAGAGCGGTGTACGACAAACACATACGTCGCCAGACCCGCCAGCAACAACGATACGGCGACCCGGAAGACCGACATTGTCACCTCTCCCCATCGTCATGCTCCCGTCGCCTTGACGGCAGCTTCGGCCTCCTCGGGACTTACGGTGTCCCCGAGCAGACGCGTGACGATAGCTGCGGCCGCATCTTGCGCAGCTTTTGTGACATGTTTTGCAGCCTCGGCCCGGACAACCTCGATCCCGGCCGCGGCCTTGGCCGCCGCCTCGCGGAACTCGATCTCCGCGGCAGCCTTAGATTTCTCCACATCGGCCTCGATCAGGCGGCGGTTTTCCTCGGCCTCGGCATGGGCGCGCCCCCGGGCGGAGGCCAGCGCCGCCTCGTAGCCCGTCAGAGCCGCCTCGGCGTCGGACTTATGCTTGCCCGCCGCCGCGATGTCGCCCGCAATGTGGCCTTTGCGCAGTGCCAGCGCCTGCGCGATCCGGGGCCCGGCAATCCGCCACAGCACCACGAACAGGAACGCAAACGTCACCGTCAGCCAGAAAATCTGGCTGGGAAAGCTCTCCGTCTTGAATGGCGGAAAGCCGGCACCGTGCTGAGCCTCGGTGCCTTCGGTTGTGGCCGGCGCGCCGCTCATCACATGAACAGGATCATGAAGGCGACGACGAGACCGAACAGGCCTGTCGCCTCGCAAAGCGCGAAGCCGAGGAACATGTTGGCCGTCTGGCTGGCAGCCGCGCCGGGATTGCGCAGGGCGCCCGCCAGATAGTTGCCGAACACCAGCCCGATGCCGATGCCAGCGCCCGCGAGCGCGAAGCAGGCAAGCCCGGCGCCGATCATTTTTGCCGCAGCAAGTTCCATAATTGGTTCTTCCTTCTTGTCAGTGATGGTCGTGGAGATGAAGCGCTTCGTTGAGATAGATGCAGGTCAGGATAGAGAACACGTAGGCTTGCAGGAACGACACCAGCATCTCGAGTGCGAAGATGGCGACGATCAGCAGCAGGGGCGCGATCGACAGCACGGACAGCACGCCTCCAGCGGCGCCCAGCAGGATCACGAAGCTCGCGAAGACCGCGAGCAGCGTATGTCCCGCCAGCATGTTCGCGAAAAGACGGACGGACAGGCTGACCGGACGCGTCAGGAACGAGATGATCTCTATGGGAACCAGCAGGATCAGCAGATACCAGGGCGCCTTGGGCACGAAGAGCATCAGGAACCCCAGCCCGTGCTTCATGAAGCCGGTGACGATCATCACGAGGATCACGACGCTGGCCAGCGCAAACGTAACTGCGATCTGACTGGTGACCGTGAACGTCCAGGGGATGAGGCCGAAGAAGTTGCTGAACAGCACGAACATGAACAGCGTGAGGATGAAGGGGAAGAAGACGAGACCGTCCTCGCCCATCGTCGAGCGGATCATGTTGGCGACGAACTCGTAGGAGACTTCCGCCATCGACTGGCCGCGCGAGGGCACCAGCCGCCCCTTCGAGACGGTCAGCGTCAGGAACAGCGCGGCGGACACCACCACCACGCACATGAAGAGTGCCTGGTTGGTGAAATAAATGGGGTGACCGCCGATGCTGAAAAGTGGCTCGGCGATGAGCGGCTTTACCTCGAACTGCTCCATGGGGTTCATCGCCACGGCGCTATTTCTCCTTCGACGCCATCTCGGCGTTTATCTCTTTCGCGGCGCGGATCACGTTGAGGATTCCCGCCGCCGCGCCCAAAAGGACGAACACGACCATTCCCCACGGCCGCGTCTGAACGGACGCCCAGTGCTCGAACGCCCAGTCGATGCCCCAGCCCAAACCGCAGCCTACGACGACGGCCGCAACCAGTTCCGTCGCAAAACGGAAGGCGATGCTGAGCGAAGAGGTCGGCGGAGCGGCCTTCCGCTCCGAATGCTTGCGCTCGGCCTCGTCGATCCGCTCGCCCAGGCGCTTCAGGTCATCGGGATCGGGAGTTGGCAATGGACCGACTCGTGCGCCGCGGCTTGGTTCGAAAGCGGCCGGACCATAGGGGGAGGGCCATAGGGCGTCAAGCGCAGCAAAGGCGCAGCAAGACGCTGGAATCCCTGTCCGAATCACTCGCGCGGCGAAAAGGACGCGATGCGTGCGGCCTACTCCGCCGCCACCCGCTCGGCTTCGGCCAAGCTGACGGAGACGAGCTGGCTGATGCCGCGCTCGGCCATCGTCACGCCGAACAGCCGGTGCATCCGCGACATAGTGAGAGCGTGATGGGTGATAACCAGGAACCGCGTGTCGGTGATGCGGACCATCTCGTCCAGCATGTTGCAGAAGCGCTCCACATTGGCGTCGTCGAGCGGAGCGTCCACCTCGTCCAGCACGCAGACCGGCGCCGGGTTCACCAGGAACACCGCGAAGATCAGCGCGATCGCCGTCAGCGCCTGCTCGCCGCCCGACAACAGGTTCAGCGATTGCAACCGTTTGCCCGGCGGTCGGGCATAAATTTCCAGGCCCGCTTCCAGCGGGTCGTCGGATTCCGTGAAGGTGAGCTTGGCTTCGCCACCCTCGAACAGCTTGGCGAACAGTGATTGGAAGTTCTCGTTCACCTTGTCGAAGGACTGGACCAGCCGCTCGCGCCCTTCGCGGTTCAGGTTCTGGATGCCGCGACGCAGCCGCTCGATGGCACCGACCAAATCGTCGCGGTCGGCCGTCAGGGTGGTGAGGCGCAGTTCCTGCTCGTTCGCCTCTTCCTCGGCGCGCAGATTAACGCCACCGAGAAGCTCGCGTTCCTGCTTGAGCTTCTCGACCTTCTTCTCGGCTAGTTCCAGCGGCGGAAGCTCTTGGTCTTCCTCGATGTCGGCGCGTTCGGCGAGTTCGTGTGGCGCGATCTCCAACTCGTCGCGGATGCGGTCGCGCAGTTCCGTGAGCCGCGCCTGGGCGCCTTCTAGCAGCGCCTCCTCGCGGGCACGCTCTTCGCGCGCGGCCGACAGTGCGTGCTCGGCGGTCTTTACCGCTTTGTCGGCCTCCGCAAGGCGCGATTCCGCTTCGGCGCGCGCATCGCCAGCTTCGCTGCGTGCCGTTTCGGCAATGCCTATGGCATCGAGCAGCAAATTGCGCTTCTGCGCGATGGCCTCGGGTGCGGCGTCGGCCAGGAAAAGCTCTGCGGACAGTTCGCCCTGGCGGCGCTCGAGTTCTGCGATATGCGCCACGGCAGCGTCGCGGCGCGATTGCCAGCGGCTGCGTTCTTCGGAGAGCACCAAAAGGCGCCGCGCGCGTGCTTCTCCGTCGCGTCTAAGTCCGTCCAGGGTGGCGCGAGCATCGGCTGCGGCAAACCGGGCTTCGGCCGCTCGTTCCCTGGCATTGGCGACGCTCTGTGCCAGAGCCTCGCCATCCCCCAGTTCGGCAAGGGATTGCGATGCGCTTCGTTTGGCCTCCATCACGGTGTCGCGCGACTGGGTCAGGCGGCGGATTTCTGCTTCGAGAGAGGCAAGCTGGGAAGCACGTTCGGCGGCGGCACGGACAGCCTTGGCTGCGGTATCCTGCGTGGCGATGATGGCGTGCTCGTAGCGGCGCTCATCGAATTCGGCGGCACGCACGGCTTCGCGTGCGGCTTCCGCGGTCGACTTGGCCTCGGAATGATTGGCAAAGGCGGCGGCACGCGTTTCTTTCGCCTGACTGATCTGGCCCTCCAACTCGGAGAGGCGGTTGCGCTGCGCCAGCCTCACGGCAGCGGCCGAAGGCGCATCGGCCGAGGCGCGATAGCCGTCCCAGCGCCAGAGATCGCCACGCGGAGAAACCAGACGCTGGCCCGGCTTCAATTCCGCTTGGAGGCGAGTGCCCTGGTCGGGGAAGACGACGCCGGTCATCGTAAGCCGACGTGCCAGCGCGTGCGGGGCTCTGACGAAATCGGTAAGGGGCTTCGCGCCTTCCGGCAGGGGCGCCAATTCGTAGTCGCCCAGATCGCGCCAGTGGCGCGGTGCGGCTTCGTCGAGCGGAGCTTCTAGCTCGTCGCCCAATGCCGCCGCCAGCGCGCCTTCGTAACCGGGCTGCACGTTAACGGCATCGACCAACGGCGGCCATAAATTCTGACCTTCCGGACTGAGAAGGTCGCTGAGGGCACCGGCTTCCGCAGAGTGACGCTGCACCTCGCGTTCGGCAGCATCCAATGCGGTGCGGGCGACGTCCTCGGCTAGTTCGATCTCGCCAAGACGGGAACGGGCGCCTTCGGCTTCGGCGGAAGCGGCTTCCGCCAAACGGCGCGCTTCGTCCACCGCCATCTCAGCCGCCCAGACGTCCGGCGTTGCGGCGGCGCCTTCCATTGCGGCGCCAAGGCGCGCTTCGGCGGCGGCTAGCTGCTGGCTGCTGGTCTCGATCAGCTCGGTAGAAAGCTGGCGCGAGCGTTCGAGGCTCGATTGCCGGGCATTGCGTTCTGCAAGATCGGAAGTGAGCCGTTCGAGAAGATGTTCAGCTTCGGCGAGAGCGGCATTCAGTTCTGCGGCGCGGGTTTCGGCCTCGGCCACGTCCTGCGAGGTGCGTTCCTGCGCGGCTTCGAGTTCGTTCGCTTCGATGATAAGGCCGGAGAGCGCCGTTTCTGCGTCGGTCTCGAGGCCGCTTTCGCGCTCCAGGTCCTGCGCCGTCTGCGCGATGCGCTGACGCAGCGACTGGGCCAGTTCTCGGGCGCGAGTTTCCTCCGCTTCCAGGGCCTGACGCTCCTGCGTCAGGCGGTGCAGCGCCGCGGCGCGCTCGGCTTCCGCCTGCCGGAGCGGTGGCAGGGCTGCGCTGGCTTCGGCCTGCGCAGTGGAGGCTAAAGCCGCCTGCTCGGTGCAAAGCGCGACGACCGACGATGCCGCGGCAAGGGCTTCCTCCGCCGTGCGGGCGCGTTCTTCGGCGGCAGTCCAGCGCAGATAATGCGCCAGCGCTTCGGCGCGGCGGATATGCCCCGAGAGATTGCGGTAACGCGAGGCCTGTCGTGCCTGGCGCTTCAGGTTCTGGACCTGGCCTTCCACTTCCTTGATGACGTCGTCGAGGCGCGCGAGGTTGGCCTCTGCGGCGCGCAGGCGCAGTTCGGCCTCGTGGCGGCGCTGATGTAGTCCGGAAATCCCCGCGGCTTCCTCAAGGATGGCGCGGCGTGCCAGCGGCTTCTGACTGATAAGCAGCCCGATCTGGCCTTGACGGACGAAGGCAGTGGACGAGGCGCCGGAAGAAGCGTCGGCGAAGAAAATCTGCACGTCACGCTGACGCACGTCACGTCCGTTGATGCGATAGACGGAGCCCGCTTCGCGCTCGATGCGCCGCGAGACTTCCAGCGTGTCGTAGCCGTCGTATGGCGGATTGGCGCTGCGGTCGGAATTGTCGATAGCGAGCGTCACTTCCGCCATGTTGCGCGCCGGACGCGCCGCCGAACCGGCGAAGATCACGTCGTCCATCTCGGAGCCGCGAACCGAGGTCGGCCGCGATTCACCCATCACCCAGCGCAGGGCGTCGAACAGGTTCGATTTGCCGCAGCCGTTCGGCCCGACGATAGCCGTCAGCCCAGGCTCGATGAAGAGCTCGGTCGGCTCGACGAACGACTTGAAACCGGAAAGCCTCAGTCTTGTGAACTTCAACGGATACGCGCCGTCCTTACGCTTTTCGCGCTGTCCGTCGTCACTTGCTGGACAGCAGGGCTGCTATTCTTTCCTTCACAACGTCTCCGGGGAGGCGTCCGATGGGAATCTGCACGACCTCACCGTTTATGACGAAGGTAGGCGTGCTCTGGATCCTGTATTTTAGCTCTCCGTCCTGGGCGACTTGATTGACACGTTCCTGCGTCTGCCGATCTTCCATGCACTGCTTGGCTTTCTCCGGACTCATGCCGACGATCCTTGCCATCTTGATCAACGCGGCGCCCACATCCGGAACTTCATAGCCGTCCGGGTCCCATATGGACTGATTCCGAAACATTAGGTCAAGGAAACCGAAGTACTTATCCGCAGGCAAACAGCGTGCGAGGCCTTCCACCGCACCGTCGGTGGCTGAAAGTGGGAAGACGCGGAAGATATAATATACCTTCCCTGTGTCGATGTACTTCTTCTTGATCTCCGGCATAGCTGTAACGGCAAAATGTGCGCAATGCGGACAGGTCGGCGCGGCATATTCGAGGAATACGACCGGCGCCTTAGGATCGCCCATCGTGCGGTCGTCTTTGAAGACGGTGATCTTCTCGCCGGGGCCGCTCGCGACAAGCTCCGAACTGCTGTCGCCCGACGAGCGCAGCAGGATGATCACGATTGCCGCCACAATGACGATCGCGATGCCTCCCAGGATCATCTGCATGCGCGAAAAGATCGGTTTTGATGCTTCCGGCGAGGATGTCGGCCCGGCGGCATTGGTCTTCTTCGGGGGTATAACCGGTTCGCCGGCCATGCGGAGGAAAGCGCGCAGGGCATCGATCTCGCCGCGTTCGGTCTTGGCAAGCTCGGTCTGGCCCGCGGCGCTGAAGGAAGCCGCCTTCTGCTCGCGCTCGCTGATGATACGGGCGATGGCCGCCTGGATTTCGGCATCGCTGCCGCCGCCGGCGACGGTGAGAACCGCGCTCAATGTTTCCTGGCGTTGCGTCTCCTCGGGTGCCGTTGCAGCGAGGGCGTCGTCCAACCGGTCCTTGAGGGCCATATTCGTCTCCACAGCCTGAAGCGAGTCGTTCGGGACTTCTGTCACATATTAGTCCGACTCCGGCGCGCGCGGGCAAGCTTCCATAGCGCCTCACGAAGTCCGTCGGGTCCGGTGTACTTTTGGGACGGGTCGGAGGGCGGCAGAGCGGACCCCAGTGGCGAACGGCGGAGGGGCGCCTTCGGCCTCGGCGCTAATGCGCCTTCGACGAATTTAAGGCGCGCAACCGCTGGGCGACCCAGATAGGAGTTAATTCTCTCGCAGAGGGAGCGGGTCTCATGCTGGAGGAAAACCGCGGCCCCAGGCTCGGCTTTTAGCGTCAGCACCCCGCCGCTGGGACCTTCAGAAAGGCGCAGAGGCCGGGCTAGGCGGGCCGTCTCAGGGCCGGCGATCTCGTCCCAGTGCAGAACCAGAGAGGGATCGGAAAACCCGGCGCGGACGAAGGCGGTCTGTCCGGCTGCCGCAGCGTCAGGTGCCAGTGGCGCCACCCAGTTGCGCCGCTTGGGAACTCCCTCGGGTCCGGGTTTGTTCATGCCGCCATAGTCCCGGATTACTGTTTCGGCAACAAGGCTTCGATCTCGGCCTTCATCTGCGGCCAGCCGCTGTACCCCTGTATGACCTTGCCGTTGATGACGAAGGTCGGGACGGCATTGACGGTGTATTTGTCGACAGCGTCCTGGGCGGCTGCATTGATGCGGTCCATTTCCTGACGATTGCCGATGCACGCTTCTGCCTTATCTTGGCTCATGCCCGCACGGCCGGCCATTTTGATGAGTGCGGCGTGCACGTCCGGAATCTCATAGCCGTCGGGATCCCATTCTGACTGATTGCGGAACATCATATCCATGAAGGAGAAATACTGTTCACGCGGTAAGCACCGTCCGATTGCCTCCACGGCGCCATCGACGGCACTCAGCGGAAAGACGCGGAAGATGAAATAAACCTTCCCTTTGTCGATATATTCCTCCTTGAGGTTTGGCAGCCCGTTCGAAGCAAAGTGCGCGCAGTGCGGGCAGATAGGCGACGCGTATTCGACGAAGACGACCGGCGCATTCGGATCGCCCATCGTCCGGTCATCTGCGGCCGCCTGTGACATTGACCGCGGGGCGGAAACCTCGTTGTGCGGGATCAGGCAACAGCCGGCCAGAACCAGCGTCGCGGTGGCGAGCACGATTGGCCGAAAAACATCATTCCGAAAGAATAACATCTTCATCCCCTAGGCTAACTGGAACTATGGCATACAAAGCGGCCCAAGCGGGAGTGGCGAGGCACTTGGCAACGAGACGAATTCGCGATTTGGCGCAACGGCTGCTGGGTTGGTACGACCGGCATCGCCGTGTGCTGCCTTGGCGAACGCCTACGGACCGCAGGGCCGATCCTTACCGTGTCTGGCTGTCGGAGATCATGCTCCAGCAGACCACCGTGCAGGTGGTCGCGGCGTATTACCGCAAATTCCTGGCCCGTTGGCCGACCGTAGAGGCGCTTGCCTTGGCGCCACTCGACGATGTGCTCGCGGCATGGGCAGGGCTCGGTTACTACGCACGTGCCCGCAATCTGCACAAAGCAGCGAAGGCTGTGGCGGAGATGGGCGGCCGGTTTCCTTACACTGTGGAAGAGCTGCGGAAGTTACCGGGCGTGGGTGCGTATACGGCAGGAGCGATGGCCGCAATCGCCTTCGGCGCGCGCGAAGCGGCGATGGACGCGAACGCGGAACGTGTAATCGCAAGGCTGTTTGCAGTGGAAGAGCCGTTGCCTAGAGCGAAGAAAAAGCTCCTCGAATTAGGCCGCTCGCTGGTTCCGGAAAAGCGCCCGGGGGACTTCGCACAAGCACTGATGGATCTGGGAGCGTTGAT
Organism: Alphaproteobacteria bacterium; assembly: GCA_003158585.1. GTDB lineage: Bacteria > Pseudomonadota > Alphaproteobacteria > Micropepsales > Micropepsaceae > Rhizomicrobium. The sequence continues at coordinate 21,539 of PMKE01000081.1, forward strand.
TTGCACAGTGAAGAGTCCTGCCTGTGGAAAGTGTCCGTGGACGGACGAGTGTGTTGCGCGGCAACGCGGCATCGCAGAAACGCTACCTGCCAAGGGCGCGAAGCCGGTGCGGCCCCTCAAGCGCGGTGCAGCTTTTGTGGTGCGCAATGCAGCGGGTGCGGTGCTGTTGGTGAAGCGGCCGGAGAAGGGATTGCTCGGCGGTATGCTTCAGCCGCCGCTAGGGCCTTGGGGCGTTGCGTTCCCGTCACGCGAAGAAGCGCTAGCGCAAGCACCGTTTCGTGCCTCCTGGAAGAAGTTACCGGGAATTGTCCGCCACGGTTTCACGCATTTCGAGTTGGAGATAGAGGTGTGGGTAGCACGTTCTCCGTACACTCGGGGGCAAAAGAAGGGTAAGTGGGTGGCCAGCGATGAATTGGGTGACGTCGCGCTGCCGACTGTCATGCGCAAGATCATCGCGCATGCGATCACAGATGAAGGGCCGTTATTCGCTCAGGCCAAATCGGCCCGCAGGCGCTGACGCAACACGTCGATAGAGATCAGCGCGCCGTTCTGCTCGTATTGCCAGAAGGTCCAGCCGTTGCAGGCGTCCAGCCCCTGCACATGCGCCCCGATCTGATGGATCGAGCCCGTCGCATCGGCACAAACCAGCGTACCGTCGGCGCGTACCTTGGCGCGATGGCGCTTCTGCGTTCCTTGCAGTACCGTTCCCGGCGGCAGCAAGCCGCGCTCCACCACCCAGCCGAAGGGAATGCGCGGCTCGGAGCGCTTGGATTTGGTGACCTCGATGCAATCGGCCGGGGCCGGTTCGATCTCGGCAATACGCTGGCGTGCGATGCTGGCATAGTCCTTGTCGCGCTCGATGCCGATAAAGCGGCGGCCGAGCCGGCGTGCCACCGCACCGGTAGTGCCGGACCCGAAGAAGGGATCGAGCACCACGTCGCCGGGCTTGGTGGAAGCCACGATCACGCGATGCAAGAGGCTTTCCGGCTTCTGCGTGGAATGGGCCTTTTCGCCGTTGGCGTCCTTCAGGCGCTCGCCGCCCGAGCAGATCGGCAGATTCCAGTCGGAGCGCATCTGTAGATCGTCGTTCAGCGCCTTCATGGCCTCATAGTTGAAGGTGTATTTCTGGTCGGGACTCTTGGTCGCCCAGATCAGCGTTTCGTGTGCGTTGGTGAAGCGGCGGCCGCGGAAATTGGGCATCGGGTTGGTCTTGCGCCACACCACGTCGTTGAGTACCCAGAAGCCGAGGTCCTGCAGCGCCGTGCCGACGCGGAAGATGTTGTGGTAGGAGCCGATCACCCACAGCGCACCGGTATCCTTCAGCACGTGTTTGGCGGCGGCGAGCCAGTCGCGCGTGAAGCGGTCGTATTCCGCAAAGCTGCCGAACTGATCCCATTTGTCGTCGACGGCATCGACCTTGGAATTGTCCGGCCGCCGCAGCTCATTCTTGAGTTGCAGGTTGTAGGGCGGGTCCGCGAACACAAGGTCCGCGCAGCCTTCCGGCAGCGCCCGCATGGTTTCAACGCAATCGCCTTCGATTACGCGATCGATGGCCGTTTCGAGTTTGAGAGACATGTCCCGCCCAAATCATCCACAGGGCGCGGACAGTGATTCGTGTGAGTCCACAGGTCAAGAGTCTTGTGAATCAAGGGCTTATAATTGAGTCCTCAAGATTCCCACCATACAAGATGTTGTGGATAGGCGCGAAGCTGCGGCGGTGGTGGGGGGTGCATCCGTGCACCGCCAGCGCATGCAGGTGGTCTTCGGTGCCGTAACCTTTGTTCCAGTCCCAATGGTACTGGGGGTGTTTTTCATGCAGTTCCAGCATCAGCCGGTCGCGCGTCACCTTGGCGATGATCGAGGCCGCTGCAATGGAAAGCGACTTGCCGTCGCCCTTGACGATGGTCTCGCAGGGGCAGGGCAGCGCGGGCGCATCGTTGCCATCAACCAGTGCGAAAACCGGCGCAGGCGAAAGCGCACGAACGGCGCGTGCCATCGCCAGATGCGTCGCCTGGCGGATGTTGACGAGATCGATTTCGTCCACACTGGCTTCACCGACGCCGACCGCGACGGCGCGCTGCATGATCTTCGCAAACAGCTTCTCGCGCGCCGCGGCGCTGAGTTTCTTGGAATCGTTGAGGCCGCGCGGGATATGCTTCTTCTCGAAGATCACCGCCGCGGCGACGACGGGTCCCGCCAGCGGCCCGCGTCCCGCTTCGTCCACGCCCGCCACCAGACCCTCCACGCGGGCCAGCACGCGCAATTCGTGGGCGAAATCCGGCATCGCCGCTTTATAGCGCGGAGGTTATCTCCGTGAGAATTGTGGCGCGGACAGAAATGTGAGGAAAACTGAAGCCATCCCCACGGATCAGCGGCCCAAGGCTCTCAACGTCGCAGCGCCGAGGGCGGACTTGACGATCCCCCCGAGCACGAAGGGCATGAAGCCCAGCATCACCGCTTTTTCGGCTCCGACCAACACAGCCAGCCACGCAGTGCCGAGGACAAGGCACAGCGCATTACCCGCCAGCATCGCCGCAAAGGCGAACACGACGCGCCGGCCGTTCCAGCCGTGCTCGACCAGCCAGCCGACGAGGGCTCCGGCGAGCGGGAAGGCGAGGAGATAGCCGGCCGTCGGTCCCACGAAAGGAGCGAGGCCGCCCATGCCGCCGGCCAGAACCGGCATGCCTACCGCCCCTTCGATCAGCCAGGCGACGATGGTGGCGGCGCCGAGACGCCAGCCGTAAAGCGCCCCGATCATCGTGACCGCGAAGGTCTGCATGGTCATGGGCACGGGAAGCATCGGAACTTCGATGTAGGACGACAGCGCAAGAATTGCGGTTCCGAGGATCAGGGCGGCGCCCTTGAGTGCGAAGGAACCGTTTTGCAGGCGCGTAAAGATACCCGGGAGCCTCGCGGCAACGTCGTTCATGTCGTCCTCCTGTAGTCAGGATACGAAAGCCACATCTTCGCGGCGAAGGCAACCGTCCCGGCTACAGCCGCGACAACGAGCGTTCCAGAAGGAAGCTGAGGACGATTACGGCCATTGCGAAGTTCACGGCCCAGGAACCGGCGATCTGCGGCAGCGTCACGCCCAGCTCGGCGCCGATCGTCTTTATCGGCAGAAGCATCATGGCAAGAACGAGGCAAGCCGCCACCGCCGCCATGGTCGTCCACCACCGCTGCCGCCGCACGACATGGAGGCGCAATGCCACGCGCGCAGAGAATCCGCCGTCCGCGACGTCGGGCAAAGGCTGAGAGAGAAGTTCATCCAATTCGCTCATCACACTTCCATTCTACGCCACACACCAAGCATTGCCGCAAGCTTCTCGCGCCCGCGGTTAACATGCGATTTCAAAGTCCCAAGCGGCATGTCGAGGGCCGCCGCCGCCTCTTCGTGCGAAAACCCCAGCGCGAAACACAAGGTCAGTGCGGCGCGCTGGGCAGGCACCAGGCGCGCCATCGCCTTTTCGAGATCGAGCCTGACGAGGCTGGCGTTTTCCGGTTCGGGCGCATCGTCTGGCATGTCATGCGCCTCATCGAGCGGTTCTAACCGGCGCTTGCGCACTTGCATCAAGAACCGGGAATAGGCAATGGCGCACAGCCAGCCGAAGAACGATCCTTCGCTGAATTGCGCTATTTTGCGGAAGGCTTCGAGGAAAGTCTCCTGCGCCAGATCGTCGGCCAGCGCAGCGTCGCCTTTCGTCATGCGCAGCAGGAAGCCGCGCAGCTTCGATTGATGCCGCCTCACCAGGACGCCGAAGGCCGCGGCGTCTCCCGCCGCGGCCAGCCGCGCCAATGGTTCGATTTCGCCCATCGCGATTCAGCATAGCACCTTACTGCCGGGGCCGCCTTTCGAAGATCAGGCCGATCAGCTTTCCCAATCCGATGGCGAAGGGAAAGACGCCGATCACCGGCAGCCAGTTGGGAACATGCTCGCCCTCGAAGAAATTGCCGCCGCCGCCCATCGCCCAGAAGAACACCGCCAACGCGGCGCCGATGAACATCAGGATGATGGCGCTGCTGACCGGGTTCTTTTCGCCGTGGCCGTTGCCGAGCCTGGAGAGGAGCTCCGGAGAAAGAGTTTGTCCCTTCTCGGCCAGCGTTTCGAGCATCCGGTGTTCGCTGGAGCGGGTCTTATATTTGAAATAGGAGCCGATAAGCACGAACATCACGATCGCGCCCCAGAAGACGACCGATGCGCTGATGAAGTGACCGCCGAATTCCATGTTTTTCTCCTCCGGCTGTTAATCGTTGCTGCGCTTCATGCGCTCGATACGGTCGATCAGTTCGGGCGTGATCTGTTGCCCTTTCTCGGCCAGCGTTTCCAGCATCCGATGCTTGCTGGCGCGGGTACGATAGTTGAAGAAGCTGACGGCCAGGACGATCAGAACGATCGCGCCCCAGAAGATCAGATTGTGGGGAAACCAGAAGTCAAAAGGCATTTGCACCTCCCTGTTCACCCCTTAGATGCAGGAAGGGGCGGGTTTGGATGCAGGGGGTCCTAGAATAATGCAAGTTGGTCCCCCGGCCGGGCGGGGCGGCGGAACAGGTCGGTGCGCAGCGGCCGCGAATCCTGGTTCAATTCCAGGCGCTTGACGGCCATGTGGAAGCGCCGCGCGATCATCCGGGCGTAGGGGCCTGTGCCGCGCTGACGGACGAACCACTGGGCGTCGTAGTCCTTGCCGTTCCGCATCTGGCGGATCAGCGACATGACGTGCTTGGCGCTGTCCGGCCGGTTCGCCTCCAGCCACTCGCGGAAGAGGTCTTTGATTTCCAGCGGCAGGCGCAAGAGGATGTAGCCCGCCGAGCGCGCGCCCGCCTCTTTGGCAGCGGCAAGCACGCTTTCCATCTCGCCGTCGTTGAGCGCCGGGATGACGGGGGCGAACATCACGGCGGTGGGGATGCCGGCTTCGCTCAAAGTCCTGATCGCCTCCAGCCGGCGCGGCGGCGTGCCCGCCCGGGGCTCCATCGCCCGCGCCAGCTTGCGGTCGAGCGTGGTGACGGAGAGCGCCACGCGGACCAGCCCCATCTCCGCCATCGGGCCGAGGATGTCGATGTCGCGCAGTACCAGCGGCGATTTGGTGACGATGCCGACGGGATGGCGGAAATCGCGCAGCACCTCCAGGATGGAGCGCATGATCCGCAGCCGCTTCTCGACCGGCTGATAGGGATCGGTGTTGGTGCCGATGGCGATGGTATTCGGCACGTAGCCGCGCCACGAAAGCTCCTTTGCCAGCAGCTCCGCCGCATTGGGTTTGACGAACAGCTTGGATTCGAAATCGGCGCCCGGCGACATGCCGAGATAGGCGTGGGTCGGCCGCGCGAAGCAA
>PMKE01000085.1 GCA_003158585.1 Alphaproteobacteria bacterium
GTCGGCCGTGATCAGCAGCGAAGCTTTGTTGATGGTCAGCGTGCCCGCGGCATAAATGATCGTGTAGTTGGCATCGACCGCACCGCTTGCCGTGATCGTGCCGGTGTAGGTCCCGGCATTGGCCGTCGCCAAAGTAGCGGAGTGCAATGTCGGTGCCGTCGTCAGGCTGGCCGCCGTGTCGCCGTTGACGAAGCCGGAATAGCTCGCCGTCAGCGACGGCATCGCGCCGCCGTAAGTCATCGACTTGCTGTCGGCCNNGCCGAGAGCGTGTTCTGGCTGATGGCGTAACTGCCGACGTTCGTGCCCGCGGCACGGTTCAGCGAGCCGCTGAATACCGCCGCCGTGTCGCCGTTTACCAGACTGCTATAGCTGTAAGTCAACGCCGGATCGGCGGAACCGTAGATCTTCGACGCTGCGTTCGCCGTCACGGTCAGCGACGCCGGGGTGATCGTGAAGTTCGCGCCGGTGTAGCCGATCGTATAGTTGCCGCCTGCCGAGAGCGTGTTCTGGCTGATGACGTAACTGCCCACGTTCGAGCCCGCGGCGCGGCCCAGCGTGCCGCTGAACACTGCCGCCGTGTCGCCGTTCACCAGCCCGCTATAGCTGTAAGTCAGCGCCGGATCGGCGGAGCCGTAGATCCTCGACGCTGCGTTCGCCGCAACAATCAGCGGCGCCGGATTGACGATGAGTATTCCATCGGTGTTGCCGACCGTGGAGATGGCATAATTGCCGGCTGCCGAGCCGCTGAGGCTCGTGACTTTCGCGGTATAGGAGCCCGCATTCAACGCAGCAGAGAGGGTAGCCGGATTGTCGGACGAATCGTAAAGCGATACGACAGGATCGACGTTCGACAGATCTCCCGCCAAAACGCCCGTCAACGTTACCGCCCCCAATGCCGGCGTTGTGCCGTACACGGACGACGAGTCGCCAACGGAATATCTGATCGTGGTAATCGACAGAATCGCGCCGGCGGTGGAGATCGAGGCACCGCTCGCATAGCTGACGGCGCCGACTCCGCTACCGGTGTTGTCGGCGCGCAGAATGACGTTCGCACCGCCGGTGTTGGTGAGGTTCGCGTTGATCTCGATGTTGCGATAAGCGCTGAGCGTGAGGCTGTTGGCGCTCGCCCAGTCCACCGGCGCGTTGACGAAGATGTCGCCATTGCCGCCGCTGCCGGCGAGCGTCGTCTGAATCGTAACGTTACCGGTCGACAGATTGGAAACGATGGTCGCCGCCTGCGCGGCATCGATGGTGTAGTCGTCCGGGTCGAGAAGCCAGTTCCCGGCGACGCCGGAGACGGCAGATGTGTCGATCCTGGCTCCTGCAATATCGAGGCTGTGCCCGGAGGTCTCGATCGAGCCGCCATTACCACCGGCCGCACCGCCGCGTGCATCGGCCCGGCCCGCAAACTGCGTCGCTCCGGCCATCACCGTGATGCTGCCGCCGTTGCCGTTGGTTGTAGCGGAAGCCGACAGCCGGCTGGCGGCATCCACCGCGGCACTGCCCGTCGCGCTGAGCTTGATTGTTCCGCCCCCTTGCCCGCCGGAAGCGTCAAGCGTTGCGCCTCTCAGGGCAACATCGGAGCCGGTAATCGTAATGGCGCCGCCGGTGCGGCCGACAGCAGTGATGGTGCCGGAAATCGCGACGCCGCCGTTGCCTGCATCGAGAACGATCTTGCCGCCGTTTTGATGGACCGAAGTTGCCGCAATCGTGCCGCCCGTACTGATGACATTGGTCACCAAATTGCTGGCCGCACGCGCGCTGAGCAACACCGTCGTGCCGGTAATCTTACCGTTATTGACGACAAGCGCCTCCACCGGCCTGCCGTAGGCATCGATCGCCCGCGAAACGACATTTGCGTCAAGCGGGAAGGAGATCAGGCCGTCGCCGGTAAAATCCAATGTGAAGACATTGGACGCACCCAGGGTCACACTGCCCAGCCGGGCCGCCACGACGCCGTCGTTGCGCACGGCAGGCGCGACCAGCCCGACCAGACCGTCGGCAACGATCGTGCCATTGTTCACGATCATGGCATTCGGATTGCCGGCCCGGTCGAACGTGGCTTTTCCGGAGGCGATGTCTTCGTTGCCGGCGTCGCTGGTGGTCGCCACGAGCGAACCCGCGTTGATCTTGGCGTTCGCGCCGAAGACGATGCCGTCGCCGTTGATGAGAATGATCCGGCCGTTAGCCAGAAGATTGCCGAGAATTTGCGATGGATTGTTGCCGCCGATGCGGTTGACCGCGAGCGCGTCCGTGCCCGGCTGATTGAATTTCGTGGTCTCGCCTTGCGCGATGTTGAAGCTCGCCCAGTCGATGATCACGATTTTGGTCTGCTGATCGACTTGCAGGGTGCCGGGAGTCGTGGTGCCGATCGTGGCCGTGCCGGAAACCACCTGTCCGCCCACGGGGTTGCCGATGCCGTCGTCCGCCGTGGAAAGGAACGTCACCAGCAAGGCCAGGCAAACCGCCCGCTCAATCCAGTTCAGATATAACCAACGATGATCCCACTGCCTCAACCCGGCGGCGACGAGGACGGCCATCGTCGAATCAGGCCGATAAATTGTCCTCGATCTTAATACGCGCTTCCTGCGCTCGCGCCTTCTGCGCGAGTTGGTCTGTCCCATCCTCGTCCACCCCCGCCCCAGGTGTGTTCACCTTGGAGCGCATCGGCAATTCAGAATTCTCCGGTCAACGAAACGAACAAGCGACCGTGGCGATTGCCAAGCTGCACCACATCGTGTGAAACCGGCTGGGCATACTCCAGCCAGCCCGAAAGGTTTTCGTTCAAGCGCCAGCGGAAACCCACACCCACGGAGTAGGCAGTCTCGCTGCGCAGTTCGCCGGGCAGCAGGTTGCCGCGGCTGTCCACGAATCCCATGTCGGCAAAGCTGTAAAATTGCAGCATTTCCAACATCAAATCGCGGCACAGATCAGTGTTGTAACGCAGTTCCGCCGAGCCCAGCGCGCAAACGTCGCCGACCATCTCGCTGTCGTCGAAACCGCGGCCGAACACGCCGCCGCCGTAGCCGCACTCCTGCGATACGAGCAGCGGGCCCGACGTCAGCTGTCCCGAGGCCGACAAGGCGCCCTCGAACCCGTACCCGAGTTCCTGCAGCCGTGCAGCGCTGAGATTCAGGGACGTATTGACGCCGCTGCCGGCAGCGCGGCTGCGCAGCAGCGAACTGGTCGTTGTCGCATCGAAAACGTTCAAGCCCTGCGTCAGGTGGGCGGCAACGGTCGTCATCCCCTCATCGTCGGTTCGCCAATAAGTGCCGCCCGCGCTGAGCGAATAGATACGGTCGCGCGTATTGGGATAGATGGAGATATTGCTGTTCAGCCATTGTCCGGCGACATAGAAATCGAGCTGCAGGTTTTCGGCACGCGATCTGATCAGCGGATGCTCGACGCCGATGCGCACCGTTTCCCCGTTCGAAGCAAAGTCCAGCAGCTTCAGCAGCCACAGACCGGGTCGCCCTTCCGAGTACGTTCCTTCCACCACCAGGCGCGTTCCGTTGCCGTTGAGCGGCCAAGACGCCGTCACGGACCCGTAACGCAATTCCCTCGTATCCGACGACACGAACCCGCGCAGGCTCAGCGCCTCGCCCTGACCGAGAAGATTGTTGAACGTTGTGCCGACGTCGATGCGCCAGGGCCCCATGGCTTTGGAACCGCGATTATCGACCGTGGCATAAGCGGTGACGGATTTGTGCTCGAGGCGGATGATGAGCCGCGTGGCTCCTCGCGGAGCGTTGTCCATGCGATCGAACACACCCTTGACCGTGTATCCGGGGACGCAATTGGCAAGCAACAGAAAGCGCTCCAGCGCGGCAGTCTTCAGCGGCCGCGAGGATACGATGTGGTCGGCGTAGTCTCTCAGCACCTGCGGGATGTTGCCGGTGTCGCCGTAGAAGCGGTACTCGGCGACGTAGCCTTCCACCACGTCGATCTCCGCATGGCCGTCTTCGATGGTCTGCTCGGGTACGATTGCGAAGCTGATCGCATAGCCCGCCGCTACATATTTCGCCGTGATTGCTTTGGCAGCCGCATAGAGATCGGCAATCGTTCCGTCGTGTCCGATCAATTGCTGATAGGCAGGAGCGAGCTCGGCCGCCGACAGTGCCGTCGCACCGACCACATTGATGGCCGTAAAATGCACCTTGATCGCCGCGCCGTTCGCCGGAGCCGACAGAGTCTCGGGTGCGGGAAGTTCAATTTTTCCGGACGGCAGGACCTGCGGCCCGCTGTGTGTCTGGCGCTCAATGGCGCCCGGTTGCACGCTCGGCGGAATTGCTTGCGCCAGCGCTCCGGTTGAACCGATGGAAAGAAACGCGAGAAGACCTAGAGTCCAGCCGCCCCAACGCACCGCACTTCCCCCTCTGCGGCAGCTTTGCGCTGCCCTACTGCGGCAGCTTTGCGCTGCCCTAACCCACCCCATTTTCTACTATGGTTAGGAAAAGGGAATAGCCCATGCGATGCAAGCAAAATCTGTTTGTCGAAATGCGATTGAATTCAATAATAGTTCTTATTGTAATCTGCCGTTGCTTTAGATCCCACTGACGCCCCTATATAATTCAAGCAACTGAACAGCATTCGCATTAGGGTCTGTACTCACATAGAGCGTTGATGCCGAAGAGCCGCAAGAGCGCCCGGGCCGACGACCGCAAGATCATGAATGCATCTTTTATGTGCAGCGCACCGGTATGCCCTGGCAGGATTTGCCCGAGCGCTACGGGCTTACGACGGCCTACAAATGCTTCAACCGGCGGGCTCGACGCGGCGTTTGGAACATAATCTACGACAAACAGGCCTCGAAATCGCACGACAGCCTTTTCCGATCGACAGCACCATCGTGAAAGCCCATCGCGCCGCCGCAGCCATCGTCGGCCAGCAGCGAAGGGTGGGGATTTCATCCCTGGAGGCGATGGACGATCTGATCGCAATCAACCGCCGGAATTATGAGGTATATATAGAACTACTCGCCGCGATCCCGGGTTTGTCGCTGATCCATTACGACCCGGCGGACTCCAACAATTATCAGTATATCGTCGTGGATGTGGACCCTTCGCGATCTTGCCTGACCCGTGACGAATTGGTCTCGGTTTTGCGGGCGGAAAATGTGATGGCTCGCAAGTATTTCTGGCCCGGGTGCCATCAAATGGAACCTTACCGCTCGTTGCGCCGGCCCACGCCGGATTATTTGCCGGAAACAGAACGAACTGCCGCCAGAACAATGGTGCTACCGACGGGACAAACTGTGAGTCCTGCTGCAATCGTCGGCATTTGCCGGATCATCAGGAAAGCAATGGATCATTCGCCCGCGATTCACCGGTTATTGAACCATGAAATCCACCACACTTGATCCGGCCGTCAGGCGCAAAGTTGCGGACCAGCCGGACGGCGGGCTGCCTTTGGTCAGTGTGGCGATGCTGACCTACAACCACGAAAGGTACATCGGTCAGGCAATTGAGAGCGTACTCTCTCAAGAGGCGGATTTCCGGTTGGAACTGATCGTCGGAGAAGACTGTTCGACCGATGACACACGGCGCATTGTCCGGGAATACGCAGAGAAATATCCGAATGTCATCCGTCCGCTGCTTGCCGGGCACAATCTGGGAATGCAGAAGAACTGCAGCCGCGTGCTGGCGGCCTGCCGGGGAAAATACGTGGCGTTGCTGGAAGGCGACGATTATTGGGTGCTTCCGGACAAGTTACAGAAGCAAGTCCGGATCCTGGAAGCCAATCCCCATTATTCCATGTGCGGAGGCGCGACCCAGATTGTCAGGTCCTGCCATCAGGGCGGCGAACGGGTGGTTGGCGTCATCCGGCCCAGAAGGCACAAAGACTGCTATGGGTTGGAAGACGTACTTCTCGACAGGCCGATGCATCTGTCGACTGTTCTTTACAGGTCCGGATTTGTCGAAACACCGGCGTGGCTAAATCAGGTCATCAACCGGGACTTCTGCAAGTTTGCCCTCTTGGCGGAAAAAGGCCCGGCGGCCCACCTGAATATGATCGTCTCCCGCTACCGAATGGATTCGGGAGGAGTCTGGTCGTGCAGGAGCGTGTCCGACCAAGTCCGCTGCAAAATGGAGGCGCTAGATTTGCTGGATGCGCATTTCCAGCGAAAATACAGTTTTGTGATTGCGAAAACTCGTGTCGTGAATGTGATGGAAGCATGTGCATCGTTGATGACAAAGGGGAGTTGGGCGGAGACGAGAGACATATTTCGGTATTATGGAAAGAGCGTTTTTCGGGCAATGTCTTTTCCAGTGAAACTTTGGACTGTGGGTGCTTTGATCTGCAAACTCTGGTGCAAGTCGATCCAGATGGTTGCGTATAGGCTAGGCATCAAGAAAAGGTCCCGGTTTGACCGAATGGCAATCCAGCACGTTTGAATCATGAAAATCGGGATCATGCAGCCGTATTTCTTCCCGTATCTCGGCTATTTCCAACTGATACACGCCGTGGATCGCTTTTTGTTGTATCCCCATGTGCAACATATCCGAGACGGCTGGGTAGATCGTAACCGGATTCTCATCAAATGGGGCAAGCCGATATTCATCCACGTACCGGTTCAGACTTGCAGTCAGGATACGCCCATTCGAGATGTCTTGATTGATCACCAGGACGGAGCTTGGCGGAAGCGAATTTTGCGGCTGCTCCACTATAACTATGCCGCCTGCAAATTCTATCCGGAGGTGCGGCCGCTTATCGAAGAATTGCTCGATCCGAAGATTCCCGACTTATGCAGCTTAAACTGCCGCTTGATCGTCAAGATCGCCTCCGCCATCGGCTTGCGCACGGAAATCGTCTGTGCCGGGAAAGAGTATCTGGAGATCGAACAATCGCTGGCCCCCGATGCCGAGCAGGGCGGTTTACCGTCAGGCGCGGATAAAAAAAGCACCCGCATCCAACGGCTCTGCCAAGAGGAAGGCGCCGATACCTACATCAACGCCATCGGGGGAGTGGACCTGTACAGCAAACCCCTTTTCGAGACATGGGGGATCGAATTGCTGTTCTTATCGCCGGGAGAAAGACCTTATCCGCAGTTCTCCGCCGAGTTCCATCCGAGGCTATCCATCATCGACGTTCTTATGCACAACGGCTTTGCCGCGACCGGAAAACTGGCGCAGGAGTACGCGCTCATCTAGCCAACTGAACATAGTCAACGGTTATCGACATGAACATAGCCAACGGTTATCAGCAGGCGGCTCCCGCTTTTATTGAGAAGTTCAGACCGTATTGCCACGACGCGCCCTGTGTGCTCTCCGTCGAAAGATATCGCTCCCTGAAGGCCCTCGGCAGGCTGCTGCAAAAAGCTATCACGGTCATGCTTCGCAAGCATGACCAATACGCCGACCTGATGCCCATGAGCGAGCGTGACCGGCAGGTCATGCAGCTCTGCGAACCATTTCCGTTCCGTTTGGGTACTTTTAGGACGGATTTTGTCATCGATGAAACGGGCGCCATCAAGATCATCGAGATGACAACCCGCCAGCCGCTCAACGGATACTTCATCTCCGGCTTTTCCCGGGCATTGGGGCTTGAAAGGGCCAAAGCCCTGAAGCTGGATGGCCTGGTGGATGATTACCCGCGGTTCCTGGACTATCTGGGAAAGCATTTCGGCAATGTCCGGCATGTATGCGTGATCCGGGGCTACGAGCGGATGGGGGACTATAAGATCTATCCGGACATCTTCAGGGCGGCGGGAATCGACTGCCACATCATCCTGCCGGAGGAAGTCTCAGCGAAGCTGGATCTGCTTAAGGACGCGGCAGTCGTCGAAGAGCTGAATCACGCAGAAATCCGCAAATTTGCGGATCGTGAAATCGAAGCCATCACGGCGGCGGGTGTGCTGAACGATTTCAGGAATCTGTTCATCGCCCACGACAAGCGGTTTTTCGGGGTGTTGACCAGCCCTCGATTCCAAAATCAGGAATTGACCCCCTCTGAACGGGATTTGTTGTCGGGCTACCTCGTCCCCACCTACCTTCCCGGTCATGACTTGCACCATTGGCAAGACGCCTATGAGAACCAGAACGCATGGATTTTGAAACATCGCCTCTTTGGCAAGGGCGAGCAAATCTACGCCGGCGAACTCACAGAGCAGACGGTTTGGAAAGGACTGTTCGATAGCGGCGAAATCCGGAACATGGTGCTCCAACCATTCCTGAGACAGCGCAGATTCAAGGGCCGGATCGGGCAAGAAGAAAGAAACGATTTCGTGGCCGGCACTTTGTTGTATTTCAACGACGAGTTTTTCGGGCCGGGAATCTACCGGGCTTCGTCATCCCCCGTGACCAACAAGGGTGACGACCGGAAAATTACCCAATTGGTGGCCGACATCTCTCCGGATCGGAAAGATGTATATCATCTTGGTTGAGCGTCTTTCGGACTGAGCGAGCTTGAAGACGACGGAGTCGAATGCCCATACCGCTCAGCCGGCTGATTGCAGTCGGCCGCCGCGTGAGGTTCGATGCTTCGCTCTCTGCCGAGTGTTCTATGGGCTCGCTTGCCCTCGTGCGCGTGACCATTAGCGACAAGCACATCGCAATAATCTTGCGCGCAGACGCTTCCGGCGCCAATCAGAAGCTCGATTTCGCGACCGCGCGGGAGAGAGACGACGGCGTCGAGTTAAGCATCGGCATCCGGCTGAAACAGCGTCAGACGGCAATCCTGATCGAGGCGCCTTGTGCGTCCCAGCACGCCCCCCGCGTCGATCGCGCCCTTGTGCGTGCTCTTCCGACAGCAAGCAATCGACAATCCCCCACTGTTGTTGACTTTCTCCATCTCCGTAACACCTTGGAGGTGGCAACACCCTCGTGAATCACCTGCTATTTTGGCAAAAACAGGCAAAAGCACACTTTTGGAATTGGCCAAGACAGACGCCCTCAAAATGGGGCCTGTTCCGGGCACATTGACGGCGCCAGAGACGCGCGGCGCTGTCTCTGACCGCGCTAACTTCCGGTATTCGCCTGATATTCTGGAGTAGAAATCCAGCAACCGCTTGGCTGCTGGACTGGGTGGTGGGCGGTATAGGGATCGAACCTATGGCCCCTACCATGTCAAGGTAGTGCTCTCCCGCTGAGCTAACCGCCCGCCAGACGGGGGTTTCTATAGCCCCCGTCCCGCTGCACTGGCAAGTCAGCCGGCGTGCTGCAAATCGAACTTGATGACGACATTGGCGGTGCTGGCGACCGGCTGGCCGCCCACGGTGGCCGAACGGTAGCGCCATTGCTGGATCACCCAGGCCCGCGCCTCCAGATCGAGGTTCTGGTAACCGCTGGAGCGGACGACGACGGCGTCCTGCACGGTCCCCTGCGCGGAGATCGTCAGATGCAGCACCACGACACCCTGTTCCCCCAGCATCAGGGAAAGCCGGGGATAAGGCGGCTTGGTGTGGGTGGACATGATGCCTTGTGCCGCCAATGCGACCGGACCGCCCGTGACGGAACCGGAGGTTGGGGTAAGCGCAGTGCTCGTCCCGCCGGTGTCTTCGGTCCATTCGACGGTCGGTTTCACTACGGTAACCCGCGTGGGTTCGTAGGTTGTCGGCCGCGGCGGCGGCGGTGTCGGATGCTTGGTCGTGTCGACGATGACCCGCCCATGAATGATGGGATCGACGAATGGCGCGACCTTGATGTCCAGTCCGACGATAAGCGCGTAGATCAGGGCCACCTGAAGCAGCCCTGCAGCAAGAAGCCCGGCGGCGCGGCGCTGCATGCGCCCGGGCGGCGGTGTGGCGATGGCGTGGTCGATGGTGGTCATGGCGTTCTCCCCCAGATACGAGCCGTTCTACGGCCGGTCCTGCGGGAGGCCTCGCGCATGGCGAGGACCTCTCGCCGGACGGGTAAAGGCTGAGACTCGAGTTCGGCCGGATTGCGGCGCCACTGCGGCGCGCTCAAGGCGTGAGTTTGATCTATGCCGCCATCATCCGTTCCACCTCGGCGACGATCTCGCGCAGATGGAACGGCTTGGAGAGAACCTTGGCCTGCTTGGGCGCGTTGGAAGCCGGATGCAGCGCCACGGCGGCAAAGCCGGTGATGAACATGATCTTCATCGCCGCGTTCATCTCGGCGGCGCGCTTGGCAAGCTCGATCCCGTCCATGCCCGGCATGACGATGTCGGTGAGCAACAGATCGAAGGGCACTCCCTTGAGACTGGCATAGGCTTCTTCGCCGTCGCCGAAATCCATGACCTCGTGGCCGGCGCGAAGTAACGCCTGCGCCAGGAACTTGCGCAAGGACTCGTCGTCTTCGACCAACAGGATGTGCGCCATACGCCGCTCCGCCCGGACGTGACTAAACCGTATAATCGTGATTCCGTAAATGCCGGTTAACGTCGCGCCGGCTTGATTGCGGTCCCTGGTTGGTGGTCCACTTCCCCGGGATTTGCCTCAGGGCGCGGGAAAGGACAGACGATGAGCCAGCCGGAGGCGGGATACACGGACCCGGTCCTGGACGGACTGGTGGCCAGACCCTTCCGGATCGATAGGCCTGCCGTGCAGAGCGCCCCCTTCGTGTTCGCTTCGCCCCACTCGGGACGGCTCTATCCGCTTGGCTTTCTGGCCTCGAGCCGGCTCGGCGCGCTGTCGCTGCGCCGCTCGGAGGACGCCTATGTGGACGAGCTGTTCGGTGCCGCCGCGGAGCTGGGAGCACCCCTGATCGCCGCCGAATTCCCGCGCGTCTACATCGACGCCAACCGCGCCGCCTCGGAACTCGACGGCCAGATGTTCGATCCGGCACTAAGCGGTGAGGCGGCCAGTGCGCGCGTCGCGGCCGGAATCGGCGTCATTCCGCGCATCGTGCGCGACGGCGCGGAAATCTATCGCGGCAAACTCTCGCCTGCGGAGGCGGAAGCACGGATTACCCGTCTGTACCGCCCTTATCACGCAGCGCTGGCAAAGCTGGTCGAAGAGACCTACGCGCGTTTCGGGGCGGCCGTCGTGGTGGATTGCCATTCCATGCCCTCCGGCCCTTCGGTGCCGTCCATCGTGTTCGGCGATTGCCACGGCACCTCCGCAGCCCTCTCGCTGCTGCGCCAGGCGGAACGCGCCTTCGAGGAGGCCGGGTTTTCGATCGCGCGCAACACGCCCTATGCCGGCGGCTTCACCACGCATCACTACGCGCGGCGCGAGACGGGCATCCATGCCCTCCAGATCGAAGTGAACCGCGGGCTCTATCTCGACGAGGACCAGGTCGAGCGCAGCGCCCACTTCGCTGAAATGCGCGGACGCCTCACGGCGGCGCTGGCCCGCCTGATGGCCTTCGACACCGGTGTCTTACGGCCGCCCCGCCCCCTGGCAGCCGAATAAAGAAAAAGGCCGCCCCCGGAGGAGCGGCCAAGTTCAGGGAGGAAACGCCCAGGAAGGGCCGCGATACCACCGGAGGAACTCCTCGATATCGCGTTGCAGCAATATGGCATCCGAATATGGCCGAAGCAAGTCTTATTATGCCTCTGGACTGATTGTTTTTTGACATCTAATCACCTTGTTTCAATTATATAAATTTCTACTCCGCTCAAGAACTAAGCAGTGGCCGCCTGTTTGGTGTGCATTGCAAAATAACTGCGACATTCCAGCCCGGCACGGCCCGGTTGAGCGCGGGTCACATCACTGTCGCGGCTCTGCCAACAAAGATTCGCGGGGACACGCTACCTAGCGACTCAGTCGCATGCCGAAAAGGAAACCCGCGCATGGCCTTGAGTGCCTTGAGCAGCTTGTTGTTCCTGCGTGCCGGATCGGCCGAGCAATACCGGCGCAGGACGCCGCCGCCGGCCTACCGGCCCCGCGGCAGGCACCATCGCGCCATCTTCATCTCCGACGTTCACCTGGGCACGCGCGGCTGCAAGGCGGAGCTGCTGGCCGACTTCCTGGCCTGCAATTCCTGCGAGACGCTCTACCTCGTAGGCGACATCATCGACGGCTGGCAGCTCAAACGGCGCTGGCTGTGGAGCGAGGAGCAATCCCGCGTGATCGCCGAGATCCTGCACAAGGCCGATACGGGCACCCGCGTGATCTATCTGCCGGGCAACCACGATGAGTTCCTCAGGCCCTATTGCGGGCGCGTCTTCGCCGGCATCGAGATCGTGGGCGAAACAATCCATGAGACGGCCGACGGCAAGCGCCTGCTCGTGCTGCACGGCGACAAGTTCGACGGCGTGCTCGGTTGCGCCAAATGGCTCGCCCATCTCGGCGACACCGCCTATTGCTTCACTCTGGCTCTCAACGACAGGCTGCATGCCCTGCGCCGCAGGCTGGGCCTGCCGTATTGGTCGCTCTCCGCCTATCTCAAAAGAAAGGTCAAGAACGCGGTCGAGTACGTCTCGCGCTTCGAGGAAGTGGTCGCCCGCGCGGCAACGCCCAAGAGCGTCGACGGCGTGATATGCGGTCACATCCACCATGCCGAAATCCGCCGAATCGGCCCGATCCTCTACCTCAACGACGGAGACTGGGTTGAAAGCTGTACAGCCCTTGTCGAAGATGCCCACGGACATATGGAGATTCTGCACTGGGCATCCTCTATTCCTGCGAGTGCTCCAACCCGCTTCTCGGCGGGCGCCGAAGGTGAAGCTGCGCTTATACCCGCGTAGACGCAGAGTTCGGCGTACCATGCCGGTCGGCATCGGCCTGGCAGGGTGGAGTTTTGTTGCCGAAGAGCACCACAGCCTGAAGGTTCTGATCGTCACCGACGCCTGGACGCCGCAGGTCAACGGCGTGGTGCGCACCCTCGAAGTGCTCGGCCGCGAATTGACGGCGCTGGGTCACGACGTGCGCTACGTCACGCCTCAAGGACGCTTCACCATCCCGCTGCCGACCTATACCGAGATCAGGCTGGCGCTGTTCGGGCGCCGGGCGCTGGAAAAGGAATTCCGTGAATATGCGCCCGACGCTATTCATATCGCTACCGAAGGCACACTGGGGCTCGGGGCGCGGGCGATCTGTCAGCGCTATTCCATCCCCTTCACCACCTCGTTCCA
>PMKE01000077.1 GCA_003158585.1 Alphaproteobacteria bacterium
ATCTCGAAGAAATCGCCCTCGTCCGCCACCTTCAGGATCAGTTCCTTCATGTCGTAGGGCTTGTTCGGATTCTCCGGCACCAGGCTATCGAGCGAAGGTTCCTCGCGCATCGGCTGATCGTCGGTAGGCCAGTGCGGCGGCTTCTCGCGGTTCGAAAGCGGCAGGAAATCGTAGAGGCGGCGGATTTCCTCCAGGCACACGATGTCGTTCTCGTAGGCGCCGTCGGCCACCGAGGACTTGGTGGTGTGGACGAAGGCCCCGCCGAGCTGTTCCGGCGTCACGTCCTCATGCGTGACGGTCTTGGTCACGTCGGGGCCGGTGATGAACATGTAGCTGGTGCCCTGCACCATGAAGATGAAGTCGGTCAGCGCCGGGGAATAGACGTCGCCGCCCGCGCACGGCCCCATGATGACGGAAATCTGCGGCACCACGCCCGACGACAGCACGTTGCGCTTGAAGATCTCGGCAAAGCCGGCCAGCGAGGCCACGCCCTCCTGAATGCGCGCGCCGCCCGCGTCGTAAAGCCCGATGATCGGGGCGCCGTTCTGCATCGCCATGTCCTGCACCTTGCAGATCTTCTGCGCGTGCGCCTCCGACAGCGAGCCGCCGAACACCGTGAAGTCCTTGGCGAAGAGATAGACGATGCGGCCGTTGATGGTGCCCCAGCCGGTGACCACGCCGTCGCCCGGGATGCGCGACTTGTAGGCGTCGAAGTCGTGGTTGCGGTGCTCGACGAACATGTCGAACTCCTCGAAGGAGCCGGGGTCGAGCAAGAGCTCGATGCGCTCGCGGGCGGTCAGCTTGCCCTTCTTGTGCTGGGCCTCGATCCTGGCTTCGCCGCCGCCGAGGCGGGCGCGCTTGCGGCGCTCTTCGAGTTCCTGGATGACGTGTTTCATGGCCGAATCCCGGGGAGACGGAGTGGTTTTAGAGCGTTTTGCGCTGAGTTGTCATCCCGGGCGACCCCGGACTTGATCCGGGGGAGACCCGGGACCCACTTCATAACGCGCGCTTGTTGCCCGGTGGGTCCCGGCTCTGCGCGGCGCTTCGCACCGCTTGGCCGGGATGACAATGAGATTAGGGCTTCGCCAGAGCCATGAACCGCGCCGCAGCGGCCAGCTCCGCCAAGATGAAGCGCGCCCGGGCTTCCGCAGCCGCGTCCCGGCCCCATTTCTCGGCCTGATAGTCCTCGTTGAGGCGCGAGGCGGCGAAGGCTTCCTCGGCCGTCAGCCTGCCCTCGAAAACGGCCATCGCCAGCACCAGCGAGCCGCACAAGGCCGCAGCGCCGTGCAGCGCGGTCAGCACGAAGGCATCCAGCGGGGCGAGGACGGCGCGCAGCTTCTCCAGCGCCTCCTCTTCCTGCCGGATGGGAGCGACGCTGTCGCCCACGAGAAGGTTCACGCCGTAGCGCTCCCGGAACCAGGCGAGCAGCGGGTCCCACGCTTCGCTTTCGCGCGCCACCAGATCGGCGGGCTCCAAGGCGCGATAGCAAAGCAGGTCGTTCGAATAGGCCAGGATACCCTCGGCTACCGCCGCCTCGTGGTGCGTGGTGTAATCGATGGCCGAGTTGGCGCATTTGGTCAGATACATGGAAGCGGGATCGAGCTCCTCACCCTGCGCCTTCCATTCCTCGGCGATGGCTTCGGCGAGGCCTCGCCAGGGCACCGCGAGGTCCGCACGCTTCGGCGTCTTGATAGGCTTGCTGTCGAGCAGGATCGAATAGAGCCCGCGCTGCGGAATGCCGACGGAGACATTGGTATAGAAGCGCTTCATTTCTTCTTCGTATCCGCTTCCGTGTCGAAGCCGAGGAGTTTCCAGCTCTTGCGCATGTGCTCCGGCAGGGGCGCCGTGACGTGCAGCCGTCCGCCGTCGGGATGGGCGATGTCGATCGAGCGCGCGTGCAGGTGCAGCTTGTCCGCGATGGCGCCTTTGCCCTTCGCCTCTGCGCCGCCGTATTTGAAATCGCCGACGATGGGCGCGCCAATGCTGGCGAGATGCACGCGGATCTGGTGCGTGCGCCCGGTCAGCGGCTTTGCCGCCACCCAGGCGAATTCATCGCCCGCCTGCCCCATCACTTCGTAGGCGGTGACGGCGCGCTTGGCCTCGTCCGCTTCGCTGACCGCCATGCGCTCTTCGCCGCGGCCGCCCTGTTTCGCCAGCGCCGCGCGGATGGTGCCCTGCTTCTTCTTCGGGACGCCACGTGTCAGGGCCCAATAGACCTTCGAGGCGTCGCGCTGCGCCAGCGACTTCGCCAGCGCCGCCGCCGCGGGCACGGTGCGCGCCACCAGCAGCACCCCGGAGGTATCGCGGTCCAGGCGATGGACCAGCCGCGGCCGCTGGCGTTTGTCGAACATCAGCGACTCCAGCATGCCGTCGATGTGCTTGGTAAGGCCGGAGCCGCCCTGCGTCGCCAAGCCCGGCGGCTTGTTCAGCACGATGACCGAGGCGTCCATGTGGAGCACGAATTCCTGCAAGGAGCCGGCGACCGTGGCCGCTTTCGGCTTTTCGTTGGGGGCGCCCTCGGCAACCTGGGGCGGCAGGCGCAGCATCTGCCCCTCGGCCATCCGGTCGCTAGCCTTCACCCGCTTGCCGTCGAGGCGCACCTGCCCCGTCCGCAGCAGCTTTTCCAGCCGCCCGTGCGTCAGGGCCGGATAGTGCCGCTTGAACCAGCGGTCCAGGCGGATGCCGTCGTCGTCGCGCTCGATGCGCTGGGTTTGCATAAGGAGCCCCGAAACCGCGCCATGTTGGCGAATCCTACCGTATGAATTTGCAGCGTTCGGTGCAATGCGCGCTCACCCCTCCTCCGCCGCGTTTTCCTCGCCGAACACGGCGCCCTTGATATTGTCCTTCGGTAGAAGATGCTTGGGCAGGAAGGCATACCCGGCAATCAGCGTAGGAACCACGGCGCTGCCGATCACCACCGCTACCAGGAACGAATACTGCGCCTGGGTGATGATGCCGTGCGACAGGCCGTACAAGGATGAAATCGTTCCGAAGGTCAGTCCCGTGGACATCAGCAGGGTGTAGTACCAGCGCTCGTCGCGTTTGCGGCGGAACAGCCCGATCACCGGATAAAGGCCGAATATCTTCGAAAATACCTTTCCGCACAGGAGAGCCAGAAAAACGAACGGCGCTGCGATCAGCGCGGGGACCGAAACGAACATACCCGCACGCAGGAAATAGAACGGCGTCAGGAAGCCGACCGTCAGGGTGCGCATACGGCGAAGCCAGTGGGCATCCTTGTTCGCGAATTCGGCCAGCGCGATGCCGACGAGGTAAGCGGGCAGCACCGCCTCGCTGCCGGACCAGAAGGCTAAGCCTCCGAGGCCGAACAACACGAAGACCACCCATTTGGTGCGGATGGCGGCGGTTCGGTTCGCGTAACCCTTGGTCAGCCAGCGGGTCGTGTAGGGCAGCACTGCGAGCGCAGCCAGCGTCGCCGCGATGAAGATGGCGCTCTTGTAGGTGAACGGTGCGAACAGCAGGCCCAATACGATGACCGTGCCCAGATCGTTGACGAAGCAGGAGCCCAGAATCCCCTTTCCGAACTCCGTCCGGTTGAAGCCGGTTTCCAGCATCACGGCATATACGACCGCCATCGAGGTTGTCGACAACGCGACGCCGCACAGCAGGCTGGCCCGGAAGTCCCAGCTCAGCAGGTAGTAGGCGAGTGCGCTGCAACCGATAAACGGCGCTAAGAAGCCGACCAGGCCCACGACCGAGACTTCTTTCAGCTTCTTGTTGATGACCTCCGGCTCCAGTTCCGCGCCCGCCAGAAAGGTGAGCAGCACCGCGCCCGCGGATGCCAGGAATTTCAGCCACACCAGATTTGAGCCGAGTGCGTCGAACATGCCGAAAGCCCCGGCAATCGCGGCAACGGCCACGCCGACGCAGATTTCGACCAAGGCAATGGCGATTTTCAGGTGATAGGCAATGACCGCGGACACGACCGCAAGAAAGAGCCACAGAGCCGCAACGGCATAGATGTGTTCCATGCTGGAGTCCTTTCCTCGCAAGCACCTTCTGCGCAGGCACAAAAAAACCGCTTCGCAGCGGTGTTCCACGCAGAAATTCCTACCGCCGCGTTGGCCTTGCACGGTAGGAGCCATCAGCCCGGCCTGGGCGCTTGATGGGGGACTCCATCCCCACGCGCTTCCTTTGCCATCCGGCAGAACGGAAATCAAGACGGGAGTTTGACCGCCAGAACGAGGCTACAGTTGTGTAGAAATGTGCGCTGCACTACGGCGTGAAGAAGATTAGAATACGACCTACCCTGGATTTACTCGTCCATGCTGGAGATCGAGGCTCTCGCCGTTTCCGCCGCCATCGAGGCGCCGATCGCCTGGATCATCGTGCGCTTCGCCCGCTGGCCGTGCCGCGGCCCGTTGCATGCCGCTCTTGCCTCGGCAGTCGCAACCGCTGTCACGCATCCCCAGCTTTGGGCGGCGGCGGAGTGGGCCTATCCGCGCTTCGGCTATTGGCCGAGTGCTGCCGGTCTCGAGACGCTGGTCGTGCTAGCGGAAGGCGCACTGATCGCCTGGATGGCCAAGCTTACGCTAGGCCGCGCCATGTTGGTGTCGCTCGCTGCCAATCTGGCGTCCTGCCTGGTCGGGTTTCTCCTTCTCCACTGACCACTGCAAATGAGGAGCACATCGCACCGAAAATGCACGCATCCTCACTCGTCGGCCCTCGCCCGCCCGGATATACTCGCCGCGAACATAGCATCACGAGGTTGCCATGCGACATGTAACAAAGCTGACGGTTCTAGCGCTCGTGCTGGCAGCGGCGAGCGCCAGCGCAGACATACTTCCCGAACCCGACGCGGGCCCGCCGATAGGCAGCGCCGCCGGTCTCGACTTCGCCATCCAATCGGTCAGCGTGAAGATGCCGCCCGGCTACACGAAGTCCTGGCCGGTCGTGGTGCTGACCGGCTGCACTGAAGGCAAGCCGAACTGCACGCTCGCCCGCTCGCGCAACCTGATAGGCGCGGAAGTGGAGGACGTGAACGGGGAAAACCTCGAACCCAGCAAGGGACGGGTGCAGCAAATCCTGGACGCTTTCGCCCACAACAGCGCCGTAGTGCTCACGCTCTATTCGCGCGAGTCCGGGGCGACGTCGAAAGTCACGTTCGCCGGGCGCTGAAAGACCAGCCTGCGGCGGAGTCCGCTTTTCCGGGCCTCGTCACCCTCGAGAAGATGAAGGTTCTGAGGTATGGGGCGGAGAAGAACTGACGCCGCCGGACGGCGATCAAGCAGTGGCCGGTGTCAATCGAACCCTTTGACCTGCACGAAAACCAGATCGATCTCGCTGCCGCGGCCGTTGGGCCGGATGACGACGACGTGCTGGTCGCGGTCGGTGCCCGCCTTAAATATCAGCTCGCCCGGTTTGGGCTTGCCGCCGTCGCAGGCCAGCTTGCCACCGTGGTTGTCGCTTATGGTCATTCCAGAGGACCGGCCGGTGCAGTCCAGGATCGGACCGTATTTCGCGAGCGCCGGGCGATAGAACGCGGCGATCTTGCCGGGCAGATCGTTCGACGCCAGCTTCACGACGGCAACCTTCATCCCGGCGCTGCCCAGCATGGCCCACACATGCGCGGCACTCTCGTCGCCGTCTTTATCCTTGCGCGGCCAGGCGCCCGGATAGATCGGCAGACCCACCTCCTTGGGACCGGCCTGTCCGTTCGCCCCGATGCTGAGATTCCAGCCGTCGTCTCCGCCCAGCGCGGGAAGCGAAACCGTCGCCAATGCCAGCACGCAAACCGCCGCCGCCGCAGCGAAATATCCTGTCCGAGATGAATGAAGCATGTGTATCCCCTTCTGCTTCCGCCGATCCGAAACCGTGTCCGCCGATTGCGGCCGAAACGTGGCTCGGAGGCAGCAATAACGGAACTGTGATGCGCTGCGGGGTGGAGCAGAACTAGGCGCCGCCCTTCTTGGTGCGCAATTTCGCCCAGTATTCCAGGCGTTTTTGTATCTCGCGTTCGAAGCCGGTTTCCTTGGGGCGATAGAACTGCTCGCGCTTCATGCCGTCCGGAAAATAGTTCTGGCCGGAGAATCCCTCTTCCGCCTCGTGGTCGTATTCGTAGCCTTTGCCGTAGCCGAGGTTCTTCATCAGCTTGGTGGGGGCGTTGAGGATATGCGCGGGCGGCATCAGCGAGCCGTGGTCCCCGGCCGCGCGCATTGCCGCGCCGTGCGCGACATAGACCGCGTTCGATTTCGGCGCGCTGGCGAGATAAAGCACACACTGCACCAGCGCGATCTCGCCTTCCGGGCTGCCGAGGAAATCGTACATGTCCTTCGCGGCGAGCGCCTGCACAACGGCCTGCGGATCGGCAAGGCCGATGTCCTCCACACTGGCGCGCACCATGCGGCGCAGGATGTAGAGCGGCTGCTCGCCGCCCGCCAGCATCCGCGCCAGCCAATAGAGCGCCGCGTCGGGATCGGACCCGCGGATCGACTTGTGCAGCGCGGAGATCAGATTGTAGTGCTCCTCGCGGCTCTTGTCGTAGAGCGGGGCGCGCTTTTGCACGGCCTCCACCAGCGCGGCGGAATCGAGCGGCTTGACAATCTTGAGCCCCGCAATTTCCTCGGCCAGATTGAGGATGTAACGCCCGTCGCCGTCGGCCATCGCCTTGATGGTATCGCGCGCATCGTCGGTGAGCGGCAGCTTTTCGCCGTAATGGGTTTCGGCCCGTTGCAGCAGCGTTTCCAGCGCGGTGTCGTCGAGGCGGCGCAGCACCAGCACCTGCGTGCGGGAGAGCAGCGCGCCGTTGAGTTCGAAGGACGGATTCTCGGTCGTGGCGCCGACGACGATCACCGTTCCGTCCTCCATCACGGGAAGGAAGGAATCCTGCTGGCTGCGATTGAAACGGTGGATTTCGTCCACGAACAACAGCGTGCCCTGCCCGACTTTGCGGCGCTGGCGCGCTGCGTCAAAACACTTCTTCAGATCGGCGACGCCCGAGAAAACCGCGGAGAGCTGCTCGAAATGGAGATTGAAGGCGGTGGACAACAGCCGCGCGATGGTGGTCTTGCCGGTGCCGGGCGGCCCCCACAGGATCATCGAATGCGGCCGGTTCGCCGCCACCATCCGCCCGATGGGGCCTTCCGGGCCGATCAGGTGGTCCTGGCCCACCACCTCGGCCAGCGTTTTCGGCCGCAGCCGGTCGGCCAAGGGCCGCGGGGCGGTATCTTCAAGACCGGCGGATTTGAAGAGGTCGGACATGGGATGCGCCTGTTGCAAAAATGGCGTATATGTGGTAGACGAACAACGAACATAAAGTCAGGGGCAGAAAATGCTTCCAGCCATGTTTCCACTCAATATCGCTCACTCCGCAACGGCAAAGTGTACACCAATTGTTCTTACCTGCCCAGTATGCGGAAAAGAACAAACCATTCTGCTCAGCAAACTGCACGGTCGATACGCAAAAGCTTGCGAAAATTGTCTTGAGCCAATCGACCTATCAACAAAGGAGAATAAAGCAATTTTGAAAAAGATCGCAGCTGATTGCTTGAAAAACGACGCAACCTTTCCACCCTCCTCTTGAGAGAAGGTTGGACCTACCCATCCACCGTCAGGCTCAACCGCTGCCCCCCGCGGTCGATCACGAGGTCCCAGTGGCCGCCGGCGCCGTCGAGCAGCTTCTTGAGCTGACCGACATTGACCACCGCCTGGCCGTTGACCGAGCGCACCACGTCGCCCGGCTGGAAGCCGTAGTTGCCGGAGAAGGTGTTCGGCGAGACGGAGCGGATCACCACGCCCTTGGCGAAGAGGTTCATCTGCAGGTCGAGCGCCACGGCAGGCGACAAATTCTCCACCCGCGCGCCGGTCAGCGGATTGCGCCCGCCGATGACGGCGGATTCGCGCTGCGGATTTTCCGGCGGCAGGGCGAGCTTGACGGACGTTTCCCAAATCTTCCCGTCGCGCGAAATCTTGAGGCGCGCCGTCTCGCCCGGCCGGTGCGTCGCCACGCGGTAATTGATCGCCTGCATGTCGTCTACGTCGGCGCCGTCCACCGACAGCACCACGTCGCCGGTCTTGAGGCTGGCCTGCGCCGCGGGTCCGCCGGGATAGACGGTCTTGAGCAGCACGCCTTGCGGCCGGCTCAAATGCAGCGCTCCGGCGAGGTCGCCGGTGACGGACTGCCCGTCCGCACCGAGCCAGGGCAGCTTGACGCCGCCGCCCGTCGTGGCGCCTTCCACTACGCGGCGCGCGAGGTTGGCGGGAATGGCGAAGCCGATGCCGATATTGCCGCCCGAAGGCGAGACGATCGCCGTGTTGATGCCGGCAAGCTTGCCGTCGGTGGTCACCAGCGCTCCGCCCGAATTGCCGGGATTGATCGCGGCGTCCGTCTGGATGAAGAACTGCGAGCTGTTGGCGCCGGTATCGGTGCGCGCCAAGGCCGAGACAATGCCCATCGTCACGGTCTGCCCCACGCCGAAGGGATCGCCGATGGCCAGCACCAGATCGCCCACCTGGAGCGCGTCGCTGTTGCCGAACTCCACCGTGGGCAGCTTCTCGCCCTTGGTGTCGATCTTCAGCACCGCGAGATCGGTGCGCGGATCGGAGAGCGTGATCCTGGCCTTGAACTCGCGCTTGTCGGACAGCGCCACCGTGATGTCCTGGCCGCCCTGAACGACGTGGTTGTTGGTCAGGATCATGCCGTCGGCGCGCACGATCACGCCCGAGCCCAGCGACTGCTGCACGCGGCGCTGCATCTGCGGATTGAAGCCGAAGAAGCGCTGGAAGAACGGATCGTTCATGAAGGGATTGAACGGCGCCTGCACCACGCTGCGCGAATAGACGTTGACCACGGCCGGGGCGACGCGTTTGACGATGGGCGCGAAAGTGAGCTGCACCTCGCGCATCTCGCGCGGTGCCTGCGGGACAGGCATGCGCAGCGGCGCGGCGGCGGGAAGGCGCTGCGGGGCGGCGCTGCCCGGAGCGACGGCATAGACGACGGCACCGAGCGCCAAGACGCAAGCGGCGGCCGTCAGAGACCAGTTTCTCATCTTCATTGCCCTCCCCTAACTCCCTCCCTTACACGAAGGGGCGACCCGTTACCGAGCCGCCCCGAATATTACACGCGATTCCGTACGGAGGCTTACGCTTCCGTTGCTTCTTCTTCAGCCACGACGACGGGGCCGCTGTCTTTGCCCTTGGCCTCCGGATCGCGATCCACGAATTCGATCACGGCCATAGGGGCGTTGTCGCCGTGGCGGAAGCCTGCCTTGAGGACGCGCGTGTAGCCGCCGGGACGACCCGCATAGCGCGGCCCGAGCACGTCGAACAGCTTCTTGACCTGACCGAGGTCGCGAACCTGGGCGATGGCCTGGCGGCGGGCGTGCAGGTCGGCGGTGCCGCGGCGCGACAGCGTCACCAGCTTCTCCATGATGGGGCGAAGCTCCTTCGCCTTGGGCAGCGTGGTGACGATCTGCTCGTGCTTGATGAGCGCCGCCATCATGTTCGCAAACATCGCAGTACGATGAGATTGCGTTACGTTGAGCTTACGGCCCTGATTGCGATGGCGCATGACACACTACCCTCAATAGATCAGTACTGGTCCTCGTAACGCTTGGCGAGGTCTTCGATGTTCTCCGGCGGCCAGCCCGGCACTTCC
>PMKE01000114.1 GCA_003158585.1 Alphaproteobacteria bacterium
CAGCTCAAGCTGGTGCTCGATTCCTATTCGGACCGCGATGCGGAATCCGCGGAGATGGTGTGGCGCCAGGACGGCGACATCGACGAGATGTACAACAGCCTGTTCCGCGAGCTGCTGACCTACATGATGGAGGATCCGCGCACCATCGGGCTCTGTACGCACCTCCTCTTCATCGCCAAGAACATCGAACGAGTGGGCGATCACTGCACCAATATCGCCGAGGTCGTCTACAACATGGTGACCGGCGGTCATCTCGCCACCGACCGGCCTAAGGCCGACGTCACCAGCCAGACCAGCGTGCAATTCCAGAAGAAGGAATGAGGCATGAAACCGTCGGTACTCGTGGTCGAGGACGAAGGCGCCCTGGTTACTCTGTTGCGCTACAACCTGGAACGCGAAGGCTATCGCGTCCTGGAGGCCCAGGACGGTGAGGAAGCGCTGCTCGTCGCCGCCGAGGAGAAACTGGATCTCGTTCTGTTGGACTGGATGCTGCCGCAGCTCTCGGGCATCGAAGTCTGCCGGCGTCTGCGCGGAAGACAGGAAACCCGCAACGTCCCGATCATCATGCTGACGGCGCGCGGCGAGGAAACGGATCGCATCCGCGGCCTCGATACCGGCGCCGACGACTATCTGACCAAGCCCTTCTCGATGACGGAGCTGATGGCACGCCTCAGGGCCGTGATGCGCCGCATCCGTCCGGGCCTCGCCGAAGACACGATCACCGTCGGCGATATCGAGATGGACCGTGCCGCCCACCGCGTGCGCCGCGCGGCCAAGGAAGTGCATTTGGGGCCCACCGAATACAAACTACTCGACCACCTCATTCAGCATCCCGGCCGCGTCTTCTCGCGCGAGCAGCTCTTGGATGCGGTGTGGGGTTCGGACGTCTATGTCGAGGCGCGCACGGTCGACGTCCATGTCGGGCGGTTGCGCAAGGCACTCAGTGTCGAAGGCACGGGTGATCCGATCCGCACCGTGCGCTCGGCCGGATATGCGCTCGAGGACAGCGTCGTCCCGGCGCCGGTCTGATTCCTGCTTCTATCGCCGGATGCTTCAGCGCGGCCCGCAAACCCTGTGCGCATGTGCGCCGCGCAACAGGCTGTGCAGCGAGTCGTGCGAGCTCGCGATCGCGGAACGCTGAGCGGGTTGTTTGCGCGCCGCATTGTTCTTGGCGGAAGCGGATTTCGGCTTGGATTTTCCGGCACGTTTTTTCATGGCGGGGAGCTTATCACAGGACGGTGCGCGGCGTCAGCACGCCGCGCGCCTGTATGGAAGTCGGTCAGCAGTAGTCTCCGGCGAGTGCTAGCTGGCAATCTTGTCCCGGCGCTGCTGCTGGGGTTGATAGGCCTTGCGCGCGTGCGCTTCGCAATAGGGCGAGCCCGACTTGGGCTTGCGGCCGCAGAAGTGGAACTCGTTCTCCGAGGGGTCGCCGATCGGCCAGCGGCACATGCGGTCGTTGATCGTCAGCACCGTGGCGAAGTTGCCGTCGTCGAGCGTCAGCGGGTCCTCTTCCACAACCGGCGGGGCCGGGATGTGGGAGCGGACCGTCACGCGCGGGCTCGACGGCAGACGAGGGCGCTCGACCCGCGAGGGGCTGGCGCGGCCGGCCAGACCCAGCCGGTGGACCTTGCCGATCACGGCGTTGCGGGTCACCCCGCCCAGTGCGCGGGCGATCTGGCTGGCCGAAAGCCCCTCCGTCCAGAGGTTTTTTAGCTGTTCGACTCGGTCGTCGGTCCAATTCGCCTGGGTCATGGTGTGCTCCCTCTTCCCTGCTACCAAATATCGTAGCGCCCGTGAGAGAACGCACAAGTACTGCGGCCGCACCACAAGGCCTTCGTCCACAGAAACCGACTCAGAGTGTTCGGCAGATGGAATGCTTGGAATGTTCTGCGAATCCAAGCGCGTGTCCTGTGCATAACGGCCCGCGGCAGGCTTGGCTTGTGACAAGGGGGGAAAGCGGTTAAAGCCGCGCGGGGTTTTCCACAAACACCATAACTGATGGAGGAAGAAGTGTTTCCGTCGCTGCTGCCAACCTACAACCGGGCGGATGTTGCGTTCGTCCGGGGCGAAGGTCCGTACCTTTTCGCCGAGGATGGCAAGCGATACCTGGATTTCGGAGCCGGCATCGCCGTCAACGCCTTCGGGCATGCGCATCCCAAGCTGGTTGCGGCACTGACGGAGCAGGCGACCAAGCTCTGGCACACTTCCAACCTTTATCGCGTACCGGGACAGGAGGCGTTGTCGAAGCGCTTGGTGGAAGTCACCTTCGCCGACACCGCGTTCTTCACCAATTCGGGCGTCGAGGCCTGCGAATGCGCTTTCAAGATGGCGCGGCGCTACCAGTACGTCAGCGGCCATCCCGAGCGTTTCCGCATCCTCTGTTTCGAGGGCGCTTTCCACGGCCGCACGCTCGCCGGCATCGCCGCGGGCGGTCAGGCCAAATATCTGGAAGGCTTCGGGCCCAAGGTGGACGGCTTCGATTCGATCCCCGCGGGAAACTTGAAGGGCGTCGAAACAGCGATCACGCCCGAGACTGCGGCCATCCTGGTCGAACCGGTCCAGGGCGAAGGCGGCATCCGGGTTCTCGCGCCGGAATTCCTGCGCGGCCTGCGCAAGCTGTGCGACCGGCACGGTCTGCTGCTCATCTTCGACGAGATCCAGACCGGCGTCGGGCGTACCGGCAAGCTGTTCGCCTATGAGTGGCTGGGCATCGCGCCGGACATCATGGCGGTCGCCAAGGGCATCGGCGGCGGCTTCCCCGTCGGTGTCTGCCTCGCCACTGCCGAAGCGGCGAAAGGTATGACGGCGGGCACGCACGGCACCACTTACGGCGGCAATCCGCTCGGCATGGCCGTGGCCGCTGCTGCCCTCGACCTGGTGCTGGCGCCGGATTTCCTGCCGCATGTGCAGGCGATCGGCAATTACCTGAACCAGCAGCTTTCGGGGCTGCTCTCCGAACATCCTTCGGTGTTCGAGGAAGTGCGCGGGCAGGGGCTGATGCTCGGCCTCAAGCTCAAGGTTCCCAACACGGAATTCGTGGCGGCCGCCCGCAAGGAAGGTCTGCTGCTGGTCGGCGCGGGCGACAACGTCGTGCGCCTGTTGCCGCCCCTCATCATCGAAGAGACCCAGGTGCGCGAGGCGATGGCGATGCTGTCCTCCGCCGCCAAATCCTTTGAAGCCAAATCGAAGACGCAAAACACATGAGCACGCCCAGACATTTCCTCGACATCTCCGATTTCGACGCGCCCGCCATTGCCGCGATCCTGACCGAGGCCCGCCGCCGCAAACAGGCCCGCAAAGGTTGGCCGCAGGGCGTGCCCGACGCCGACAAGCCGCTTGAAGGGCGCATCCTGGCGATGATCTTCGACCGGCAGTCGACGCGCACCCGCATTTCCTTCGACGTCGGCATGCGCCAGCTCGGCGGCACCACCATCATGATGACGGGCAGCGAGATGCAGCTCGCCCGCGAAGAGACCATCTCCGACACCGCGCGGGTGATCTCGCGCTACGTCGATGCGGTGATGATCCGCCTGCTCGATCACGAGATGGTGCTCGACCTCGCCGCCAACGCGACCATCCCCGTCATCAACGGACTCACCAAGCTGACGCATCCCTGTCAGGTGATGGCCGATCTGATGACCTTCGAAGAGCAGAAAGGCCCCATCAAAGGCCGTGTGGTGGCCTGGAGCGGCGACGCCAACAACACCTGCACCTCCTGGGTGCACGCCGCGGTGCGCATGGGCTTCACTCTGCGCGTCGCCTCGCCGCCCGAGCTGGCGGTTCGCCCGGCGCTGCGCGAATGGGCGAAGTCGAACGGCGGCGACGTGAGCTTCGGCGAGGATGCGGAAAAGGCCGTGGCCGGTGCCGACTGCGTCGTCTCCGACGCCTGGGTGTCGATGGGCNNCGCGGCGAGGAAGTCACCGACGACGTGATCGACGGCCCGCAGTCGGCCGTTTGGGACGAAGCCGAAAACCGCCTGCACGCGCAGAAGGCGATAT
This sequence comes from Alphaproteobacteria bacterium, assembly GCA_003158585.1. GTDB lineage: Bacteria > Pseudomonadota > Alphaproteobacteria > Micropepsales > Micropepsaceae > Rhizomicrobium. Next base: position 3,999 of record PMKE01000114.1, read on the forward strand.
TGAAATGGTGTTTGGGGTAGCATGAAAATCTTCTACTCTTGGCAGGCGGACAGGCCTCAATCCCTGTGTCGCGCCTTCATCAAAGAGGCAATTGAGGAGGCGCTCAAGAAAATTCAAGCGGAATTGCATCTGGATGAGAGCGAACGCCCGGAAATCGATCACGACACCAAAGACGAACCTGGAACGGTCGACATCACGAATACGATTCTGGAGAAAATCGAGAGCTGTTCAGTTTTTGTTGCCGATATCACCCCTATCGCGAAAAGTGATGGTGGGAAAGAGGTGGCAAATCCAAATGTTTTGATCGAGCTCGGTTACGCATTACATGCAAAAGGACCGAAGCAGATAGTTCTTGTGTCCAATATTTATTTTGGTGCTGCAACTCCGGAAAAGTTACCGTTTAATCTTCGACATCGACGCGGACCGGCAAGCTACAAGCTTGCTAAGAGTGCGGAGCCGGACAAGATCAACTTAGAGCGTCAGTCGCTTGTCGACGAACTTGTGCTCAGAATTGGCGCTTGTCTGAAGAACGTGATGCCGCAGCGCTCTACCGCAGAGCTGCCTTGGCGAACATCGCGCACGAACGATCCATCTGTTTGGTTTGAACAGAACACCCTGGTGCAACATCAAGGTTGGCATGGCACCGGTACTTTCAAGGTAAAACTCAAGGAAAGCCCGCGCAGCTATATGCGGCTACTTCCAGCATTATGGTCCGTTAAAGCACCTTCGCGCGCTCAAGTGCATCAAGCGCCGGATTCGAAAATGCTCTGTCCGCTAGGTAACTGGTCGTCCGGTGACGGCGGACAAAACGCTGACGGGGTACTTCGCTATGCTATTGGCCGAGATGCGATTGAGCCAAGGCCAACTCATACATTAACGCAGTGGTTCGATAAGACAGGTGAAATTTGGGCGGTCGACAGCAGTGTCGTGACCGCGCACAAAGGAGCTAACCAGCTTGCTAACCTCTATGTGCTCAAACAATGGGCTTGGTTTCTATGTAGAAGTCTGGATCTCTACCAACATTTTGGGGCTCTGCCTCCAATTTATGTCAGAATGGGAATTGTTGGTCTGATGGGTACAACCATCGGACCCGACGCAATCGATGACAAGTTTGAGCATATGGATAAATGCAATGGGTTTAGCGCTGACGAACAGCTTCGAGTACTGACGGCAGCCTACAGTCGCCTTTTGGAAGCATATGGTCGCCCGCCAGCTGATCCAAATTTCGTGAATCAGGCAATAATGACATGAGTTGCCAAAGAGTAGGCACATGTTTGGCTAAGCCGCATCCTTCAACGTGATCGCAAGTTCTCTTCCAAGCGCCGCCGTCGCGCGTCCCATCGTTTGAAGCGTCACGGACGTGTTCTCGGCATCAAGCGGGCGATTTTGTGCAGCCGTGTCGACGCTTCACCCCGCCGCGTGTTCCTCCGCCCTCGGCGCCAGCACGTGGCCGAACAGCAGCTTGGCGATCAGCAGCACCACCGCAGCAGCGGCCATCAGGCCGACATGCAGCAGCCAGAACTGCGTGTCCGGCATCGTGTGCAGCAGCCCGCCCAACGGCCCCACGATCACCGTGTTGGCGAAGAACAGGTGCAGGTAATAAACGGCGATCATGGTGCCGCCCATGCCCTTCGGTGCGGCGCGCGAATAAAGCGCCAGCCCCACGGGCAGCACGTTGGCGAAGCCGATATCGTTGATGAGGTGGAAGGCCACGGCCCAGCCGAGGCTCACGGGGTGATGGGTCGCCGCGACCACGGCGGAGGCCCCTGCCAGCGCCAGCGGTGCAAACATGCTGATGACGACGCCGATGATGATCTTGGAGATCTCGTCGGGCTCCTTGCGGCGCTTGCCGTACCAGCGCCAGAAAGCGATGACGCCGACCATGGTGACGGAACTGAAGACGGCGTCGAACGACATCATCCAGCCGCGGGGAACCGTGAACCCGCCATAGGTCATCTGGTAGTTGTCGCCGGACCAGACGAGATAGGCGTTGAAGATCTGCTGGTTGCCGACGATAGAGAATGCCAGCGGCACCAGGAGCAGCACGAGCAGGATCACCACACCCCAATCGCGGGCCTTGAGCGGCTCGCGCTTTTCCTTGGGGCCGGTGTTCTTCACGCGCTCCGGCGGGAAGGTCTTGCGGCCGATGAGATAGGTCGTCAGCGCCAGGACCATGCCGGCGCCCGCGGCGATGAAGCCCCAATGGTAGTTGTACCGCTCGCCCAGCGTCGAACAGACGAGCGGCGAGAAGATTACCGCCAGCTGAATGCCCATGAAGTAGATCTGGAAGCCGTCGGCACGGCGGTTGTCCGTCTTGGTATAGAGATCGCCCACTTGCGCGGCGATGTTGCCTTTGAAGCAGCCCACGCCCCCGAGCAGGAAGGCGAGGCCCAAGAGGAAGGTTTGGTTGGTGGCCAGGAGGAACGTACCCGCGATCATCAGCAGCGAGCCGATGGTCACCGTCCGCGTGCGGCCGAGCCAGCGGTCGGCGAGCGGTCCGCCGATCAGCGGCGTGACATAGACGAGCCCCGCATAAAGCTGCGAGATGTTCGAGGCCATCGCCATGTCTGTCTTCTTGAACAGCCACGGAATCTCGCGCATGAGCCAGTTCAGGCCCTGGCGGAACGCCTCGAAGCCCGAGACCTGCTCGATGTGTCCGGGCTTGAGCAGATAGTCGTAGAGATACAGAACCAGCAGCGCCTGCATGCCGTAATA
>PMKE01000100.1 GCA_003158585.1 Alphaproteobacteria bacterium
AACTTCTTCATGGAAGTCGCCAAGCTGCGCGCCGCGCGCCTGATGTGGGCGGAGATCATGCAGGGCTTCGGCGCCAAGAAGCCGGAAAGCCTGATGCTGCGCACGCACTGCCAGACCTCCGGCGTGTCGCTGACCGAGCAAGACCCCTACAACAACATCGTGCGCACGGCCTACGAGGCGATGGCGGCGGTGCTGGGCGGCACCCAATCGCTGCACACCAATTCCTTCGACGAGGCCATCGCCCTGCCGACGGAGGCCTCCGCCCGCATCGCGCGCAACACCCAGCTCATCCTGCAGCACGAGACGCAAGTGACGCGCACGGTCGATCCGCTGGGCGGTTCCTATTACCTCGAAGCGCTGACCCATTCGCTGATCGTGCATGCGCACAAGATCATCGCGCGCGTCGAAGGCAAGGGCGGCATGACGAATTGCGTCGACGACGCCAAGCTCGCGATCGAGGAATCCGCCGCGCGCCGCCAGGCCCGCGTGGACAAGGGCGAGGACGTGATCGTCGGCGTCAACCGCTTCGAGCCGGACAAGGACGGGGAAGTGGAATACCGCGAAGTGGACAATGCGGCCGTGCTTAAGGCGCAGCTCGCGCGCCTCGCCGAGGTCAAGACGAAGCGCCATCCTGCCAAAGTCGCGGCAAGCCTCGAAGCCCTGCGCCTGGGCGCTGCGGGCGACGCCAATCTCCTGACGCTGGCGATCGACGCGGCGCGCGCCCGCGCCACGGTCGGCGAGATTTCCGAGGCCATCGAGAAGGTGCATCTGCGCCATCGCGCCGTCACGCGCACCATCTCAGGCGTCTACGGCGGGGCTTATGAGGGAGACAACGAATTCGCCGCGCTGAAAGGCGAGGTGGAATCCTTCGCCAAGACCGCGGGCAAACCGCCGCGCATCTTGGTGGCGAAGATCGGCCAGGACGGCCACGACCGCGGCGCCAAAGTCATCGCTTCCGCCTTTGCCGACATCGGCTTCCGGGTGGATGTCGGCGCGCTGTTCGCCACGCCCGAAGAGGTGGCGAAGGAGGCTGTCGCCGCGGGCGTGCACGTCGTCGGCATCTCCAGCCTCGCCGCCGGACACAAGACGCTGGTGCCGCAATTGATCGCCGCGCTGAAGAAGGAGAAGTCGGACATCCTGGTCGTGGTCGGCGGCGTCATTCCCGCCAAGGATCACGAGTTCCTGAAACAGCAGGGCGTCGCCACGGTGTTCGGCCCGGGCACCAACATTCCGGATGCGGCACGAGATGTGCTGAACCTTGTGCGCGCCAAGCAGTAGCGCGGGTTAGTTCCCGATGTTTGCCGCCAGGAATTTCTCCAGTTCGGTCAGAACCCGGATGCGCGTCGAGGCGTTCTGCATGTAATGCGATTCGTCGTCGATCTTGATGAATGTGACTTTCTTCCGGGCACCTTCCAGAGCGCTGTTCATATCCTCGCTTTGCTTGATACGTACTGTCGAGTCTTTGACGCCATGCATCAAAAGGACAGGGCAGCGGATCATGTCGGCGTGCAAGGCCGGCGAGGCCGCGTCGAGCTTCTCGGCGTCGTCGCTGCGATTTCCGATGAATTTCGACCACCGCTCAATCATAGCCGAGTCTTTTCCGTATTCGTCTCTTCGTTCTCTCAGGAACATCCTCAGATCGCTCACGCCGGCCCAGCTTGCGGCGCAAGCGTAGAGATCGGGCATGAACGCGGCGCCGGCCAACGCCGCATAGCCGCCGTAGCTTCCGCCATAGATGCAGATGCGCTTGGGATCGGCGATGCCGTCGGCGATCAGTTTCTTGACACCGTCCGTAACGTCGTCCTGCATCTTCAGGCCCCATTGGCCGTAACCGGCTTCCTCGAATTTGCTGCCGTAGCCGCTGGAACCGCGGAAATTGGGTTGCAGAACCGCATAACCGCGGTTGGCCAGGAATTGCGCCTCGTAGTCAAAATCCATGGAGTCCCGTGCCATCGGCCCGCCGTGCGGCATGATGACGAGCGGCAGGTTTTTGGGTTGCTTGCCGGGTGGCAGCGTCAGGTAAGCCGGAATTTGAAGCCCGTCGCGTGCCTTGTAGAGATAGGGCTTGACTTCCCCGAGATCCGCATCGGTCAGGTCGGGATAGGTAGAGGCGAGCCACTGCGCCTGATGCGTAGCACGGTCGAGAATATAGTATTCGCGCGGATGACGCGGCCCTTCTACCGCCAGGATCACCTTCTGCATTTTCAGATCCCAAGTGACGGGATGGACATTATATCCTGGGAAGGCCTGTTCGAGCCCGTTCTGGAGCGCCTGAAGCTGAGGATCGATAAAGTGGTATTCCTGCTCGTCGGTCAGAACGGAGTAGCCGACGACGCGGGACGTCCACGGGTCGACCAGTGCACCGCCGACATCGAATTTTGGGTTGGAGTACAGCATCGTTTCAGTCCTGCTGGACAGCGACATTGAAGCAATGCCTGCGATGCCTGCGTCCCCGCTTTGCTTCGAGCGCAGCAGCGATAGACCGTCCTGCGACAAACCCATTATGCCGACGCCGTTGTCGCCCTCGGCGTTGTATTTGCCCACCTCAAACCAGGTTCCACCCTGATAGAAGAGCAGATGTTCCTCCAGTGGGTGCTTCGTCTGGTCGATCCGCGCGACGACATTGCCATGGCCGTCCATTATGTAGTCTGTAGTGTCGCTGGAACCGTACATGACCTTTTCGCCTTTTCCGGTAGCGACGTCGACTTTGTATACCCCCAATAAACTAATGCCGTTGCTGAGTGTCGAATACATCTCCATATAGACGTGATCTGGATCATCGAGGTCATAGTCGAGGATGCTCGACCCTGACACGTTCACTTCGAGATCCGCGATATTATTGAGGAGCAGGACCCCGTTTTCGCCTTTGGTGTCGTACGAGACGGTGCGGAGCCAGCCGTACACTCGTTGGGTATGAAATCTCTGGTTCTTGTTGACGGTGATGAGCAGTCTCTGGTTGTTCGCCCATTGTACTTTGACGATGAACCCATTCGAATTTGGAATCACGACGGGCTGGACGGTGCCCAGAGCTTCGAGATCCAAGATCACTGCGACCGGTCGGCCTTCGTAGGTCTGGATCGTCGCCAGATGCTTACCGTCGGGCGAAAGCGAAACGTCCGAAATGAACGGCAGGTTCGCAAAGGCCTCCACCGGCGGGTGCGATGGGGTCTGGGCCGCGCACGGCGGGGTGAACGTCGATCCGATTGCGGCGAATACGATGGCGCATGCGGCGCGAAGATGGCGCGTCATGTGATCCCCCTCTTTTCTTGCAGGAATTCTACGCGGACCACGATGTGTTGGCGAGAAAATTTCCGCCTAGGTTGTGTCGTTATTCCTTATTCGCGATCCAAACAAGCCGCATCCGGCACGTCTGCGCTGTCGCACCCGCGCGTTTTGGCCTTGTCCGGATAGTGGTTCTCGTCTTGGAACCGGATGAATTCCACCTGCCTGCCGGCGCGGAGCAAGGCATCGCTCATGTTTTTACTCTGATCGATACGCACAGTCGAATCCGCGGTTCCGTGCATCAGAAGCACCGGGCATGTGATGCGCTCGGCCTGACGCTTCAGCCGCCAGCGCCGCACGCACGGCGAATTCGTCAGTTGCCGATATACTTCGCCAGGAACTTCTCAATCTCCGTCAACATGCGGATTCGGGTTTCCGCCCGCTCGAAATAGTGATCTTCGTCGCCCTCGAAACGGATGAATTCGACCGGTTTTCCTGCGCTTCTCAGGCGGTCGTACATCTCCTTGCTCTGATCGATCCGCACGGTGAAATCGCTTGCGCCGTGCATCAGCAGTATGGGGCATCGCACCTGTTCGGCGTGAAGCGCGGGCGAGGTGGCCTTGAGGCGGGCGATATCGTCTCGCTCGTTGCCTACGCGCGAGTTCAAGTAGGACATCATACTTGAGTGCACCCCGAATTCATCCTCGGCATCATCCAGCAGCATGGGCAGGTCCGAAATCCCGGCAAAGCTCACGGCACATGCATAAAGGTTAGGAGAGAAGGTGGCGCCAGCCAGCGCGGCATAGCCGCCATAGCTCGCGCCCACGATGCATATGCGCTTCGGATCGGCAATGCCGTCGGCGATCAGCTTCTTGACGCCGTCGGTGATGTCGTCCTGCATCTTGAGACCCCACTGGTGAAAACCCGCTGCGGCAAAATTCGCGCCGTAGCCGGAAGAACCCCGATGATTCGGTTGCAGCACGGCGTAGCCGCGGTTGGCCATGAACTGCGCCCACCAATTGAAGTCCATGGAATCGCGCGCTTCCGGCCACCCATGCGGGAATATCACGACCGGAAGGTTCTTCGGCGTCTTGCCCGGCGGCAAAGTGAGATAGGCCGGGATGTCGAGCCCGTCGCGCGCCTTGTANNCCGATCCTGCCGAGAAGGTGCGTGGTACGATTGAGCAGGTAATAGGTCGGCGGCTGGCTGGTACTCGAGGCTCCAACGGTCACGTATTGCCGGGCCAAATCCATAGACTGGACGATGACATTCTGGCCGGGAATGACCGCTTCTAGGCCTCTTTGCAGAGCCTGGAGTGCGGGGTCGAAATAATGGCTGTGCTGGATGTCGTCTGTATAGGTTACTCCCAAGACACGTCTGTCCCAATCGGACATGTAGAGACAGTCGATATCGTATCTGTCATTGTAATAGAGCGGCGCCGTATTGCCGTTCGCGAGATTGTACGCGACGACACCCTGCAGCCCGGTCCGGTCGTTGCGGGCGAAGCGAACCAGCGACGTTCCGTCTACCGTAAGGCCGATGACGTCGGCGCCGTTGTCCGCCTCGGCGTCATAGGCTGTGACTTCTACCCAGCTGCCGCCCTTGTTCAGCTTGAGGTGATCGACAAGCGGCTCCTGAGTCTGATCGACGCGCCCGACCGCGTGACCGTGGCCGTCCATGATCCAATAGATCGTGTGCTCTTCGCTAATGTCCGTGGTAATGGCTTTCCCTTGCAGGAATGTCTCTCCTCTACCTGTCAGCACGTCCACTTTGTAGAGATCGCGTGAAAACGTCCGCAAATGCTCCGCCCACAACGGCATGATGATATGGTTCGGTTCGTCGAGGTTCAGATCGGAGATGATCGACGAGGAATAATTATACATGGCGAAGGCGGAATTGTTCAGAAGCATCACCAGGTTTTTCGCCTGAGTATCGATGGACAACGTCCGGGCAAAGGGTTGGGCACGCGTATAACCCGCGCCGTGTTTCAAACTCTGATAGACGGTGACCAGCAAGCGCTCGTTGTTCGCCCACTGCGCCTGAAGGATGTAATGCGTATCGTCGACCAGGATCGCGGGTATGGTCCCCGGCGGTGCCCCGACTTCGTAAATCACCACGGCCATGCGCCCGTGATAGGTCTGCAAGGCGGAAAAGTGCTTGCCGTCAGGCGATATCCGGACGTCCGAAATCGCGGGAAGCGATCCGAACGCCTCCACCGGAGGATGGCTGACTTGCCCGTAAGCAATCGTAGCGAGTGACGCTAGGCATACTGCATAAGCCGCGCCGCATGCAGCGCGATACGCAAGTGACATGGAAGCCCCCCATCCCTTAGGCCATGCCGATTATACCACACCCTTAATAGGCGAGAATTCCGCCATATGGTCGGAATTGACGCAGTATCGCACCCCCTCAGGGACGATTACCGGGATTGTTCTTGTTGTTACTGAAAGCTGATTGCAGCCTCAGCCGCCCGGCGCCCTGGGTTGGACGCCGTCGATCTTGAACGAAGTGACGACGACGGCGATGCGGCCGTATTGCGAGTCCGCCCAGACTTTAAGCGGCACCGCATAAGTGCGTCCCGTGACACTGCTTGGGAACGTCGCCACCCATGCGGTGATGGCCGGGAAGTTAACGTCGCCGAGGACGCGCGGCTTGAAGCCGGCGATCTGCTTGTACTCGATCGCGCACACGTAAGCCGGACCTTTGTAGAGGCCGTTGTCCAGGCTCACGTTCTCCTGCCGGACCTTCGTCAGCGTGATGTTGTAGCGGCGGCGGCCGTCGTAGACCGGCGCGCGGACGCTGCACGGATTGTTCGCCACCGCGCCGATGCCCGACGAGATGTAGAGAACGGCGCTCAAGGGATCGAAGGTCGACCTCATCTCTTCCGGCTTCACGTCGAAACCCCTCGTCGAGTAGGGCGGATCGGCGTAGAGGCGCGTCGGCGATCCATCCTCGAAGGTCAGCGACACCTCTTGATGGTTCGCTTTGTGACCCGTGTAGAACGAGTCATAGAGCGACGGTTGGAGCGAGTGGGCGTCGAGCCTGCCGGAAGAGGTCGCCTGGATCTGCGACTGCCAGAAGGCGTTGACCACGCCGCTGGTCTCGAGGTTCGAAACGACATGGTATCTGTCGCCGATGAATTTGGCGTCCATGTCGACTTTGCCGATGGTGATGCCCCCGGCGTAAATCTTCATGGCCATGGTCAGTGCGGAAGTTGGCCCGGCGCTTTGCTCGGCGCCTGCTCCGCCCGCGGCCAGCGCGGGGCCGGTGAAGGCAAGCAACGTCAGGCCGAAGGCCGCGATCCGCAGTTTCATGGTGTTTCTCTCTGAATTTTTCGTCCCACCGCGGCTTCATGTGGCCGCCTTTGATGGTTCTATTATGACGCAGGCGGCCTTGTCGAACGACCGCAGGATTAGAAATAAGTTAAGTTCTGCAAGGGACTGCATCTCGGCCCGGGGACAGAATGTCACGCTATCTCTTGACCGGGCCGGGCTGCGCAATTAAGAGAGCGCCTCTTTCGACCAGCCCGGAAGGCCGGGCCATTCTAAGGAATTCCCATGTCCCGCCGCTGCGAATTGACCGGAAAGACCCTCCAGGTCGGCCATAACGTCAGTCACGCCAACAACAAGACCAAACGGGTGTTCAGGCCGAACCTCCAGACGATCTCGCTGGCGAGCGATGCCCTGGGGCAGACCTACAAGCTCAAGATCTGCATGAGCGCCCTGCGCACCGTCGACCGCACCGGCGGGCTGGATGCCTTTCTCTTGAAGGCCAAGGATGCCGTGCTGTCGACGCGCGCCCTGCGACTGAAGCGCCTCATCGTCAAGAAAGCCTCTGCCGCGGCATAATTCCCTTATCGGTTAAATGGGCATTTACCTCCGTTTGCCAGCCGTTTCGGCATGGCGCCTGCATCCGTTATCCCGTAGTGTATCAAATTGTGCCAGGCGGTGAGACAGCGGCCGGCGCGACGGGGTGAGTAAAGTGCGGGCGTTCAGACAAGAAGATGCGTTCGGCGGGCGCGAAACCGTCAGTCTTCGGATGGCAACGGATACGGCTGACCGAGGTATTTACCGATTACGAAGTACAACCGATACGCCGTGGGCAGGAGCCTATAACGGCCACCGGGTCACTTTCGGACAGAAGCTGGCAGGCGTTTTTGGGGCGGCGGCGCGAATTCTGCTTCCCGTTTTGGTACTGACGGCGTGCGTCGCCGGCATCTACCTCTATCGCGACACGCCCGTACGGCTGTTCCTGGACGGCATCGGCGTTGCGTGGCTGACCGTCGCGGATATGATCGTTCCGGTGGCGTTTTTCTGCGTTTTCCTCACCAACCGTCGTTACGGTCCGGCTTACGCCTTCGCGCAGGTCGTCATCGTCTCCGTCGCCGTCGCAATAGTGGCAGTCTTTGCGCGCAACATCATCCTCGCGGCGTTTCCTTTGGACACCATTCCCTCGATGCGCGAGGCGGCGGCCTTCGCTGCGGCATTCTTTGCGGCGTCTTTCGTTTCGACCGTCGTTTACGACGGCGCGCGCGGAGCGTACTGGTGGACGGCACCGCTGTTCGGTTTCCTCAGCGCGGCGATCGTCTTCCCGCTGGTGTTCTTCCCCATCTGCTACATGGGCTCGGCGACGCCCTGGCTCCATCATGGGTTGGAGTACATGGGCCTCTTGGCGGGCGAGGGCATCGCGCTCCTCATCCCCTTCTGGTTCCTGCGCCGCATGATCCCGCCGATGTCGGGGTTCGGAGGCTATTAGAAAATAAAACTGTCATCCCGGCCAAGCGATCAGTCCGTGAGCAACAGCGAACGGACGCGATCGCGCCGAGCCGGGAACCACTTCACAACAAGCGTGCGTATCAAAGTGGGTCCCGGGTCGCTCCGCTTCGCTTCGCGCCCGGGATGACAAGTTATTTAGTCAATCCTTCGTTCGGCACAAACTTCCTGCCGACCAGCAACGTCGCCAGCACTTCCTCCGATCGCTGCAAGAACCAGCCCTGCTTGTCGGGTGTGAGGTTGTTGTGGTCGGATTCGATCATCGGCACGATCTCTTTGGGCCCCGGGATCAGGTTGATCTCCGTCCACAAGCCCGCAGGCGGGCAGGTCATGTCGATGAAGCCGACGGCTAGGAGAATCGGTTCGGTGATATGCGAGGCGAAGTTCACCGTATCGAAGTAGAGAGCGGTCTCCGCCACTTTCGGGTCCTTCACCGCCCAGTAGGGATAGCCTCCGGCACGGCCGTGCAATTCGGCGTTGGAATCCGCGCCCGACGGTTCGTTCACCACGACGGCGGTGATCTTGCCGGGATTGAGACCGGCGGTGACCAGGCTCTGCTGGCCGCCCATGCTGGTGCCGGTGACGACGAGCGTCTTGCGGTCCCAGCTCGGCAAGGTCCGTGCCCAATCGAGAGCCCGTGTGTCGCGCAGATACATGTTGAGGAAATACGAAGTCTCGCGGCTGGTGTTGCCCACCTCGTTGTAATTCGTCGGAGCAGTCGCCTGATCCGGCGGCATGTCGTGCGAGTCCACGTCGATGACGAGCCAGCCTTCCGCGGCGCGGTTCGTCGCCCAGCTGGGATCGAGCGCATAGACGCCCGCCCACTGATAGACGATCATTGCCGGTAACGGTCCCTTGCCCTTCGGCAGCGCCACATAGCCCTGCACATGCGAGCCGAGGCTGTCGAGCTGGAATCTGTAGAGCTTGACGCCGGGCTGCGAGGTGGCAACGGGCGTCAACACCGGATTCATCGGGATCTTGCGGAGGGCGGCGAGCTTTGCGGCCCAGAACGCGTCGAAATCGGCCGGACGCGCAGTGCTGGGCTCGAGCTTCGTCGGCGCGACTGCTGCACCGAGGACGGCGACGTGCGTTGCGGGTGCTGCAGCCGGGAGCTGCTCCGCACAAGGCGAGGTGATCAGACAGTAACCCGGATATTTGTCGAGCACGGACTTGATTGCCGGATTGCTCTTGACCAGCAGCGCCCTCAGGCTGTCGTTCAGCTTGGCGGCTTCGGCGGCGTCCGGCTTCGGCGCCGAGGCGCGATCGACCGTCACGTACACCATAGCCGGATGCTCGACGGAGACTTTGATCGTCGCACTGCCGCTCGAAAGATCGAAGTTGCCGCTGCCGATCGTCTCCCACTGGTTTGTCTTGACCGTGTAGGTGTAGCCGGGGGCAGGCGTCACGCCTGCGGCGGCAGTGACGGTCCAGCCCACTTCGTCGCCCAAGGCATAAATGCCGCCCGCCTTGAGCGGCTTGAAGTTCAGCTCGGCCGCTTGTGCGCCGAACGCAAAGGCGACGAAGAGAAGCGCGATGCGCAATACGTTTTTCATGCGATCACCCGTTGAGGCGTGAGTCCGAAGAGGCAGCCAGTCTCCCGGCAGCAGAGCGCCCGGTCAAGCGTGAACGCGGTGCTTCGGCTCGTAGCCCCGCCGCCATCCACGCGGTGAGCGAGTTGACCGTGCCGCGCCGATCAAGCGGAAAGCCAAATATCCATATTGCCGTCCCCAATCCAAGTTCAACAGCTATTCCGTCTCATGCGATGTTGCGTGAGCCCGAATGGTGCCAAATTTATCGTAACATCATACGCGCAAAAAAAAGTCAGTTTGGTTGAGACGTACCTCTGTTGATCACCTTCAACGATACAACCTCGTAGCCTGATTTTTTGTCGATTTCTCTCTTCGATTTCACGTCGTATGTTAATTCAACTTCCCATCCAGATATTCTCTCCGCTTGAAAATGACCATCTTCCGGAATAATCCCGGATTCAAACGCGAGCGCTGGTTTGACAAGAAATCTCTCGTCAGCGTGCTCCCGCAGTATCAGAACAATTCCGGCCGGTACCATTCTGGGGTTGAGTATGATATTGCCCGAATCGTCGATGAGTTTGGCCTCAAATAGAGACCTGCTGTCCAATATCGTGTCCTTGATGATAGTGAGGTTTTGTTGAGACCCTGGAGGAGGCGTAACCTCTTTTGTAACCGCTTTTATCTCACCCCCCTGGCTGAGCCCAATGCTCGCAAAAAGCAATCCAATCACGAAAACGGTCGTGCTTGCCTTATTCATTTTCTTCCTCTCCCATTGTTTCGGCACTCGTTAGTCAAACTTGTCTATGCCAATACCAACACACTATAACCCATCCTGTTTATGCCGAACGTTTTCTGCGTCTCATTCTCTGGGGGTAATTCATGTTCATCTCGCGTTTTTTTAATGGTGTCAATTTTACTCTTCGGATTTATTGGTTTGGCGCAAGAGGTCGGAAAGATTTGAAAGGAAGGACGCCCGACTATCGGTAAACGGAAAGTCCTTATCGGAGCTATACGCGATTGGCAGCGTAGCGCTTGCGGCTGTGTTGGTTCTTTTGGACCTTTTCTTCCGCGAACAGGGCGATGAGGTGGTCCGTCATGGCGCCGCCGAGCTGCTCGGCGTCCACGATGGTGACGGCGCGGCTGTAATGGCGCGTCACGTCATGGCCGATGCCGATGGCCACCAGTTCGACGTTCGATTTCTTCTCGATGTCCTCGATTACCTTGTTGAAATGACGCTCGAGATAATTGCCGGAATTCACCGACAGCGTGGAATCGTCCACCGGCGCTCCGTCGGAAATCACCATCATGATCTTGCGCGCTTCGGGACGAACGACGAGGCGGTTGTGCGCCCACATCAGCGCCTCGCCATCGATGTTCTCCTTGAGCAGGCCCTCGCGCATCATCAGGCCGAGGTTCTTGCGCGCCCGGCGCCAGGGCTCGTCGGCGCTCTTGTAGACGACGTGGCGCAGGTCGTTGAGGCGGCCCGGGTGAGGCGGCTTGCCGTCGGCGATCCATTTCTCGCGGCTTTGCCCGCCTTTCCAGGCGCGCGTCGTGAAGCCGAGGATTTCCACCTTGACGCCGCAGCGCTCCAGCNNCCGGAATTGTCGAGCAGCAGCGTGACCACCGTGTCGCGGAAGGTCATATCCTTTTCCTGCTTGAACGACAGCGGATGCATCGGATCGATGACGACGCGCGACAGCCGTGCCGCATCCAGCAGCCCTTCCTCGAGATCGAACTCCCAGGAGCGGTTCTGCTGCGCCTGCAAAAGCCGCTGCAATTTGTTGGCGAGCCGCGCCACGATGCTCTGCATCAGCAGGAGTTGCTGGTCGAGGAAATTGCGCAGCCGCGACAGTTCCTCGCTGTCGCAAAGCTCCGCGGCGCCGATCACCTCGTCGAACTGCGTGGTGTAGATCTTGTAGCCCCATTCGTCCTGGTGCGAGAACGGCAGGTCGGGGCGCCAGGGCTTGACGCCGTCGTCGGCAGTTTCGGGTTCGCCGTCTTCGACGCGCATCTCTGTAGCGGTCGGCTCGCCTTCCTCGCCTTCGGCCTCGCGCAATTCCGCTTCGCTGGAGCCGGTATCGGCGCCTTCCTGTGTTTCGCCGCCTTCCTGTTGTTCGGAAGATTCGCCGTCCTCGCCGCCTTCTTCGCTGTCCTGGTCCTCGTCGCCTTCGGTGACGAGGTCGAGGTCTTTCATCACCGTGCGCGTCAGCCGGGCGAAGGCCTTCTGGTCGCGCAGCTTAGGCAGCAGCTTGTCGAGGTCGGCTCCCGCACGCTGCTCGACGAACTCGCGCCACAATTCGACGGCCGCGCGCGCGGATTCGGGCGGCGGGGCTCCCGTCAGCTTCTCGCGCACGATGAGGCCGAACACGTCGGCGAGCGGCACGGCCTTCCTGTCGCGCGCCTTGGCGAGGCCGCGCTGTAGGCAGCGCGCTTCCAGACCGGCTGCGAGATTGTCCGCGACGCCCTTCATCGCCAAAGCGCCGATGGCTTCGACACGCGCCTGTTCGGCGGACTCGAAAATGGCGGCGGCTTCGGGTTGGCCTGGGCGGAGCCTCTTATGAATTTTGTCGTCGTGATAGGCGAGCTTCAGCGCCTGGGCGTCGCCTGTTCCCCGGATGACGGCCAATTCCCGGGCGGACAGCGCGTTGGATGGCGCCGGCAGCCGTGCTTTCTTGGAGGTGCCGCCGAGAAACTGCACTACGGCCGACCACCAGCTTTGCGGCTCGGTTACGAATGTGACTTCGAGTTCGGGCTCACCCGCGATCGCCCGCACGGCACTGCTGACGGCACGTTTGACGGCTTCGTTGGAGGAGTTGTCGGGGCTCATGACGAATTACCTCCCCCTTGTTGGGAGGTCGGCGAGCACAGCGAGCCGGGTGGGAGGCCATCGTTAGCGGTTAACTCCGCCCTCCACCCGATGCGCTCGCTGCGCCACGCTTTAATGCTTGGACGTCGACTTCTCTGATACATCCTTGTTCGTTTGATAGAACGTGCCGAGCGCCCCGATATATTTATTCGTAAAACCGACGCATCGATATTCATAGCGGGAAAACAAAAGGTAGTTTCCGGTTGGTTTTGCATCGCAGGTCAGGCGCTGCAGTAAGCTGGCGTCCGATTTGGTCCATGTGTTGAACTGACTCAGGCTCGGATTTGTCACCGCCAGCACAATGACGGCGAGAACCGCAATCACCAGTCCTATCTTGCTCCCATTGTTCATGATGTTCGTCCTCGTTGGCAGTCCCGCAAGATACCTGCCAGACTGACGGGAAGAAGCACGTTGGGCAAGCGGGATCGGGCACCGATCGGTTCGCCGGATGGCCGAACCGATTTTTCTTCAAGAATGTCTCACGCCACCAGCACCTTGGCCGCACTGTCCGGCAGGTCCTCGCCGAAGGCGCGCTGGTAGAACTCGGCCACGGTGGCGCGTTCCAGCTCGTCGCATTTGTTGACGAAGGTGACCCGGAAGGCGAATCCGACGTCGCCAAAGATCTCCGCGTTCTCCGCCCAGGTGATGACGGTGCGCGGGCTCATCACGGTGGAAAGGTCGCCGTTGATGAAGGCGTTGCGCGTCATGTCGGCGACGCGGACCATCGCGGAAACCTGTTTCCTCTTCTCCGACGAGGCGTAAGTCGGCACCTTCGCTACCACGATCTCCACTTCGCTGTCGTGCGAGAGGTAATTGAGCGTCGCCACGATGCTCCAGCGGTCCATCTGGCCCTGATTGATCTGCTGCGTGCCGTGATAGAGGCCGGTGGTGTCGCCGAGGCCGATGGTGTTGGTGGTCGAGAACAGGCGGAACGCCGGATGCGGGCGGATGACTCGGTTCTGGTCGAGCAGCGTCAGCTTGCCTTGCACCTCCAGCACGCGCTGGATCACGAACATCACGTCCGGCCGGCCGGCGTCGTATTCGTCGAACGCCAGCGCCACCGGATGCTGCAAGGCCCACGGCAGCAGCCCCTCGCGGAACTCGGTGATCTGCTGGCCGTCCTTGATCACGATGGCATCCTTGCCCACCAGATCGATGCGGCTGATGTGGCTGTCGAGGTTGATGCGCACGCAAGGCCAGTTGAGCCGCGCCGCCACCTGCTCGATATGCGTCGACTTGCCGGTGCCGTGNNGTGCCGTGATAGCCCTGGATCATCACGCGGCGGTTGTGCGCGAAGCCCGCCAGGATCGCGAGCGTCGTATCGCGGTCGAAGCGGTAGGCCGTGTCGAGGTCAGGCACGTATTCGTTGCCTTTGGAGAAGGCGGGAACCTTCATCTTCGCGTCGATCCCGAACGCCTTTTTCACGTCGACAAACGTGTCGGGCGTCAGGGAAGGATCGAGACCTTGCGTCTCAGTGCTCATCGTCATCGTTCCGGTAAAAATTGCGGCCGCAGCGCTCGGAGGGGAGGGCGCCTGGAGCCCCTCTTAGGTAAGGCCGGAGGCGCGTAATACGCCATAAGCCTTGATAACCTGCTTCAGACGCTCTTCGGTGCCCCGGTCGCCGCCGTTCGCGTCGGGGTGGAAACGCTTCACAAGTTCCTTATACCGGGCCTTGATTTCGATCAAGCTTGCCGAAGGTTCGAGGTTCAAGACGTCGAAAGCCTGCTGTTGCAGCCGGGACAATATCCGCTGCGGGCGGCGCGGTTCCGGGCTCTCCTTGGCCTCTGCGAAAATCGCATAGCCGTCCGCGAAGCGGTGGGCGCCGCCTCGGTATCCCGCGGCGCGCTTGCCGAGCGGCCAGGTGGGGCGATGGCCGATCACGGCCTCTGCGCGGAAGCGTTCGATTTCGGCTTCGCTCATGCCGGCGAAATAGTCCCATTTCTCGTTGTGCGCGCGGGCGTGGGCGAGGCAGAGCCACAGATAGGTGGAAAGCTGGTCGCGACTCCTGGGCACGCGGTAGGCGCCTTCCTCGCCACAGTCTTTTTCGGCGCAAAGGCGCACCTTCGGCGCCGCCTGCACATCCGGCTTGATGCGGATGTCGCGCCCGAAACGCGGAGAGTAGCCTGCCTTCGCCATAGACCGATTATGGGGTTCGTCTCCGAAAAAACAAGGAAGCGACGCGCTTGACATAACGAATTGGGCGCGTCACGGCTGGGCGATGACCGTCTCCGACACCATTCACCGCAAGCTGACCGAAGCCTTCGCGCCCTCGGAACTCACGGTTACCGACGACAGCGCGCGGCACGAAGGCCATGCAGGACACCGTCCCGGCGGCGAAACGCATTTTAGCGTGAAGATCGTCTCGCCCGCCTTCGCGGGCCTCTCGCGCGTGGAACGTCAGCGCAGAGTCTATGCCGTGCTGACAAACGAATTGCGGACACAAATTCACGCGTTGGCGCTGACGACACTGGCTCCGGGCGAGTAAGCGATCCCCCCTCCGCCTCGCTACGCTCGGCACCTCCCCCGTAAACGGGGGAGGAAAGACAACGAGCGCGCTCAGCCTCTTTCCTCCCCCGCTTGCGGGGGAGGTGGCGAAAGCGAGCGGAGCGAGCTTGAGACGGAGGGGGGATTATCGTTCCTTCTCCGCCTCCTTCGCTTCCGTGGCTTCGCGGGCGGCTTCCGGCGCCACGACGCGCAGCATGGCGATCTGATTGCGCTGCCGCCGCACCACCTCGAACTTGAAGCCGTAGAAGGCAAAACGCTGGCCGATTTCGGGGATGGTGCGCGCCTCATGGATGACGAGACCGGCGAGCGTGGTGGCTTCCTCGTCCGGCAGGTTCCAGTCCATCGCGCGGTTGATGTCGCGGATCGGCGTGGCGCCGTCGATGAAGTACGAACCGTCGGGCTGCGGCCGAATGCCGGCCGGGGTGCGTGCCGCATGCTCGTCGGGGATAGTGCCGAACACCTCGTCGAGAATGTCCTCGCGCGTCACCAGGCCCAGGATCACGCCGTATTCGTCCACCACCAGCGCGAAGTGCGAGCGCTTCTCTTTGAACGCGTCCAGCAGCTCGTCGAGCGGCATGGTCTCCGGCACGAACCAGGGCGGCGCAATCAGCATACGCACGTCGAGCCCCTTGAACGCCTGGCGGTTGCCGAGCACCGCGCGCACGATGTCCTCGGTATGCAGCACGCCGACGATGTTTTCCGGCTCTTCGCGCCACACCGGCACGCGGGCATGGCGCGTCGCCATCAGGGCACGCACGATGTCCTCGGCGGGCTGCTCGGCCGAGACGGTCATCATGTTCTTGCGGTGGATCATCACGTCGCCGACCGTGAGTTCGCGAAGATCGAGCACGCCCGAGATCATGTCGCGGCTCTCGCGCTCCACGGAGCCTTCCTTGTGGCGCAGGAACACCGTGCCGCGGATTTCGTCGTGCGCCGCCTCGTCGGCGACGATGCCCCGGTTCTCGCCGGTGACGCCGAAGAATTGCAGCATCACCCAGACGATCTTCTGCACCGCCCCGACAACCGGACCGAACACCGCCACGACGTAGCGCAGCGCACCGGCCACTGTGAGGGCGAAGCGGTCGGTACGGGCGATGGCGAGCGTCTTGGGCAGCACTTCGGCGAAGATCAGCACCAGGACCGTCATCAAGATGGTGACGATGAACACCGCGCGATGACCGAAGCGGTCCTCCAGCACCGAAGTCGCCAGTGACGATGCCAGGATGTTGACGAAGGTGTTGCCCAGGAGCAGGGCGCCGATGAGCCTTTCGCGGTTGTGGATCAGCAGGTTGACGTTTGCTGCCGCGCGCGAGCCGTCTTTTTCCAGCTGGTGCATCCTGCCGTGCGAGACGGCGGTGAGCGCGGTCTCCGAGCCGGCGAAGAACGCCGACACGCAGATCAAGATGACAACGATGCCGAAGGTGAGGAGAAGGAAGGTGTCCATGGCGAACCTCGGTTGAGGAGGGGACTATACAACCCTTTTACCTCCCCCTTGCGGGGGCCGGCAGCGACAGCGCACCGGCGGCGAGCAAAGCGAGCCGGGTGGGGGTTGTAGAGCGAACAACAAACGCCCCCCACCCGATTTGCCTCTGCTTCGCGCCGGCAAATCGACCTCCCCGCAAAGGGGAGGTTAGATTCAGCCCAGCACTTCCCGCACCATCGCCACTTCCACGTCGTTCGAGACGAAGGCCTGTCCGATGCCGCGGACCAGCACGAAGACCAGTTTTCCGTCCTTCGCCTTCTTGTCGTGTGCCATGTGGGAGAGGAGCACGTCCGGTGCTGGCCGCTTGCCGGTAATGTCAGTTATTTCAGCGGGTAATCCGACATCTCTCAGATGCCGGGTGAAACGCTCGGCGTCCTCGCCGGGGCACAATCCCAGCTTCACGGACAGCCGAAAGGCCAGCGCCGTTCCGAGCGCCACGCCTTCACCGTGCAGCAGCCGGTCGGAGTAGCCTGTCGCCGCCTCCAGGGCGTGCCCGAAGGTGTGCCCGAGATTGAGCAGTGCCCGGACGCCCGATTCGCGCTCGTCACGCGCCACGATGTCGGCCTTCATCCGGCAGGAATGCGCCACCGCATGCACTAGGGCCTCCGCGTCGCACGCCAGCGCCTTAGCTGCGTTCGCCTCCAGCCAAGCGAAGAAATCCGCATCGCCGAGCGCGCCGTATTTCACCACTTCCGCGTATCCCGCCAGCAGCTCGCGTTCGGGCAGGGTGGCGAGCACATCGGTGTCGGCCAGCACCAGCCGCGGCTGGTGGAACACGCCGACCAGATTCTTGCCCTCCGCGGTGTTGATCGCGGTCTTGCCGCCCACGGAGGAATCCACTTGCGCCAGCAAGGTTGTCGGCACCTGCACGATATCGATGCCGCGCTTCAGGACGCCCGCCGCGAAGCCTGTAAGGTCGCCGATCACGCCGCCGCCCAGCGCCACGATCAGCCCGCCGCGGTCCACGCCCGTCGCCAGCAGCTCGCTGACCAGCATCTCCAGCCAGCGGAAACTCTTGGTGCCTTCGCCCGCGTCCAGCACGATGGGCTTCGCCTCGACTCCGGCCGCACCCAGCACATCGACGAAGCGCTGCAAGTAGAGCGGCGCCACGTTGCTGTCGGTCACCACCGGCACCGGCCCGCGCGCCAGCGGCGCCAGAAGTGCGCCCGCCTCTACGATCAGTCCCGGCCCGACATGGATGTCGTAGCTGCGCGAGCCCAACGAAACGGAGATGCGTTCTCTCATGGTGCCACCCAGATGCCGCGTTCCGCGAGCACTCCGACGATGCGGTCCACCGTATCGGAATGCGGGCCGTTCTCGCTTTCGACGGCGAGGTCGGCTTCGGCGTAGATCGGTTCGCGCTCTTTCAGCAGCCGCTCCAGGATTTCGCGCGGGTCGCCGTTCTTTAACAACGGGCGATTGTCCTTACGCTTGACGCGGTCGAGCAGGACGTCCACCGGCGCTTTGATCCAGATCGACAGTGCCAGTTCCCTTATCCGGGCGCGCGTTTCCGCTTCCATAAAGGCCCCGCCTCCGGTCGCCAGGACGTGCGGCGGCTCTCCGAGCAGACGTGAGATTACCTTTCGTTCACAATCTCGGAAGGCGGGTTCGCCGTAGCGCTCGAAAATCTCGGGAATCGGACAGCCGGCGGCGTGCTCGATTTCGGTGTCCGCGTCGTGGAACTTGACCTTCATGCGCGACGCCAGGCGGCGGCCGATGGAGCTTTTCCCGGCCCCCATCATTCCGACCAGTGCTATCGTGCGCGTCAGTTGCCCCATATCCAACGCATTACAATGGATAAGCTTGCGTCGCCAGCGGGGACTTGTGGTACGAGGGTGATTTCCGCGAAAAATGGGCGGCAGGAACGAGGTGTTTGAATGCGCAGCAGTATGGCAAGATCGGACGGCATGGGTTGGGGCTTGTGGCTCGGCGTTATCGTTGCAGTGCTTGTGGTCGCGGCCGCGATCGGCCTGACGATTTACGGCGGAACGGTACGTCCGGTGCAGCACCAGGTAGAGCGAGTTCTCCCCAATGACAAGTTTCCGAATTAAGCGGCTGGCATACGCTTTGGTGCTGTTGGCGCCCTTTGCGGGGGCGCCCGCGGCGGCCCAGTGGTCCGACGACAAGCCGCCGGTCCTGACCCCGGACGATTACCCGCCGGTCGCCGGCGAAGACGCTCCGGATCAGCATTCCGATTCGACAACAACTCCGCCGGACAGCGTGCCGGACGCCTCGACGGCTCCCGACGACTCGGCAGAACCATCGGACGGCACGGCCAACGGGGCGCCGCGGCCGCTCCAGAACGGCGATGTGGTGACGACTTTGCCGCCGCCCGGCCAGAACATCGAGGTCGGTACGCTCGGCACGGCCGAGGGGCCGCCGGCCGGTACGCTCGATCCGTCCACGGGCGGCCTCGACGGCAATATCTGGAGCGGTTCCGACCGCGCCGTGGTTCAGGACCTGCTGGCGCGTGCGCCTTTGGCGTCCGCCGATACGCCGCTCCGCACCGCCCTGAAGCGGATTCTCCTGACCAGGGCCGCCGCGCCTGTCGGTCCCGCCAAGCGCGCCTTCGTCACGACGCGGATCGAGAAACTGCTCGACGCCGGGCTGATCGAGGAGGCCGGGTTGCTGGCTTCGCAGGCATCGGTGGGCAACGACGCCGATTTCGCACGCGTGCAGGCAAGGGCCTTGATGATCGCGGGCCGCTCCGGCGACGTTTGCAGCGACAAGACGGCGACGCGCCTTGTTTCCGACGATGTGTTCTGGATGCAGCTGCGCGCCTATTGCGCGGCGGCGGGCGGGGATCGGCCCACGGCCGATCTGACGAATTCGGTGCTGAAGGCGCAGGGAAACGATGATCACGCCTTCGACACGCTGCTCGATGACGCCCTGAACCATTACGGGGTGATGCCCGGTCCTATCGCGCATCCCACCGCGATGCATGTGTTCCTGTTTCAGCAGGCGGGCCTTCCCATCCCTGCCGATGTGGCGAGCACGATGGGCACGGCGGAGAACCTGCTGGTGATGCGCGAGGCGCGCAACCCACCGCGGACGCGCTTCGAGGCGGCCGAGCGCATCATCGCCTCCGGTGCTGCGTCGGTGAACGAGCTTAAGGTGATCGCCGACGCACAGGACCTGCCGCTGGCGCGCGTCTCCAGTGCGTTTGCGGACGCGCCCAATCTGCCGTTCTTCATGGGGCAGGTGCTGTTGCGCCGCGCCGCCGTGATCGAGCCGCGCCCGGACGAGAAGCTGCGCCTTGCCGTTCAGGCTCTGTCGCTCGGGCGCAAATTCGATCTCTTCCCGCTGGCCTCGGCGTTGCAGGCCGACGTGATCGTCTCGTTCAAGCCGTCGCCTTCCAACAAGAATCAGGCGCGGCTGTTCGCCCGCGCGCTGCTTCTGGCGGGCCAGCCCGAAGCGGCGGCACGCTGGGCGAACGGCGACGCGGTGATGCAGACGATCGTCGGCATAGCGTCCAAAGACCCGGCGCGTCTGGCAGCCATGCAGAGCGGTCTCGGCGCCTTTGCTGCCGGTCTGATGAAGGACCCGCCCGATCCCGATCCGGACCGCTCCTATAAAGCGCTGGTGCTGGGCCTCGCAGACGTCCTCGGACTGCCGATGCCGCCGGATGCGCGCGCAGAAGCGGCTTCCGTCGAATCCCAGATGTGGGACGGCCGGCGGCCCGGCCCCGGCCTGATGCGCTCCATCCAGGAAGTCTCGCTGCGGCCCGAACGGCGCGGCGAGGCGTTGCTGATGATCCTCGACACCATCCACGAGACCGGTTTCGAGAACCTCGCGCCGGACGCGACGATCGAATTCGTGCGTCTGCTCGTCAACATGAACGAGCAGGAAACGGCGCGTGTCATCGCTCTGGAGGCCCTGGCGCAATACGTGCCGCCGCCGCAGCTTGTACCCGCGGCCCCCGCGCAATGAGCCGGGCGAACCTGCTCGAGGCCTTTCTGGACATGATGAGCGCCGAGCGCGGCGCCAGTATCAATACGCTCGCCGCGTACCGCCGCGACCTCATCGACTTCCACGGCTTTCTGGCGCGGCGCGGCAAGGATGCCAAAAGCGCGGTTCGCGACGACGTGCGCCACTATCTCGCGGGGCTCTCCGCTTCAGGCTTGGCGGGCACCTCGCAGGCCCGGCGGCTTTCGGCGCTGCGCCAGTTCTTCGGATTTCTCTATGCCGAGGGCATCCGCTCCGACGATCCCACGGTGGCCATCGACGCGCCCAAGCGCGGGCGGCCTCTGCCGAAGATCCTGTCGCGCGAGGACATGGAAAAACTGATCGAAGCGGCGGAGAAGCGCGCTTCGGAAAGCGCGGAAGGCGTCCGCCTCCAATGCATCGTGGAAATGCTTTACGCCTCGGGGCTGCGTGTCACGGAACTGGCAACGCTGCCGCTCACGGCGGTGCGCAGCCGCGAAGGTGCGTTTATCGTCAAGGGCAAAGGCGGAAAAGAACGGCTGGCGCCGCTGAACCCGCGGGCGAGGGAGGCCATCTCGGCTTATCTTACGGTGCGTGAAGGGTTCCTGCCGCGCGGCGAACGCCGCCGTCAGGCGGAGCGTTTCCTTTTCCCGTCGCGCTCGGCGGAATGCCATCTCACCAGGCGGCGGCTGCACCAGTTGCTGAAGGCTCTGGCGCTGGAGGCCGGTCTCGACCCCGAGAAATTGTCGCCGCACGTGCTGCGCCACGCCTTCGCCACCCATCTGGTGGAAGGCGGCGCCGATCTGCGCAGTGTCCAGACGATGCTCGGCCACGCCGACATCACCACGACGCAGATCTACACCCATGTGGCGCGCGACCGCCTCGCGGCGACCGTCGCATCCGCGCATCCGATGGCGCGGTGGAAACCGGCCAAGCGCTGAAGGGCTACGGCTCTTTCTTTTCCTGTCCGGCGATAATCCCGACCCGGTCGTTGATCTTGAAGATCGCGAGCCAGAGTTCGCAAACCACCCGCAACAGAAGGAGAAACAGCGCTCCCGACAGAAGGATGACGAGCGCATGCCCGAGTGTGTAGACGGTGTATTCGGCAGAAATGGAATCGAAGTACCGCAGGCTCACGAGGCCGCCCAGCGTCGACAGCACGATGAGAACGATGCCGACCCAGTAAAATATCTTGATGAGAACAGGCGCCACGAACTTGTCGAACTTGAAAAAGTCGGTCACTTCCATCTCGGTGTTCCTCGCGTTGTCGAATTCAGCCCCGCCTTGGTGGTTTGCGCTCGCCGCCTTACCCGCCTTTGCGCCGGTTTCTAACGACCGGCAGGGGAATCGGCAGTCATAATAGGACGCCTGCAGACCGGCGAAGCCCTGGCACCGTCGGTTCGCGCATTAGTATGCATCTGAATCGCATAGCAACTAATACACGAATCGGTAAGTATCGAATTCTATAATCGGTTGTGCTCGCGGCTGGTACGGCTTGGGCGAACCGGTTTGTGAAATGCTGACGAACCTCTACTCGGAAGATCGCGCCGCGATCACCCAGGCGGAACTCAACGCCGTCCTGATCTCGCATGAGCGCTATCTGGCGGAACGAAACGGGGCGCGGGCGCAGCTGAAATGCCGCAATCTCGACGGTCTCAATCTGGCCAACCGCAATCTCGACGAAGCGGATATGACCGGCGCTTCGCTCGTAGGCGCCAATCTGTACGGCACCAGTCTGATACGGGCGAGCCTCTACTGCGCCGATCTTCGCCGCTGCGATCTCAGGAATTCCAAACTGATGGGTGCCGACATCCGCGGCGCTTCGTTCGGAGGCGCCAATCTGTCGTTCGCGGTCCTAGACAACGCCGATTTGCGCGCGGCGATGATGATGTATGTGCGCCCGCAGGGCGTTTCGGTGGTCGACGGCGCAGGCGAAAAAACGCTGGGAGGCGTCGACTTCGCCAGATGCTCGATGCGCCGGGTCTCGTTCGGCAACGCCAAGCTGGACGGCGTGAATTTCAACGGTTCGATACTGGAGAACGCGAACTTCCGCGGCGCACGGCTGTCGAACGTACACTTCGACGACGCGGTCCTGACGGGCGTGAATCTCGACGACCTCAAAGTGCCGCGCGAGTGCCTTTCCGGTTGCGTGTTCGACGTCACGCGGGATGCGGTCTCGAAGGCCGCAGAACTGAGGGACAAACTCGAATCCCATCAGCTTTGGGCCTCGTCGGGAGGCAAGGCCGGCAAGGCCGCGGTACTGGACGGCGCCGATCTGCGTCCGTTGCAGGATTGTTTCAAGAACCGCTCGCTGGTCGGCCTGTCGGCCTGCAACACCATAGCGATCTCCCTCGATTTCTCCGGCTGCCAGCTCCAGGCGGCGAAGTTCGACGGTGCCGACCTGCGCGGAGCGAACTTCACAGGTGCGGCCCTTGGCGGCACCTCGTTCAAGAAGGCGAAACTCACGCATGCGAAGTTCGAAAGGGCCAAACTGGACACGCTGCAACTGATCAGCGGCGTGTCGGTGTCTCCCAGTCTGTTCGGAGCCGAAGCGACCGAGGAGCAGTTCCAAGGTGCCGTACTCGACCAGCCGCTCTCTGCGTTGGGGTTTTCGCCTGCAGGCCAATCCCCCGGAATTTAGCCTTGATTTGCAGGTCGGCGCCGGGTGGAACAAGAAAGGTCCATAATCCCAATTTTGTCGTATTCTTTACCTCACATTGACTTGCCGCAGCGACATTGCCAATTTCCGCGGCGTTTTGGGGATTGCGATGCACGCTTATCTGGATTTCGAACGCCCGATTGCCGAACTGGAAGGCAAGATCGTCGAGCTGCGTCAGTTGGCTTCCGCCGACCCGACCATGCAGATCGACGGCGAGATTTCGCGCCTTCAGCAGAAGGCCGACCAGCTCGTTCGCGATACCTATACGAAGTTGTCGCCCTGGCAGAAGGTGCAGGTGGCGCGTCATCCGGGCCGGCCGCACTTCTCGGACTATGCCGCACAGCTTTTCGACGAATTCACGCCGCTGGCGGGCGACCGCACCTTCGGCGAGGACGGCGCGGTGATCGCCGCCCTGGCGCGCTTCCGCGGACACGCGGTGGCCGTCGTAGGGCAGGAGAAGGGCAACGATACCAAGACGCGCCTGATGCACAATTTCGGCATGGCGATGCCGGAGGGCTACCGCAAGACCCAGCGCCTGTTCGATCTGGCGAACCGCTTCGAGCTGCCGGTGATCTCGCTGGTGGATACTTCGGGCGCCTATTCGGGCGTCAGCGCCGAGGATCGCGGTCAGGCGGAGGCGATCGCCCGCAGCATCGAGGCATGCCTTGACCTGCGCGTGCCCTTCGTCGCTACGATCATAGGCGAGGGCGGCTCAGGTGGAGCCATTGCCATCTCCGCGGCCAATCGCGTCTACATGCTGGAGAACTCGGTCTATTCGGTGATTTCGCCNNTCGCCGGAAGGCTGCGCCTCGATCCTCTGGCGCAAAGCGGAAAAGGCGCAGGACGCCGCCGCCGCTCTGAAGCTCACCGCGCAGGACCTGTTCGGCCTCGGCATCATCGACGCCATCATTCCCGAGCCGGTCGGCGGGGCGCATCGCGGTCCGGGCGAGGCGATCTCGGCCGTGGGCGAGCAGATCGCGCGCGCCCTGACGGAATTGTCCGGCATGTCGCCCGACGAGATTGTTCGCCATCGCCGCGAAAAATTCCTCGCCATCGGCCGCGACTTGGCGAAGTGAACGCCCCCCGCATCGCCGCAGTTTCCATCCTCGGCCTCGGCGGCATCGCGACCTACGCCGTCAATTATCCCGGTTCGATGGAGTACGATTCCTTCGTTCAGCTTCTCGAAGGCAGGAACGGAAGCTACACCTTCTGGCATCCGCCGGTCATGTCGTGGATGCTGGGCGTTGCGGATACTTTGATTGGACCCGCCTCGGCGTGGTTCATGCTGTTCGACATGGTTCTGGCGTTCGGCGCGCTGATCTCGCTGCTCTGGCTGGCGCGGCGCGTGGCTTGGCCCGTAGCGGCTGCGGCCGTTTTCGTCTTGTTCCTGCCGCAGCTTTTTTTGCAGCAGGCCGCCGTGATTAAGGACACGCTGTTCGCCGACGCTTGCCTTGCCGGATTCATTTGTCTCGCGCATGCCGCAGAGCGCTGGCCGTTGCGGCGCCTGCGCTTTGCTTTGCTCGGTGCGAGTGCAGTTTTCCTCGCTCTCGCTGCCTTGACGCGGCAGAACGGGGCGGTGGTGGTGCCCTGTGCTGCCGCCGGGCTGGCTTTCATCGCGGCGCGGCAGGAGAGCGGGTGGCGTCCCGGCGCAGCGTACGGCGCCGGACTACTGGCGGCGGTTGCGGTTCTGGCCCTTGCGGCGAATACCGCCCTGGCACTTCGCTGGGACGGTTCGCCGTCGCGCGAAAATCAGATCAAGATCCTGCAACTCTACGACCTCACCGGAATGGCGAAGCGCAATCCGGCCGTGCTCGGCATCGTGGAGAGCCGTTCTCCCGGCTTGGCGCGGGTGATCGCCGGCGAAGGTGTTCGCCTCTGGTCGCCCCTCAAGAACGATACACTGGAGGTTCCGCCCATCGTCCCGGTGCTCGACGAGACGCCGGCTCCGGTGCTCAGGCATATTTGGCTGGAAGCGGCGGTCCGCTATCCCGGAACTTATCTTGCGGTGCGAACAATTCTGTTCCGCTGGGTATTCCAGCCGCCGGACGTCGGGGAGTGCAATCCGTTTTATGTCGGGGAAGAAGGCGATCCGGACGACCTCAAGACGCTTGGGTTGCAGTCCCGCCTGGATGCCCGCGACCACTACCTCTTGCGCTATGGCGATGCATTCGTGGGTACGCCCGCGTACTCACACGGCGTTTTTAGCTTGCTCGGCATGATCGTGCTCGTCGTGACGTTGCGCCGCCGCCGCCCGGCCGATCTGGCGATCGCCTCGATGATCGCCGCCGCCTTCGTGTTCGCCGCGACCTTCTTCGTGATCTCGATCGCCTGCGACTACCGCTATCTTTACGTCATCGACCTCACGGCGCTCGCGGGCGCGTTGTATCTCGCGGCGGATTGGGACTTCCGAATAGGCTTGGTGCGTCACTCACAGTGACGAAACGAAAAGGGGGCCCGAAGGCCCCCTTTTTTACGTATCAACGCCGAAGCGTTTCTATTTGGCGAGCTGGAACAGCATCGACGAGACCCAGCCCTGATTGCCGAGTTCGTCCTTCACTTCCCACCACACGCCGTCCTTGTTGCCGGTCGGATAGAGCATCATGCCCGTGTCGAGCTTGCGCACCACGCCGCCCGTGCCGCCGGGTTGCTTGTACATGTGGCCCGGCTTGGCCATCGTCACGGCCTGCGTTTCGTTCGCGGCCGAGGCGTTGCCGGGAAGGCCGCCGAGATCGGTGACGAGCTTCGTATAAGCGTCGATATAGGCGAGCGAAACGACCTGACCGATCTGCGTGTTCGCGTAATTGGAGACGCCGATCGCGCCGCCGCCGCCGCCCCACCAGCCGCCGCCGCCCACGCCGAAGCTGAGATCGCTCTTGGAGGCGTGGCCTTCCTCCATCGCAACCTGCTCGGAGGAGCGCACGTCCGTGACCGTCAGAACGACATCCGCTGTGCTCGAATGGATGTTGAGTCCGCTGACGATGGCGCCGACGCCGCCGCCGATGAACCCGCCCAGGATGCCGCCGATATTGGTGCCGCCCGCGTCCGCGTTCTTGGAGACGATGTCCGGCACGATCACGTAATCGGCCGCTTTGATCTGGCCCTTGCCGATGTTGGAGCCCTGGCGGAGATCGCCGCCGCCCGCGAGTTCGCGTTCGCGCTGGGCAACGTCGAAGCCCTTGCCGCGATCGACCAGCGTGAAGCAGCCGGACCGCATCACGAACACCTTGATGAGGGCCTGAGGCGATTCGAGCCCAAGGGGCTCCCACCACCTGTTTTCGGGTTCGTAGATCGCCGCCGTACCGATCTTGTGCGAGCAAATGGGAATTTGGGCCTTCGCCCGCTCGGTCTTGTCTCGGATGGATTCGGCGGATGCGGGCACGGCAATTGCTCCCGCCAACGCCAAGACTGCGCATAGGCGCAGCGACATCGAAACGTGCATTCTGTTCACTCCTGTGGTTCCCCAGTCAGCCCCTGACCTACCGCCAACCTAACGGTGGCAGCTGCTTGATTTAGATTAATCAAAAAAAGAGGCCCGGTAAACGGCCGGCCGCTATTTATTGGGGAGTAATTCCGGGCTGAAGGCTTTGCGAGAATGCCTCTCCACCGCACGCAATCGGTGCGAATCCATTATTCCCGGTCAAGCAAGCCGGAGCGTCCTCACACCAGCGCGCCGTGACAATGCTTGAATTTACGGCCCGAGCCGCAGGGGCAGGGCGCGTTGCGCTGGACTTTGCCCCAGGTAGAGGGATCGTTCGGGTTGACCGGCACGTCGGGGCGTTGCCGGACTATCGTCCGCTGGCCGCGATAGGGGTCGCCCCCGCCCATCTCGTCTTCGCCGGTCAAGGGATCGATCTTGGTTTCTTGCATCTGCCGGGGCGCATCCGCCGGTATTTCCGGCGGGTGCTGCTCGACGCTGATGTGGATATGCATGAGCTGGCGCACGACGTCGAATCGCAGCTTGGAAAGCAGCGCTTCGAACAGTTCGAAGGCCTCGCCCTTGTACTCGTTGAGCGGGTCGCGCTGGCCGTAGCCTCTGAGGCCCACATACTGGCGCAGATGGTCGAGGTTGATGATGTGCTCGCGCCAATTGTGGTCCAGCATCTGGAGCAAGATCGCCTTCTCGGCGTAGCGCATGATCTCCGGCGTGAAGTTGGCGGTGCGTTCGGCGGCGCGCGTTTCGACTTCCTTGACGATGCGCTCGCGGACTTCCTCGTCCGCGATGCCTTCTTCGTGCGTCCACTCGACCACCGGCAGCTTGAGGTCGAAGATCTTCTCGACTTCCTCCTGCAGGCCCTTGGCATCCCACTGCTCGGCATAGGCCTTGGGCGGGATGTGGCGTTCCACCAGCTCTTCCACGACCTGCGCGCGATACTCCCGGATTTCGTCGCTGACGTCGTCGGCGGACATGATGATCTTGCGTTGTTCGTAGATCACCTTGCGCTGGTCGTTCAGCACGTTGTCGTATTTCAGGATGTTCTTGCGGATTTCGAAGTTGCGCGCCTCGACCTTCTGCTGCGCTTTTTCGAGTGCCTTGTTTACCCAGGGATGGGTGATGGCTTCGCCTTTTTCCAGGCCGAGCCGCGTCAAGACGGCGTCCATGCGCTCGGAGCCGAAAATGCGCATCAGATCGTCCTGGAGCGACAGGAAGAATTTCGAGGCGCCGGGGTCGCCCTGGCGGCCCGAACGGCCGCGCAGCTGGTTGTCGATGCGGCGGCTTTCGTGGCGCTCCGTGCCCACGATGTAGAGGCCTCCGGCGGCGATCACCTTCTCCTTGTCGACGGCGACTTCGGCGCGGATTTCCGCTGCGCGGCGTGCCAGTTCGTCCTGATCGACGATGCCGCCGAGTTCGACCTTGATGCGCATGTCGGCGTTGCCGCCGAGCTGGATGTCGGNNCCATGTTGGTGGCGATGGTCACCGTCCCGGAGACGCCCGCCTGGGCCACGATGGAGGCTTCCTGCTCGTGGTAGCGCGCGTTGAGCACGTTGTGCTTGATCTTGCGCTTCTTGAGCAGATCGGAGAGCTGTTCCGATTTTTCGATCGAAGTGGTGCCGACCAGCACGGGCTGGTTGCGCTGCTGACTCTCCTCGATCAGCTTGATGACCGCCTCGTTCTTCTCGTCGTAGGACCGGTAGACCTCGTCGTCGTGGTCCGTTCGATTGACGGGCATGTTCGTCGGAATGTCCATCACGTCGAGCTTGTAGATGTCCATGAACTCGGCGGCTTCGGTCATTGCCGTGCCGGTCATGCCCGCCAGCTTGTCGTAGAGGCGGAAATAGTTCTGGAAGGTGATGGAGGCCAGCGTGACGTTCTCCGGCTGGACGGTGACGCCTTCCTTCGCTTCCAGCGCCTGGTGCAGGCCCTCCGAGAAGCGGCGGCCCTGCATCATGCGGCCGGTGAATTCGTCGATGATGATGACCTCGTCG
>PMKE01000046.1 GCA_003158585.1 Alphaproteobacteria bacterium
CGCCAATATGCAATAGCCCTGCCCCTTGCGGGGAGGTCGAAATGCGCGAGCGCAGCGAGAGCATTTCGGGTGGGGGGATAACAGGACACCCCCACCCGATCCGTCCTTCGGCAAGCTCAGGACGGATCGACCTCCCCGCAAGGGGGAGGTAAAATTGTCCTCAAATCCTTTCCAGCGTCGCCGCGTCTTCTTCGCCGCCGTAGTATTTGTCGAGCGCCCGGCGGAACACGGGATCGCCGGAGGAGCGGGCGAACAGGGTCATCGAGGAATGGAACTTCAGATCGTCGGGAGTACCGAATATCTCGCCGATACTCCGCCCCTCGACCGCCAGCACCAGCGCGGTGCATTCGACGAGCAGGGGTCCCAGCACCGGATGCGCCGCATAGGCCCGCGCCTCTTCCAGCGAAGCGAGCGCAAAGCGCCGCGCCATGTCGCTCCTTCCCAGCCCAGCGATCTGCGGGAACACAAACCACATCCAGTGGCTCTGCTTCTCGCCTGCCCGCAGCTCCTCCCGCACGCGCGCCATGACAGGCGCCTGGGCATCGAGGAAATGCTGAAAGCGGTCGCTCATGGGCCTATCGGCAGGTGACAATCGTCCGCATGGCGGAGCATGCCGTGTATCCGCATCCGGTGTCGTCCCCCATCCTGCCGGGAGAGCCCATTACCCACCGGCTTCTCGCGATATGCGTGTAGAAATCGCCGCATGACCGGCTCCCTGTCCTCCTGCACTTGGCCGAATCGGACTATCTGAGAGACGCGGCGGAGCAATCCCCGCGACCAATTGCTGGTTGGACCTTCCGGGGACCTCTCTGGCAGGAGTGGCCCGCAACTACGGGATGATCGCATGTTCAGCTGGTTCCAGGTCCTGATGCCGCAGGAGAATCGTTTCTTCGAACTCTTCAACCGGCACGCGCTGACCATTGTCGAGGGTTCTCAGGCGCTCCGAGCGCTCCTGCACGGCGGGCCGGGGGTTCAGGATGCCTGCCTCAAGGTGTTCGACTACGAAAACCAGGCCGACGTCATTACCCAGGACGTGCTAACGCTGACGCGGCGCTCCTTCATCACCCCGTTCGATCGCAGCGACATCAAGACTCTCATCACCTCGCTCGACGATTCCATCGACCAGATGAAGAAGACCGCCAAAACCATCATGCTGTTCGAGGTGGTGGAATTCGAGCCTCATATGCAGCAGATGGGCGACATCATCGTTCAGACGGCAAAGCTCACCGTCGATGCGGTGGCGATGCTGCAGTCGTTGCGTCAGCAATCGCACAAGGTGAACGGCATTACCGAAGCCATCATCCGGCTGGAAGAGATCGCCGACGATATGAATAACCAGGGCGTCAAGGCGCTGTACCTCAAGCACCGCAGCGGCAACGCGATGGACTACATCATCGGAAACGACATCTACAATCACCTCGAACGGGTGATGGACCGCTTCGAGGACGTCGCCAACGGCATCAGCGGCATCGCCATCGAACAATCCTAACAGGAGCCTGATCCGTGACCGAATGGCTTCTGATCGGCCTGATCGCCACCGCTCTGCTGTTCGATTTCTTCAACGGCATGAACGACGCGGCGAACTCGATCGCCACGATCGTCTCGACGCGCGTGCTCTCGCCGCGCTTGGCGGTGTTCTGGGCGGCGTTCTTCAATTTCGTCGCCTTTTTGGTGTTCGGCCAGCATGTAGCGAAAACGATGGGAACTGGCATCGTGACGCCGAGCGTCATCACCGATCAGGTGATCTTCGGCGCCCTGGTCGGTGCGATCTGCTGGCAGACCATCACATGGCGCGCGGGCATTCCGTCCTCGAGCTCCCACGCGCTGATCGGCGGATTGGTAGGTGCCGGCGTCACGCATGCGGGCTGGAACGTTATAGAGTGGCAAGGTCTCGGCCGGACCATCAGTGCGATCTTCCTGTCGCCGAGCATGGGACTTGTTCTCGCGCTCGTCTTGATGGTCCTCGTATCGTGGGCTTGCCGCCGCCTGATGCCGGCTCGTGTCGACGGGGTGTTCCGCCGCATTCAGCTGCTCTCGGCTTCCGCGCTATCGGTGGGTCACGGCGGCAACGATGCGCAGAAGACGATGGGGATCATCACGGCGCTCCTCTTCGCGCACGGCACGCTCAAAGGGAGCTTTTATGTGCCCTTGTGGGTGATCCTGAGCTGTCAGACCGCGATGGCGCTGGGAACGCTGTGCGGAGGCTGGCGCATCGTCAAGACGATGGGTTCGCGGATCACGCACCTCTCGCCCTTCCAGGGCGTCTGTGCCGAAACCGCCGGGGCCGCCACGCTGTTTCTGGCGACGGGCCTAGGTATCCCCGTTTCCACCACCCACACCATCACCGGGGCGATCATAGGCGTAGGAGCCGCCAAACGGGCCTCGGCGGTCCGCTGGAACGTCGCTAAGGAGATTGTTACCGCTTGGTTTGTTACCATGCCAGCGGCTGGCCTGATCGGGGCCGCCGCCTACGGATTGTTCGGACTACTGCAATGAGCGCTGTCGCAACATTGCCGCACAAAAGGGTCAGCCGGAAAACCACCGGCGTCCAATATGCGGCGCTGCCCTACCGGCTGAACGGCGAAGCGCTGGAAGTCCTGCTCATCACCTCGCGCCGCACGCGGCGCTGGATCATCCCCAAGGGCTGGCCGATGGAAGGCCGCAGGCCGGCCGCCTGCGCGGCGCGCGAAGCGCTGGAAGAGGCCGGCGTGACCGGTCCTATGGCCAAGCTGCCGATCGGGCACTTTCGCTACCTGAAGGAACTCCGCATGGGTGTCGAGCTTCCCTGCCGGGTCGAAGTCTTCGCCCTCAAGGTGACTCGCGAGCAGGATACTTGGCAGGAAAAGAATCGCCGCGAGCGGCGCTGGTTCGCCGCCGCCGAGGCGGCAGATCGTGTCGGCGAGCCCCAGCTCAAGCAGGTGATCCAACGGTTCGCCTCGCGCCTCATCTCGCAGCGCAAGCGCAAGAACGGCGCCGCGCAGAAATAACCGTTCGGCGCAACTTCCCCGCGGCGCGGTCAGTGCTTGACGGGAAGCGTGCAGGTCTTCTCGCAATCCTCGCGCGTCTCGAACGGCACCTCGCCCTGACAGCCGCCCCAGAAGAACGCCTTGCAGCTCCGGCTGGCGGGATCGAAATAGAACTTCTCGAATAGCGCTTTGCAGGGGCCCTTGTCCGGCACCTTGCGGCACTGCGCATGTTCTTCCGGCAGCATCAGCGCACCCGCGTTCCACGGAGTGTTCCATTCCTCCGGTTCGGGCGCGTTCAGCGCTTTGGCGACGCCCGCCGGCATCGGCAGCATGACGTCGTCGTCGAAGCGGTAATCACCGCTGTAGCGGATCGCCTGAAGGAAGACCGGCTTGCCGCCGAAGAACGGACCCGCCTCGGCGAATATCTTCTCGATATCGCGCTCTTCGGGAACCAGTAGCACCGAAGTGCTGGCCTTCACCCGCAGGTTCAGGCAGGGCCCGGTCGCGCGACCGTTGGCATCGACCGCCTTGTCCAGCTCCTGGTCCAGGAAGTTCGAGCCCGGCGCACACAGCGTGGTGGGCGCGGCGATGAACAGTTCGATCTCGCCCTTGCCGCCGAAGGTGTTCGACGTCTTGAGCGGATAGTAGAGGGACGCGGTCCTGAAACGGTAGGCCACCGGATCGACGAAGCGCGTGTCGGCGGTGAGCTCCACAGCGTCGATCACGAACCAGTCGATGCCCCGCGCCACGTAATCGGCGACGATGGCTTCCGCCTGCCGGTATTGTACTGCGCCGTGCAGTGCCTTCCTGCGGAAATAGGCGTCCACCCAGGCACGGAACGCCGCCGTGTTGCGCACGCGGATGACGGTCAGGTCGTGGGCGCCGAGTCTGGTGCTGAGATGCACCTCGACGCCGGAATGCCTGGTTTCCGCGGGACCGCCTTTGGATTGAAAGGTATAGGCGAATTGCAGCTTGTATTTCGCGACCAGCTCCGCCAGGCGCTCGAACACGCCCTTCGGCGCCAGCGAGACCTGCGGCTGCGAGGGGAAGGGGATGAAACGCACGACCGGCGTATTGCGGCTGGCCCGAAGCTCCGTCCCGAGGATCAGGACTTCTTCGCTGTTGTTGTGCAGGATAAGGGCCTTCTGCGCGCTTTCGCTGACGGTGGTTCCTTCCAAGCTGACGTGGATCTGTCCCATGTCGGCCGCGGTCTGCGTCGCCAGCAGCGGCGAGACCAAGAGGCATGATGCGAGGAACATTCGGAACGACATTTCAAACCCTCCCAGGGAACGGTTTCACTCGGGCAGCGCGAGATGCCTACTCCCCGCAAGCCACCTGCTTCTGATCCTTGTCGGAAACGAAATTGTCGATCGTGCTTCCTTGCATGCAGAAGGAGGCGCGATCGGTGATAATGGCCTTTCCTTGCAGCCATTGGTTCGGCTTCAATCCCCGGACCGCGCCCGTGACATTGTAGGTCACACCGTCGTCGCCCTTGGCGAGAATGCAGCCGTGCTCGACCCCGGTCAGGGTGCAGGTCGAGAAGTGAACCGTTTTGACTTCGAGCAAGCCCGCAAGCGTAGGCGCCGCCAGCAGCGCGAGAACCGCGGCTGCACCTATAATCGACAAACGCTGAGACATGGCATTCCTCTCCACCGCGCAAAGGCGATCCTAGCACGATCCGTGATTCTACTCCCGCCCCGCCGCATCCAGCGCCTGGGTTATCACCGCGATGGAGCCCGGCGTCACCGCGTTCATGGTCGCCGCAAACGCCAGTCCCGCCGGCGTGATCACCACATTGGCCCACCACAACCCGTTCGAACCCGAGTGGCTGAGTGTGCCGTCCGGCTTGACCATCCAGCCGAGCGCGAAGGCGCCACCGAAGGGCGACGTGTGCAGCGTCTTCCAGGAAGCTTCGCTCAGGAACGAGGCGGGCCGGTCGCGGTGCGCCTTCAAATAGGCGAGAAGATCGCGCAGGTTCAGATGCACGGTCCCGCATGGGCCGGTCACCGGCGGCGGAGAATCGGCTTCTTCGGGTTTGGTCACGGGGCGCAGCTTGCCGCCGGGCCCGGGTGCATGTCCCACGGGCTGGTCGTGTTTGCCGGGATGGCCGGGCGGACCGAAGCCCGCGCTCGTCATCCCCAACGGGGCGAAAACATGGGCGCGCATCAACTCTTCCCACGGCTTGTCCATCACGCTCTCGAGCATGGCGCCGGCGACCACATAGCCTCCGTTGCTGTAGCTGTCCTGCTTGCCCGGCGGCACCACCGGCGCCTCGTTCAGCGCCGCGGCGACGTATTGAAGCCGCTCGGCACGGATATCCGGGCGCGGTCCGCGGCCGTATTTGTCGATCCCCGTCAAGTCATGGGGCAGACCCGAATAATGGGCGAGAAGCTGAACCAGCGTGGCGTCCTTGTAGACGGCGTTGAACGGAGGCAGATGCGGTCCGAGGATCTGGCCGACGGTCGCTTCCCACTTGATGTGCCCAGCCTCGACCAGCCGCGCCGCCAGCGTCGCCGTCATCGACTTGGTGCAGGAGCCGATGTGCCACTGGTCGGCAAGCGCCACTTGTGTCTTGGCATCCGCCGCCCGCAGTCCGTCGACCAGGACATGGTCCTTGCCGGACGCCCACGCCACGCCCATCGCCGGCGCCCCGGCGATCAGGCGCAGCTGGTGCAGGCGCTTCTGGTCCATGACGCCGGGCGGCAGCGTCGGGATGGTGACGGCGAAGAGGTCGCCCCGGACGAAGGTTATGGCCTGGCTCTCGCCGGCGGCAGCCGCCGATATCGTGCCCTCGATGGCGTCGTTCTTGAGGACGCCCTTAAAGGCGAAGCCCGTGCTCTTCCATTCGATGTTCACGTTGGGGCCGGACAGTTCGACCAGGCTCGCCGGGATCGAGATGTTGGCCTCTTCGACCAGGATGAGCGAGCCCTTGCCCTCGGCCGTAATGACGATCTTGAGGCGCTGGGTGACGCCTTGGTCGTCCGTGGTCGTTGCCGACCAGGTGCCGACGATCGGGTCGACCGGCCCGCCGCGCGCCGATGCGCCCATGGCGACAAGCGATGCCAGCCCAAAGAGATAATCGCGTCGTGACGGTTGCATGGTTCCCCTCGTCTCGTGGTGACCTCTGACTGGTGAAGATACATCGCAGTCCGCCGGCCCGGGAGTGCTCACACGGTATTTAAGGGCGAGAACGGGGGGGTG
The DNA here is from genome assembly GCA_003158585.1 of Alphaproteobacteria bacterium. Lineage (GTDB taxonomy): Bacteria > Pseudomonadota > Alphaproteobacteria > Micropepsales > Micropepsaceae > Rhizomicrobium. Next base: position 6,168 of record PMKE01000046.1, read on the forward strand.
AGTAGGTTGTGAGCGACAGCGAACGACGCGTATGTGCGGCGAGCATAGCCGAGGGGGACATCCGCTTTTGCGCCGATCTCGCTGCAAAAGTCTGGAAGACCTTAATTCTCGCAACAATGATAAGAAAATTACCCCAGCTATGGTTCGATAATTGCGTGTTCGTGAGGTCTCCGGGACTAATTCAACAAAAAACGCCACATCCGGACATTTTTGTTGCCGCGGCGACGGCACGACCAAACCGACATTGTCCCAACAGTCATTCCGGCGGTGAAGCGTATAACTTTTGGTAGTGTTTGACATCGCAATTTATTTACTCGGTCGCGTTATGGATGTGTCACCCTTTGCGCGGGATCGACCATGTTGGCTTCGAAAACGGGCGCCACCTTCGCCGGGTTCACCACAGCGTTCGTGCTGACCCTCAGCCTGTTCGCCCTCTGGGGCATGGGCCAACAACTGTCCGGCATCCTGTTGCCGCAGGTCTCAGGACCACTTCATCTGCAAGGCTTCGAGCTTACGCTGTCGCAGAACATCCAAAGTATCATCTATACGCTCTGCGCGATCCCGGCGGCGATCTATGCCACACGCTTGGGCTACAAGGCCGGAATCCTGTTCGGCCTGGGCAGCATCCTCCTTGGGTGCTTCACGATTTATCCCGCCGTCGCATTGCATTCCCATTCCTATTTCTTCATCGCCGTCACTACCATGTTGCTGGGATGGGTCTTCCTGGACGTGGCCGCCAATCCTCTGGCTGCGAGCCTCGGCCCGGACGACACCTTCGTGTGGCGCTTGAACCTTGCCCAGGCGGTTTATCCCGTGGGTACGATCGCGGCCATCGTTTCCGAAAAGTGGTTGCTTGGCACGCATGTGATATTGGGCGCAAAAATCACGCTCTCGGCAGCCCATCCCTACATCTTGCTCGGCGCCGCTGTATTGCTCATTGCCTACCTATTCGAAGAGAAGCGCTTTCCGCCAGTTGCGGTCGAACGAAAGTCTGGCGGTGAAGGCGCCGCTTTGCGGACCCTCTTGTCCGATCGGAGCATCCTGTTCGCGATGGCGGCGCAGGCCGTCGGCATCGTCATCCTCATCACCAACGGCGGCATTGGCGGCCGCTATCTCGTCACTGCCTTTCACGCTGACGATCCCGGACCGCTTGGTAACGTGTTCTTTTGGGCTGCGCTGGTCTTCGCCGCCGGCCGCATTTCCGGTTGCGCCTTGATGCGCTTCGTCTCGCCGTCGCGCCTTTTAGCGATTTTTGCATTTGCCGGCTTCGCCTGCTCGCTGATCGCCGCAGCGGGCTGGACCACGATTTCGGCCTTCGCCGTTCTGGCGAACCAGTTCTTCGCCTCGATCATGTGGCCTACCATCCTCGGACTTACCATCCTCGGCAGGGGACCGCAGACGAAACTGGCAACAGCGCTGGTCTGCATGGGAGGCGCGATCGGCGCCAACGTGTATATCGTGATGACCACTGCGTGGCCGTCGCTGCCGACCCGAGCGGGAATGCTGATTCCGGCCTTGTGCTTCGCTGCGGTCTTCGGTTTTGCGTACGTCCGCCGCCGCTGGGATGCCAAGGCCGCCGCCGGTGTGCCGGAACCGCAGTCCACCTGAAGGGGCGTGGCGCTATTGGGAACGCTACGCCTCCGCTATTCCCCGAAAAACTCCAGCACCGCGCGTTTGTAGCCGGGATCGCCGACGGCGGTCATGTGGTCCTTGTTCGGCAGGATCGCCGCGCGTCCGTCCGCAAACGCCTCCGCCAGCGGGAACGGCGAACCGGCCAGATCATCCTTCTCGCCCGCCACCACCAGCACCGGGCGCTGCGACACCTTCAGATCGGCGGGCTTATAGAGATGCCGCGGCGAGCGCATGCAGGCCGCCAGCGCCAAACGGTCCTTGCCCTTCTGTCCGCCGAACAGGCGGAAGCGCCGCGCGATGCGGTCCTCGATGGTGCCCGGATCGTCCGTCAGCATCGCCTCCGCGATCTTGTCGCGCCAGGACTGATGTTCCAGGAAATAGGTCTCGCCGATGCCCGCCGTCACCGCGCGTCGCACGCGTTCGGGGTGAAGCATCAAGAGGCGGATGGCGAGCATCGCGCCCATCGAATAGCCCATCACATCGGGCGCTTTCATGCCGGCCGCATCCATCACTGCGATGATGTCGTCGATCATATGCGCGCCATAGGCTTCGGGTTCGTGCGGCTTGTCGCTCATGCCGTGGCCGCGGCAATCGAAGCTGACGACGCGAAAGCCGTTCTGGGAGAGGCGGTCGATCCAACCCGTGGAACGCCAGTTCTGATCCCGGCTGGAGGCGAAGCCGTGGATCAGCAGCACCGGCTTGCCTTCGCCCGTCATGTCGTAAGCGATGCGCACGCCGTCTTTCGAGACGGCGAATTTCGTGTCGTCGGACTTCATGCCGGGACCTTCGCAAAGCGCTCGGCAAGTGTCTATGATACTTTGCGGAGGCAACAAGAGCCGGTTTATGTCGCTGGAATTGCTGAGGAAAGACATCTCTGCGGCGGTCGAGTCGCTGCGCGGCGAACTCTTGGAGTTGAGCCACGCGATCCACGGCGAGCCGGAGCTGGCGCTCCAGGAATTCAAATCGTCGGCACGGCTCGCGGACAAGGTGGAAGCGCACGGCATCGCCGTGACGCGCCAGGCCTTCGGCCTTCCCACCGCCTATGCCGCCGAGTTCGGCAACAAGAAGGGACCGGTCGTCGCCATCCTATCGGAATACGACGCGCTGCCCGGCATCGGCCATGCCTGCGGCCACAACATCATCGCCGCAGCGGGATACGGTGCGGCCATTGCGCTCTCCAAGCTCGGCGCAAAGCTGCCGGGTGTCGTGCGCTATCTCGGCACGCCCGCCGAAGAATCCCACGGCGGCAAGGAGCTGATGGCGCGGCACGGCGCCTTCGAGGGCGCCGACGCGGCGATGATGATGCATCCCTCGAACATGAACCTGATGACCATGCCCTGCATCGCGGTGGCCGACGTCGAAGCGGTGTTCCACGGGCGCGCGGCGCACGCCTCGGCCATGCCGTTCCGCGGCCTCAACGCACTCGATGCCGTGGTCACGGCCTATCAGGCCATCGCGCAGCTTCGTCAGCACATCCGCGCCGGCGAGCGCCTCCACGGCATTATCACCGACGGCGGCATGGCGCCCAACATCGTGCCGGAGCGCGCCGCCTGCCGTTTCTTCGTCCGCGCCCCCGACGTTCACACGCTTGCGGCCTTGAAGCAGCGTGTCACGGCCTGCTTCGAGGCGGGTGCGCTGTCGACCGGCTGTCGGCTCGAACTCAACTGGACCGGCACCGACTATCTCGACCTCAAGACCAACTGGCCGCTTGCCGAAGCCTTCGAACGCCACGCGGTGTCGCTGGGCCGCGCTTTCTTCCCGATGAAGGACATTCCGCAGGGCTTCGCCGGCTCGACCGACATGGGCAATGTCAGCCATCGTGTGCCCTCCATCCATCCGATGCTCGGCGTGGCGCCCGACGGCGTTATCATCCACAACCCGGAATTCACGCGCTGGGCGGCCTCCGAGGCGGGCGACGCCGCGGTGATCGACGGCGCCAAGGCGCTGGCGCTCACGGCACTCGATCTCATGGCCGACAAAACGGTTCTGGAAAGAGTGTGCGCCGATTTTGCGGCCACGGCGGAGCTGTCGCGCCTGGCGGTCGCCGAGGTGTCGCACGCGCATGCGGACTGCGGTTGCAAGTGAACGGATGGGGTTGAATGGCGACCACGGTCGACAACGATGCATTCTCGTACGCTGATCCGGCCGATCCGCCGCTCAAGCGTTTCGTCATCCGTTGCGTCGAGCGCCTGACGGGACAGCCTTATCTGCGCTGGCTGTACGATGAGTTCAACAACCATCCTATTCCCGGCGAAAACTTCTTCGACGCCGCCGTACGCCTGCTGGAGTTGAACGTTAAGTACGACGCGGCCAAGCTAGCCGCTTGGCCCAAGACGGGGCCGCTGGTCGTCATCTGCAACCATCCCTTCGGCGTGATGGACGGCCTGGTGTCCTGCCAGCTCGTCGCCAAGGCGCGGCCGGATTTTCGCGTCATGACCAACGCCGTGCTTTATCGCGAAGAGAAGATCCGCTCGTTCCTGCTGCCCATCGATTTCACCGAGACCAAGGAAGCGCTGAAGACGAACCTCAAATCGCGCACCGAAGCCAAGGACCATCTCCTGGCCGGCGGCTGTATGCTCGTTTTCCCTTCCGGCGCTGTTTCGACGACGCCCACCATGTGGGCCAAGCGGGCCGTCGATCCCGAGTGGAAGACCTTCGCGGCACGCATGATCACCCAGACCCGCGCTGCCGTCGCGCCCATCTACTTTGCGGGCCAGAACAGCCGGCTGTTCCAGGTCGTCAGTCACATTTCCCTGATGCTGCGCCTTTCGCTGCTCTTCAAGGAGACCCACGATCAGATCGGCGCCGAGATACGCGCCGCCATCGGCGAAGCCGTGCCCTACGAGGCGCTCGAATCGATCCGGGACCGCAAAGCCCTCATGCAGCACCTGCGGGAAATGACCTATGCGCTGGGCGCCGGCATGGATGATCCGCCCAAGCCGCGGCTGAAACGGCCCCGCCGAGCGCCGCGCCCCGGCGATCCGGTTCCCAGCTTCGCATCAGGCTGAGCCGTCAGGTTCGGCTGTTGAACGATGGGGGAGTGCCCCGCTACGGAGCATTCGTGACAGATTACTCCACGGACTTGTCCGGGGGCAGCCCGAGACGCTTGTAGAGCCTGCGGCGGCCTTCCTTGTGGCCATCGAGAATCTTGTGCGCGTACTCGGCGACTGCCAGCGCCACGGCGCGCGGCACAACCACCACGCCGTCGCCGTCGGCAACGATTACGTCGCCCGGATTGACCAGGACACCGCCCACGACCACCGGCCGGTTGACGGATTCCACTTCGTTGCGTCCCGGACGGATGCCGCGGCCGACGTTACGCAGATAAAGCGGCATCTTCTCGGTAATCACCTCATCGGTGTCGCGCGCCGTGGCGTCGGTGATGACGCCCACCGCGCCAAGTAGCTTGAAGTTCATGATGTTGTTAGAACCGATCGAGCCGACATCGGCGTTCGGCGCTTCGTCGATGACCACCACGGTGCCAGGACGGATCAACGGTACGAAAGGCTCGAACGAGCGCTCGTTGTACCATTTGCTTTCTGCGGCGCGGAAATCCGCATAACTATGACCGCCACCGAGCGGCGGAAGCTGCGTCGGCACATAACGCACCGTCACGGCGATACCTATAAAGCGGTGCGTATAGGTCACCGGGTCTTTCCACAGCGGATGGATTTCGGGATCCATCAACCCGACATTCTGAAGCCCGACAAAATCCATCCCGTCGACAACGTCGGCAACCCGGAGGCCCTCGAACGCCTTCAGGATCTTCTGGTCATCGGCCGCGGAATAGACTTGCGTGGCGATGAAGTTTTTGCCCGCGCGGTATTCGGCCTCATTCGGATCGGCGGCTTGCGTGACCGCGGAGCACACCGCGGCGGCGGCAAATGCGAGCAATATCCGGCTTCCGGCTAGCATGGCGGTTTCTCCCCCGGCTTGTGCCAACGTTGTAATAAATTCTAGCACGAGACGCGAAATCTGCGAGCGCCAATTCGGTGCAGAAAGCGGTAGCGCTATCAGAGACCGTACGGCGTCAGACGCGGCCTTCCGCCAGCACCGCCTTGAACTCTACCATCGCCGCGTCGATCTGCTCGCGGGTGATGATGAGCGGCGGCATGATGCGCAGAGTATGGCCGTGGGTCTCCTTGCATAGGATGCCGCGGCGCATGAGGGCTTCGCAGGTGCGGCGTGCCCCGCCGGCCTGCGGGTGCAGTTCGACGGCGACCATCAGCCCGCGGCCGCGGATTTCCTTGACGATCGGGCTCTTGAGGGAATGCAGCGCATCCAGAAGGTATTCGCCCATGCGGGCCGCATTCTCGATCATGCCCTCTTCGATCAGCACCTTGATCGCCGCGCGCGCCACGGCGCAGGCGAGTGGATTGCCGCCGAACGTCGAGCCGTGCTCACCGGGCTTCAGCACGTCCATCACTTCCTTGTTCGAAAGCACGGCAGAGACCGGATAAAAACCGCCCGACAGCGCCTTGCCGATCAGCGACAAGTCGGCCTCGATGCCGTCATGTTCTTCTGCCAGGAGCTTGCCGGTGCGCCCCAGACCCGTCTGGATCTCGTCGAGGATCAGGATGACGCGGTGCTGCGTGCACAGTTCGCGCGCCTTCTTCAGGTAGCCCGTCGGCGGGATGATGACACCCGCCTCGCCCTGGATCGGTTCGACCAGGAAGGCGGCCGTGTTGGGCGTGATGGCGCGTTCCAGCGCCTCGGCATCGCCATAAGGCACAATGCGGAAGCCCGGCGCAAAGGGCCCGAAGCTCTGGCGCGAGGCCGGATCGGTGGAGAAGCCGACGATGGCCAGCGTGCGGCCGTGGAAGTTCTCGCTCGCCACGATGACCTCAGCCGCCCCGTCGGGCACGCCTTTGATCTCATAGGCCCATTTGCGGGAAATCTTCAGCGCCGTTTCCACCGCCTCGGCGCCCGAATTCATCGGCAGCACCTTGTGCGACTTCGTCAGGGCGCAAAGCTCCTGGTAGAACAGTCCGAGCTGGTCGTTGCGGAAAGCGCGCGAGGTGATCGACAGGCGCGCCGCCTGCTCCTGGAGTGCGGCCAGTATCTTCGGATGGCAATGGCCCTGGTTGAC
>PMKE01000038.1 GCA_003158585.1 Alphaproteobacteria bacterium
TTTTCTCGGCGATTGCGGCTCCTACGGCGTCACCTTCGCGCTCGGACTTCTTGTCATACTGGCGCACGCCAGGGGCGAGGTTTCGCTCGAAACCATCATCGTCTGGTTCTTCATTCCGGTGGCGGACTGCCTGCGCCTTCTGGTCAGCCGCCCATTACGCGNNTTCCACCATCGCCTCGAAGACAAGCTGGGAAAACCTCAAGGCATTGCCACCTATGCAGGCGCCGTCGCGGTGTCCTCTTTGGTCGCGACCTTGGATCCTCGCTTCGCGCTTGTGTGCCTTTGCGTGCTTTCCGCGTTCTATTTCAGTTTCGCTTGGCTCACCGATGCGTCTATTGTGGCTGTGTCCCAGCCCGAGTCCGGGGAGGATAATGCGGCTGCCGCTACGAGCAATATCGTGACGATGTCCGGTGAAGGAAAAGGCGAACGTAGGCGTCACGGAACGGTGTGATTAGCCCATTGGTTCGAGATCTGCGGCCTGCACACGCCCTGCGGTGCCTGTCACTTCTCCGCCGCAACGACAAGAGGATGCGCCTTGCCGCATATTTCCGTAAGCAAAACGCTAGGATTTGCGTTCTCCTTCCTCTTCCGCAATGCCGCGGCGATTGCCAGCCGCGTCGTGCTGCCCGCGCTCGTCGGCTGGATTGTCTTCTACGTTTCGATCTTTCTGTTCCTGGCGGAACTTGAAAGATTCCTGAACGTTCCCAGCGACCGCATCGCCGGCGTGATCTTCGGTCTTGCCGCAGGCGGACTGCTGGTGACGCTGTTTCTGCATTGCGTCATTGTGGCAGCCGTTGCGGCGCTCGCGCTCGGGCTTGAAGACGACGGATGGAAACTCTTCCATATCGCGAGACGCGAGTGGCGGCTCTACGCGGCCAATCTCCGGCTGCTCCTGGTGGCTGCGATTTGGATGGGCTCGATCCTGACGCTCCAATTCGCGGCAACCAGGTTGTCCTCACCCGTCCATCTCGAACTTGCCGCCAATCTGCTGATGGCCGGCGGCCTGGGTTTTCTGGCGGTTCGCGGCTGGTTTCTGACTGCGCCGGTGTCGGTGGCCAAACCAGACGGCCCGATACTGCGGCGCGCCTGGCGGCTTTCGGCGCACGATGCCTGGCGGCTTGCCGCCATCGTATTCGTGCTGGCGATGCTGGGGCTTGCCGTGGAAACGGCGGGGGAATTCGTCCTGCAGGCCAGCGGCGCGGTTCCGCCGTTGCCAAGCTCGGCGCCGCTCGCCGACTATGCGGCCCTGTACCGCAAGATCCTGCCCTGCGTACTGATTGCGGTCGGCGTCGCTTATCTTATCGGCAGCGTTCTGCTGACGGCCGCCAGAGTGTACGTTTATCGTCAGCTCACGGAGCGGGCGGAACCATAGCGGTTTCCGAGCGATGCGCGTCGACCAATTCGATTTCGATCTGCCGGAGGAACTGATCGCGCTGAGGCCGGCTCGGCCGCGCGACAGCGCCAGGATGCTGGTCGTGCGCGCCGACGGAAGCGTCGAGCACGCCGCGCTGCACGAACTTCCCGGCTATCTCGAACCGCGCGACACGCTGGTGCTGAACGATTCGAAGGTTATTCCGGCACGGCTGTACGGGCGGCGCGTGGGCCGCGGAGCCGAACCGAAGATCGAAGTGCTTCTCCATAAGCGCCTGGCGCCCGACCGTTTCCTGGCGCTTGCGCGGCCCGCGCGGAAACTCTCCCCCGGCGACCGGCTGGCCCTTGGCGCGACGATAGCGGCCGAAGTTCTTGCGCGCGGCGCGGCGGGCGNNTCGCGCGTCATCCCGGCGCGGCTGCACGGCGGCAATGAAAAAACCGGCGGAAAATTTGAAATTTTACTGCTCGAGGAAAATGCGCCGAACGACTGGTGGGCGATGATGCGCCCCGGCAAACGTGCCAAAATCGGGACACAAATCCGATTGCAAGAAAAAAACGGCGCACCCGTGAAAATTTTCGCGACCGTCACCGCCGTGAACGACGAAGGCCACCGGCGTCTGCAATTTTCCGGCGCCCACAATCTCTTCCACGAACTCGAAAAACTGGGCGAAATGCCGCTGCCGCCTTACATCGCCGGCAAGCGCAAGGCCGATGCGCTTGACGTCTCGGACTATCAGACCGTGTACGCGCGCCTGGAAGGCTCCGTGGCCGCGCCCACGGCCGGGCTGCATTTCACACCGGCCTTGTTCGAAGCGCTGACGGCGCGCGGGATAGGCCGGGAGAGCGTGACGCTGCATGTCGGGCTGGGCACGTTCGTGCCGGTGAGCGCCGCCGACACCGCCCAGCACAAGATGCATCCGGAATGGGCAACCCTGACGGCGGACACCGCAGCAAGGCTGAATGCGGCGCGTACGGCCGGTGGGCGGATCGTGGCGGTCGGGACGACCTCCTTGCGCACGCTGGAAAGCGCTGCCGACCCCGGCGGGCACATCGCGGCCTTCGCGGGCGAGACCGACATCTTCATCACGCCGGGATACCGCTTCCGCACGGCCGAGGCGCTGCTGACCAATTTCCACCTGCCGCGCTCGACGCTGTTCATGCTGGTATCGGCCTTCGCCGGAACGGAAACCATGAAGTACGCCTATGCCGAGGCGATCCGCCTCCGCTATCGCTTCTATTCCTATGGCGACGCCTGCCTGCTATTGCGTCGTCCGACATGAGTGAATTCCGCTTCGAGATTTCCGCCGCCGACGGCGCCGCGCGCACGGGGGCGATCCGCACCCCGCGTGGCGACATCCGCACGCCTGCCTTCATGCCCGTGGGCACCGCGGGCAGCGTCAAGGCCATGCTGCCGGAAAGCGTGCGCGAAACCGGGGCGGACATCATCCTCGGCAACACCTATCACCTGATGCTGCGGCCCGGCGCCGAGCGCGTGGCGCGGCTGGGCGGTCTGCACAAATTCTGCGGCTGGGAGCAGCCGATCCTGACGGACTCCGGCGGCTTCCAGGTGATGAGCCTGGCGCAGTTGCGCAAGATCACGGAAGAGGGCGTGCGTTTTCGCTCCCACATCGACGGGGCGGAAGAGTTTCTCTCGCCCGAGCGCGCGATGGAGATTCAAGGATTGCTCGACTCGGATATCCGGATGGTATTGGACGAATGTCCGGCCTTCGGGGCGAGCGAAGCGGAGATCGAGAAGTCGCTGGCGCTCTCCATGCGCTGGGCCGCGCGTTCGAAGGCGGCGTTCGGCGGCGGCGGGGCGTGCTTCGGCATCGTCCAGGGCGGCGTGTTCCCTAACCTGCGCGAGCGTTCGGCAGTGGAGCTTCAGGCCATCGATTTCGACGGCTATGCGGTGGGCGGTTTGGCGGTGGGCGAAGGGCAGTCCGCCATGTTCGAGACGCTCGAAGCCACGGTGCCGCATCTTCCCACGGACAAGCCGCGCTATCTGATGGGCGTGGGCAAGCCCGACGACATCGTGGGCAGCGTGCTGCGCGGTATCGACATGTTCGACTGCGTGCTGCCGACGCGTTCGGGCCGCAACGGACAGGCCTTCACCTGGCAGGGCACGCTCAACCTGCGCAATGCGCGGCACGCGGAAGATACGGCGCCGATCGACGCGAACTGCCGCTGTCCGGCCTGCCGGAAATTCACGCGCGCCTATCTGCACCACGCCGTGAAGGCGAACGAAATCATCGCTTCTATGCTGCTCACCTGGCACAACCTGTCCTTCTATCAGGACCTGATGACAGCGTTGCGCGAGGCCGTTGCGGCCGGCAGACTCGCATCCTTCGCGCGGGATTTTCTCGGTCGCTATCGTGCGGCGGTCGAGGAGCCCGAAAAGTGACGCGTGCTTCTTGCGGTGGCGATCATCAAACTCGGACGAGGAGTGTCGAGCGTCGTACCTGGATTGGAGGTTCGACGATAACGGCGGCAAGTTATAGAAGCGATTGTATTGGGATATGAAGGTGGCGGATGGGGAGGGATTCGAACCCCCGAGACCGTTTCCGGCCTGCCGGTTTTCAAGACCGGTGCCTTAAACCACTCGGCCACCCATCCGCACAGAAGGATCAAATACTTAAGGGGTAATGTTTACGCAAGTTCGCGGCTTTTGCCGCGGTCCTGTAACGGGCCGCCTGCGCGACAATCAAATCCAGGAAGTCTTTGAAATAAACTTGGTATTGGACCAGCGGCGAAACAGAGCAGTGACGCAATCACACATTTCTCGAATTGCGTGTGAATTCTAGAATAAAACCAAATCAATACAGGTGCTTGGCGCAGTCGCGGGGCGGCGACGAAGGCGACTGCATGAGTTGGGGGGTGGAATGCCTGTCATCAATGGTACGGACGCAAAGGACGTTCTCACGGGAACATCCGGCAACGACACGCTGAACGGTCTGGGCGGCGACGACTCATTGACCGTGATGAGCGGCACGAACGAGCTGAACGGCGGCAACGGCAACGACCCGATCAATGCGGATTTCGTGGGCATCTACAGCATCAACGGCGGCGCTGACCTGAGCCTCAACTGTCATCCAGTTGGACGTAAAAGCCGTTCTTCATTTGAGCTTTTCAGGCTCTGTGATTGACCTTCATCATATCTGAACATATGGTCCGCTCTCATTCCATCTTTGCAGGCCGAAACCCATTGGAATGAGCCCGTAGCTCAGGGGTAGAGCATTTGACTTTTAATCAAAGGGTCCCGGGTTCGATCCCCGGCGGGCTCGCCAAGCGAGAAACAAATCGGATCGTGTCCTAAGGTTCCTTCATCCCCTCGTCGGCCGTGCGCAGGATCGGATTGAGCACGTAAGACGCGATGGAGCGTTTGCCGGTCTTGATCTCCGCCGTGGCGACCAACCCCGGCCGCAGCCGGATGCCGCGCGCGGCGATCTCGCGCAGAGGCGTCGTTAAACGGACCTGGGCGCGGTAGACCAGCGAAGACTGATCGTCCTGTTTCAGGGGCACCGAATCCGGACTGATGACTTCAAGCCGTCCGTCCAAAGTACCGTAGCGCTGGAACGGATAGGTCTCCAGCTTGACACGCACGGTGTTGCCCACCCTGAGATAGCTCACGTCGCGCGACTGAATATTGGCCTCGATGTAGAGATCGGCATTGTCGGGTACCAGCGTGACCAGCGTTTCGGCTTCGCGCATCACCGAACCGGTGGAACGGTCCGCCAGCTCCAGGACGATGCCGTCGACGGGCGCCCTGATCTCGGTGAAATCGCTCATGCGCTTGGCTTTGTTCAAGGTCTGGGAGGCCTCCGACAACTGCTGCCGCGCTTCGACGAGCTGCTGATTGTGGTCGCCGCGCCATTTGTCGAGGAACGACTGCCGCTCTGCTTCGACCTGCGCGCGCTGCTCGCTCAATTTCTTCGCGTCGCCGAGCGTGTTCTTCAGGCGTAGCTCGACATCGATGGCGCTGCTTTCCGCCCGCATCACGTCGAGCGGCGCGCCGGCTTTCTGGTCGAGCAGGCGCTGGTAGATAGCCACCACATTCTGCGACATCTCCAATTGCTTGCGCAGCCCAGCGATACTGGCGTTGTCGGCATTGAGCTGGGAATTCAGCGCCGCCGACTGTCTGTCGCGCTGGGACATCTCGGCGGCGAGTTGGGCGGTCTCCTGGTTGAAGATCTGCCCCTGCATCTGGCGTTCCGGGTCGTCGGTCGGCAGCACGACGAATTGCGTGCCCGCCAGCTCGGCGGTCAGGCGTTCCACTGTCGCGGTCAGGACGCGAACCTTGTGTTCGAGCGTGGCCTGGTCGGCCTGGGCGAAGGCGGGATCGAAGACGACGAGAATCTGTCCCTTGCGAACGTGATCGCCGGCCTTCACATTGACCTTGAGAATGCGAGAGGTCGAGTAGGGCTGCATCACGATCATTTGCGTGCGCGTAGCGATCTTGCCCTGCGCCACGACGATGCGGTCCAGCGAGCCGAAGATCGACCACAGGATCGCCACCACGAGCAGCGTCAGCACGACGTAGAGCGCCGCATTCACGCCGATGGGGATCGGCGCCTCCTCGATGGCCACGGCGTCGGATTTGAAGCCTTGCGCCATCGAATCGTCGCGGCGCTTTTCGACGTTACCGAACCGGACGTCGATCCAGTGGTCGAGCTTCATCCAGTGCGGCACGAACCATTCCAGGAAGCGGAACCAGAGCTCACCGAACCAGGTCTTCACGCGAAGCAAATAGGCCGAAGCTATGCTCATGTCGGCCTCAACATCTGTTGCGACCAGAGCTGTCGGTAGATCGCGTTACGCTCGAGAAGTTCCGCGTGCGTTCCGATATCGGAGACAGAACCAACGTCCATCACGATGATCTGGTAGGCATCGCGAATCGTCTGCAGCCGGTGGGAGATCACGATGGTCGTTCGGCCCTTGGCAATGCTGGCGAGGTTGCGTACGACGACGGATTCGCTTTCGGGATCGAGCGCGCTGGTCGCTTCGTCGAAGATGATGATGCGCGGCTGGCGCAGCAGCGCGCGGGCGATCGACAGCCTCTGCTTCTGGCCGCCCGACATGTTGACGGCACCTTCCTCCAGCACCGTGTCGTAGCGTTGCGGCATGAGCTGGATGAACTCGTCCGCACCGGCCATGCGTGCGGCCATCACCACGTCCTCGTAGGAGGCGGTGGGCAGGCCCATGCGAATGTTGTCCTTGACCGTGCCGCGGAACAGGAACGGTTCCTGCGGAACCACGCCGGTCTGGCTGCGCAGGTAGGCAAGATCGATGTCGCGGATGTTGTGGCCGTCTACGCGGATGGCGCCCTCGGTCGTAAAGTAGAGGCCCTGGAGCAGAGCGGAGAGCGTCGTCTTGCCCGAACCGCTGCGCCCGACGATGCCGGTCATGCGTCCGGCAGGAATATGAGCGGAGAAATCGCGCAACGCCGGACGCTCTGTGTTGGGATAGCGGAAGGTCACGCGGTCGATCTCGATGTCGCCGCGCAGGACGGGCGTCAGGCCGCGGGTTTCGCCTTCCATCGGCTGGTTCATGATGTTGCCCAGCATCTCAACCGACATCATCACTTCCTGGTAATTGTTCAGCAGGCCGATCAGTTGCAGCACGGGGCTGATCACTCGCGACGACATCATGTTGAAGGCAACCAGACCGCCGACCGTCAGGCTGTGTTTGAACACCAGGAAGGTGCCCACCACGACGATGACGATCGTCAGGCCGCGCTCGACGAATTGCGAGAAGGTGTTGGCGGCCAGCGAGATCTTTCCCACCTGCACATAAGTGCGTACCGTCTCTGCGGCGGCGTTGTCCCAGGTCTCCTCGCGGCGCGGTTCGAGGTTGAGGGATTTCACGGTGCGCATGCCGTGGATGCTCTCGATCAGAAGAGACTGGCGCTGGGCTTCGGCCATGTAGAGATAGCGCAAACGACGCCTGTAAGGCCCGATCATGGCGGCGATGACGCCCGCCAGGAGCAGCGTCACGAACACGACGACGGCCGTCAGCGACACGCTGTACCAGCAAAGCAGCGGCAGGAAGATGATCAGTGCCGGGAGCTCGAGTAGCGTCACCATCAGGCGGCCGGTGAGGAACTCGCGGATCTGCGTGCCTTGCTGCATGTTCTTGTTGACGACGCCCGCCAGCGACGCCTCGAAGAAGGCGATCGGCAGGCCCATCAGGTGCCGGAAAGTGGTCTTGGCCAGACGAATGTCGATGCGCGCCGCCGTCCTGAGAATGAAATAGCCGCGCATCCAGTTCAACGTGGCATCGAACATAATCGCGCAGACCACCCCGATGGTGATGACGACCAGGGTCGAAGTGTTCAGATAGACGAGCACACGGTCGATGACGATCTGGAAGAAGATCGGCACCGCGAGCGCCAGGACGTGCATCGCCAGCGCCGCGATGATGACGTTGCGCAGAAGGTCGCGCTGCTTCCAGAACTCGGGCACGAACCAGCCGAGCGAGAACCTGCGGTTGGTGTCTGTGACCTTGTAGTTCCGCTTCAGCAGGACGATCTCGCCAGTCCAGTGCGTCTCGAATTCTTCCCGCGAGATGGGGAACAGGTTGGCCTCGGGCGCGCGCGGGTTGAACAGCATCGCCGCTTGTTCGGTCGTGCCGTCTTCCTTCTTCCGTTCGCCGACCTCGACGATGACCACATAGGCGCCGTTCGACAGGCGCGCCAGAAAGGGCACAAGCTTGCGGAAGCGCTGCAGGCGCTTCCAGTCGAGCTGGTGCACTGCGGCGCTGAGGCCCTCGGCCCGTGCCGCCCGCGCCAAGCTGTCGGCAGCGAGCTCCTGGTCCATGCCGTAGACGTGCATCAGGCGCGGCATGCTCCAGTCGAGCCCGAAATGCCTCGCGATCGCGGCCAGTCCCCTCAGCCCCGTTTGATCGGATTTGGAGGACTGCGGCGTATCGCCATCAGACGGGTCGGTCGGCGGCGGAGTCGCGCCATTGCCCTGCTGGGCGCCGGCCTCTGGAGGCCTTTGCTCGGGCGTCGGGTCTTGCATCAGGGGAACGGCCTTTTTGGCAGGTTGGCGGGTTTGGCCGGTTCACTCGCGGGCGGCGCAGCGGGCCCGGACAGTACCGGAGGTTGTTGTGGTACGGCGAAGGGGAGGGGCTCGGCGGTCGTCAGCGATTCGGTCTCCGGCCTGGCCCCGGCAGGCGCCCGCGCATTGGCGGCCAGCTTTGCCAGCACCTGCACCGCCTCCTGCACCTTCCCGGCAGAGTGAAGAAAAGCGTCAGCTGTCATCACGATTCTCTGCTGAAAGACCGCCTTCGGCTGCCCTCCGGCGTCATTCTCGGTAGGCGAAAATGTAATGAGATCAAAACGCACGGTCCCGCCCGTAATCGAGATGGTCCCGATCCCGTCACTGAAAATCTGTTCAATCAAGGCAACCTCCAAACCGGCGCACACGTATTAATAACGTCATGGTGCGTGGGGAAACAGAGCAATCCTGCTACCAGAATCACATAATGCAGGTGCGTCGCATCGTCTCAATCATGCTTACCACCGAATTTACGATGCCGACACCCAGCCCGCCAGCCAGCTGGACGACTTCCAATAACACACTTGCTTTCTCCTGCAGTGGTGTACGGCAAGTCGCAGGTTGGCGCACGCCGGAGAATGTAACAAAATGTGGGTGTAGAGTGTGGCTATAGAGAAAAAGCGTGGAGGGTACCAATGCCGTCGCCCAGCCTCGAGGATGAAGTAGCATTTATCAGTAGTGTCAAAGCGGATGGCACCCTGGCGTTCTACGGCTATTACGCTTGGAACAACAACAAACCTGCGACCTATACCGGCGGCTACACCTACGCCATGAAGTGGGGCGCCGACACGGCGGGTACGCCCGGCGGCACTGTCAGCTTCTATTTAGATCCCACGTCGAGCTGGTCGGCGACCGAAAAGCAGTGGTTCACGGCCGGCCTCGCCCTGTGGTCGGCGGTGGCGAACATCTCGTTCGTCGAAACGACAAGCGCAAGTGCGGCCCAGATCACCTTCACGCGCGGTTCGGACGGAGAGGCGTACACCTCCCCGGATATCAACGCCGACGGCGATGCGGCACTGACCGGCGGCACGATCCTCGCGACGATGACGAGCGCTGAGGTCTCCATCGATACAAGCACGTACGGCTTCGGACCGATCGCCAATTTCACCACCACCGGCGGCTATCCCATCATGACGCTGCTGCATGAAGAAGGACACGCCCTCGGCCTGGGCCACGGCGGACCATACAACGGCGACGTCACCGAGACGACGCAGCAGTTCAGCGCCTACGATACGACGCTGTGGAGCATCATGTCCTACGTCGATCCCGCGACGGCCGCGAAGTATTCGTCGGAATATCCCGTCACGGGAACGGACTGGGGCAGTTACTACCCGACAACATGGATGCCCCTCGACATCCTGGCGATACAAAGGCTGTACGGGCTGCCGGTCTCCACTCCGCTTTCGGGCGGGCAAGTCTTCGGCTTCAACTGCAATATAACGGGCGCGATCAGGCCTTTCTTCGATTTCATACAGAACATAAACCCGGTCCTCACGCTCTGGGACATGGGAACGAACAACACGCTCGATCTGTCGGGCTTTACGAGCAGTGCGACGGTGAACCTCAATCCCGGCACCTACAGCAGCTGCAATAGGTACACGAACAATATCGCCATCGCTTACGGCACGGCAATCGATACGCTCGTTTGCAGCGATGGAAACAATACGGTCACCTGCAATAAAGACGGAGACGCGGTGTACGGCAGTAAAGGCAACGACACGATTACCGGCGGCAGCGGCAATGACACGATTTCGGGTGGCAGTGGATCAAACGTTTTGAACGGCGGCAGTGGCATCAATACAGTGAGCTACGCCAGTGCTTACACCGGCGTGAGCATCGACCTGTCGAATACGGGTGCACAGAGCACCTATATGGGCGGTTCGGATACACTGACAAATTTCCAGAACGTGATCGGCTCCACCCATGACGACAGGCTGACGGGCGACGCAGGCGACAATTGCATCGACGGCGGCACCGGCAACGACACCATAGACGGCGGAAGCGGAAGCGATACGGTCAAATTTGCCACCTCGATGTCGGGAGTAACCGTCGATCTTTCGCTTGCGTCGACACAAGCGGTCGGCGGCGCGCAAGAAACGGTCACGCTCAGCTCGATAGAGAACATCGTCGGGTCTTCCTACAACGATACGTTCTTCGGCAGCTCCGCCAATAACATTCTGGACGGCGGCGCGGGGTCCGACACGGTTAGTTATCAGCACGCCAGCTCAGGCGTGAACGTCGACTTGACGCTGAGCGGTGCGCAATCCGTCGGCGGCGGCCAAGGAAGCGACACGCTGACCAATATCGAGAGCGTCACCGGGTCGGATTACAATGATGTTCTCACTGGCAACTCCGCGGCCAACACGCTCAACGGCGGCAGCGGTCATAACACGATCAACGGCGGTGGTGGCAACGACACCCTCATTGACCGCGGCAGCGGATCGTCACTTGACGGCGGTAGCGGCAATAACGCGATCACGTTGGACCGCAGCGCTCTTGCGACGTCGATTGTGGGTACCGTTTCTTTTGTTTCCGGGGCAACGAGCTCTTTGTCGGACGGGACGACGTTCAGGGATTTCAACGCTCTAGATCTTACGACCGGCGACGGCGACGACACCGTCACTTTCGCCAGCCTCAGTCCGTCGAATACGGCGAGCTGGAACGGTATGGGGGGGTTCAATACCGCCATCGTCAACCTCTCGGGAACGACTAACCCAATAACCGTCCTGGGCGCTTCTATCCAGGAGCTCGGCATAACGCTGCTCAATATAACTTCGTCCACCGATTGCCTGAAACTTACGACCGGATCGGGAAACGACAGCATCGACCCAAGCAATATAGCGGTGCCGATCGTCGATCTCGGCGGTGGCGATGACGCCCTGCGAATAAGGACCGGCTACGCAACCGAACCATTTTCGCTGACATTTACGCCGGGATCGAGCACGCCGGTGGCTCTGCCAAGCGGCGGTTCCTTCTGCAATGCGGAGCACCTGTTCCTGGAGACCGATTCCATATCCGGTTCAGCGAACGTAACGTTCTTGAATCCGGTCTATGATTCCACGTGGGGCGGCAATTCTTGGGCCGCCCTCCTTTGGAACAGTACGGTGACCGTAGTCCTAAATACTGACACCGCTGGTCTGCTTATGGTATACACGCCCACTTCGATTTACGGCAACAATGGGTGTTACATTCAACAGCTGGTGGATGGTAACAGGGTCAATACCGTATCCCTATATGATGTGCAATATTTCAATATTGCGGGAGGTTCGGGCGACGACACGTTCGCAAGCGCTCCTGGAAACGATACGTTCGACGGCGGGGACGGATACGACAAAGTCGTCTTCACGGCGAATGCCAGTTCGTACACTGTAACATATAATGCGGGCGGCACCGTGACTGTTGCCGGGACGGACGGTAACGACACGCTGACGAACATCGAAGAGCTCGATTTTCTTGATAGTCACGTGATCCTGACCAACAGCTTTGTCGGCACCCCGGGCAACGACGTGTTCACGGGCACGCCAGACGACGATATATTCAACCTTTCCCAAGGCGGCAACGACACGGCTTACGGCCTGGGCGGCAACGACACGTTCAACATGGGTGGGGCGTTTACCGCGGCAGACAGTATCGACGGCGGTGCGGGCACGGACACGCTGGTACTGAACGGCAGTTATTCCGGCGGCGTGACGTTCGATGCATCGACGGTGACGAACGTCGAGACCATCACCGTTGCAGCGGGACACAACTACAAGCTGACGACGAACGATGCGACGGTGGCTTCCGGGTCGACGCTGACGGTGGACGGCTCTTCGCTGGCCTCCTCTTACTCGTTGAACTTCGACGGTTCTGCGGAGACGGACGGCGCCTTCGATCTGATCGGCGGGGCGGGCAAGGACGTGCTGACGGGCGGAGCCGGGAACGACACGCTCGTGGGCGGAGACAACAGAGACACGCTAACGGGCGGGGCCGGGAACGACCGGCTTGTTGGCGGAGACGGCAGCGACGTGCTG
>PMKE01000079.1 GCA_003158585.1 Alphaproteobacteria bacterium
TCATATGCGATAACCCTGCCCTTGTGGGGAGGCCGACGCAATCAGGCGCTGAGCAACGGCGATGCGCCTATTGCGTCGGGTGGGGGACGCTATAAGTGCTGCCCCCCACCCGGCTCAATACGTTCGCCGACCTCCCCACATGGGGGAGGTTATTTCGCTTAATTCTGCGGAGCCGGCGGCGGCGGCGATTGCACCAGGGGCTTTCCTCCCCTCATCTCCACTGCCGTGAAGCTGCCGAGCGAGCAGGGTGTGCCGCGATTGAGCACGTAGAAAATCTGCATGTTCGAGCAGACCTCGTCGCCCCAGATGTTCCAGGCGATGCCTCCCTCGAACTTCAGCCCGGGGCACTTGCGGGGCAGAGTGTTGCGCCAGATTTTCACGGGACCGCCCGACATGCGGAACAGAATGGTCTGGTCGTCGGGATACGACATGCTGTCGATGTTGCTGACCGAGATGCAGATGCGGTTGTGATGCGGCGGGTCGGCATAAGCCGTCGAACCCATCAGTCCGGCAAGGCCGACGGCACCTGCGAGCAGCTTCAGAGCAATCCTCATGGTTTCCTCCGCCTGGGTTCGCGTCGCGGCCCGCTACTGCCAGCCGGGCTTCAACTTGCCGCGCAATATTCTAAGACAAGATTCTCACTCGTCCGATGAACCGGGCATGAACGGGTCGGGCCCGCCGGTGGCAAGATCGACAGGTTCGTCGCCTTCGTAGGGGTCTTCGTCTGGCGCAAGACCTTCCGTAGGAGAAGGAATATCCAGTCCGGCGGGAGGGATCGCCTCCAAGAAGCCCGCCGCCTTGAGTTCGTCCATGCCGGGCAAGTGAGCGATGTTCTCCAGGCCGAACTGGATGAGAAAAGCCTCGGTCGTGCCGTAGGTGACAGGACGGCCCGGCGTGCGCTTGCGGCCGCGGATCTTGATCCAGCCGATCTCCATAAGAGTGTCGATGGTGCCCTTGGAGAGCATGACGCCGCGGATGTCCTCGATCTCGGCGCGGGTGACCGGCTGATGATAGGCGATGATGGCGAGCGTCTCGATGGCGGCGCGCGACAGCCGCTTCTGCTCGGGCTTCTCCCGGCGCAGCAGGAAAGCCAGATCGGGCGCCGTGCGGAACTGCCATTTTTCCGCGACCTGAACGAGGGTTACGCCACGGCCTTCATATTCGCGTTGAAGCTCGGCGATGAGCGCGGAAACGTTTACCCCTTCGGGCAGCGAAGTAGCCAGGGCGTCCTCGCCGAGCGGTTCGGAGGCCGCGAACAGCAGCGCCTCGGTCATCCGCAGATGGTCCATGTTGACGGCGGAAGCCGGAGCTTTGCTCTCTTCCGTGACCGGCGCGGCATCGTCCGTTTCGACCGCTTCGGCCAAGGCTTCTCTCAAACGCACTACGCGACTCATGCTGTGGCCTCTTTGGCATGATCTCTGATGTAGATTTCCTCGAAGGGCGCAAGCTGGCGCATCTCGATACGCCCGTCCCTGGCCAGTTCCAGACAGGCCAGCAGCGTGCTCGCCAGCGCCGACCGCCGCCGCTGGCCGCCCGACCATTCGAACGGCAGGAATTTCGACAGGCAGCTCCAGTCGGGGATGCGCCCTAAGAGGCGCTCCAAGCGCTCGCGCGCTTCCTCGATCTGGAGCACGGGTGTGGCGGGCGGCTGGTAGGAGCGGCCGCGGAGCTTCTTCACGCGCTCGCCGGCATAGGCGGTGAGCAGGTCGTAAAGCGAATCCTTGTAAGTGCGCAGCTTCACGACATTGACGGGTTCCGGCATGCCGCGGGCGAAGATGTCCCGCCCGAGGCGGTCGCGCGCAATCAGCCGCGCCGCGGCTTCGCGCATCGCTTCCAGGCGTTGCAGCCGCCAGCGAAGGCGCGCGGCCATTTCGTCGGGGGTGGGCTCGCCTTCCTCTCCTTGCGGCTGCGGCAGGATGAGGCGCGACTTGAGATAGGCGAGCCACGCCGCCATCACCAGATAATCCGCAGCGAGTTCGAGATTGGTGTGTTTGGCGCGCTCGACGAATTCCAGATACTGGTCGGCCAGCTTGAGGATCGAGATCTTCGCGAGGTCGACCTTCTGGCTGCGCGCCAGGGCGAGCAAGAGATCGAGCGGCCCCTCGAATCCATCCACGGCCACCATCAGCGCCTCGTCCGGATTGGCGGTCGTCTCAAATTCCTCGAAGTAGTCCAGCTCGTCGGTCATGCCGCGAGAAGCTCCTTGAGCCGCGCTTCCGCGCCGGCCGGATCGAAAGAATCGGGGGCCGTCAGCTGGCCCGCGGCGTGCTCGGCACGCTTGAGCGCCGCGCCTTCCAGCGGCTTGGCCTCCCCCGCTATCTCTTTCATCTCCCCCATTTTCCCGTTGCAGTGAAGCACGATATCGCAGCCGGCGAACAGTGCCGCTTTGGCGCGCACGGAAATCGGCCCGGAAAGCGCCTCCATCGAGAGGTCGTCGCACATCAACAGTCCATCGAAGCCGATTTCGCCGCGANNGCCGCGAATCACGTCGCGAATCACCTTCGGGCTAGTGGTGGCCGGGCGCTGGGGGTCGATGGCGTCGTAGACGACGTGGGCCGTCATGGCCATCGGACAGTGGTTGAGGCTACGGAAGGTGACGAAGTCGGTCGCGCTCAGCACTCCCGCCTCGGTTGTCACATGCGGCAGAGCCAGATGGGTGTCGGCGCAGGCGCGGCCGTGGCCGGGCACGTGCTTCATCACCGGCAGCACGCCGCCTTCTATCAGGCCCTGGATCACCGCACGCCCCAGATCGATCACCACCGCCGGATCGGAGCCGAAGGCACGATCGCCGATGACGTCGTGGGCGCCCGCCACCGGAACGTCAAGCACCGGCAGGCAATCGACATTGATCCCCAGCTCCGAAAGGTCCACCGCGATCAGCCGGGCGTTGAGATAGGCCGCTTCCGCCGCGGCCTCGTGCGCCTTCGCATACAACTCGCCGAAGCGCGCCGCCGCCGGGCGTTCGCACCAGACGGGCGGCTTAAGGCGCGCCACGCGCCCGCCTTCCTGGTCGATCAGGATAGGTGCTTTGTCGTCGCCTACGGTATCGCGCAGGGAAGCCACCAGCGAACGCACCTGTTCGCGGTCGCTTATGTTGCGGCCGAAGAGGATGAACCCCCAGGGTTGCACATCGCGGAAGAAGTCACTCTCCGCCTCCTCAAGCGCCTGGCCCGAGCAGCCAAAGATCACGCGCGTGCGCATACCGGTGTCCCGTCTATTTGGCGAGGAAACAGGTGCCGTTCTCGGCTTTCAGCCGTTCGCACAAGGCAGTTGCCGCTGTATTGTCGGCGAAGGGCGTCACGCGCAGGCGATACCACACGCCCTTGGGACCGAGATCGGCCCGCTGCACATCGGGGCTGAAGCCCGCGAGCAAGGCCGCATGCTTGGCTTGATAGCTCTTCCACGCAGTCATGGCTTCGTCCTGCGATTTGAAGGCGCCGACCTGAAGCGCATAGCCGCCCGAAGCCACGGACGGCTTGAGCGTCACGGGGGCAAAGGGCTTGGGCGTCGCCGTCGGCGTCGCGGCGGCGGTCTGCTGCGGCACAGGCTTGGCCATGCCGAGCTGTGCGGGCGGCTTGGTGGCCGCGGCCGGAGGCGGAGGTACGGGCTGAGGCTTGACGGGCGTCAAGGCCGCGGGCGGAGGAGGAGTCGTCTGGGCCACGGCCGGCGTCTCGCTCTCGGGACTAGCGGGCTGGGCGCGCGGCATCGGATTCGAGGCCGGCGCAGTCTCTTCATCTTCGCCGCCGGCGGGCTGCTGGTACACCTTGATCTGCCCGCCTGCGTTCGTCTCGCTGCTGGCGACGCGCACCGGCACGTCCGTGCGGCCGCGCGCCACACCCTGGTTGTAGGCGAGCCAGACCACACCGCCGAAGGCCGCCAGCACGAGGATCGCAATGATGATGACGACCGGCAGGTGGGAGCCCTCGCCGTCCTCGTCGTCCTCTCCGCCGTCGAAGACGCGCGGGTCGTCTTTGTCGCCAGACTTGCGTTCGTAATTGGCCATGAATCTGCTCCGAATCTGACAGGACTAAGCTAGCACCGCTCCGCTGTCGTATCACGGCGGAAGCCGCGATTCATAGGGTCAACTGCTTGTGGAAAATCCGCCCATATTCCTGCAAAGCGTAGTTGTCTGTCATGCCCGCAATGTAGTCTCGTACGACGCCCTGGGTGGCCGCGTCGCCCGGCGCACCGCAGACCGCCGCCCAGTCCCGAGGCAACAGCGACGGATCGCGGGACAGCGCCGCGAACAACTCGCCGATGAGCTGCTTGGCTCTGTTCATGGACGCCATCACGCGTTCGTGGCGGTACATCCGCACGAAAAGGAACCGCTTGAGGGCCGCGGCTTCCAGTTCCATCTCCGGCGAGAACGCCGCCAGCGCCCCGCCCAGCGCCCGTACTGTCTCCACGCCTGGAGGCTTTGCCTCGGCAAGGCGGCGCTGCGTCTCCAGCAGCAGGTCCTCCACCAGCGCACCGATCAGTGTACGGACGAGTTCGCCTATGAAGCGACCCGTTTCCAATTCGCCGTGAGCCTCGCGGATCGCCCGCGCCGGCGGCCCGGCCAGCGGTGCCTCGCACAAATCGCCGACGCCGAACAGACCGGCGCGCAGCCCGTCGTCGATGTCGTGGTTGAGATAGGCGATGTCGTCCGCCAGGGCGGCGATCTGGGCCTCCAGCCCCGGCCAAGTCGATAGCTCGAGCGACCAGCGCAGGTCGAAGCCCGCGATGGGCGCCGGAACCGGAGGCTTCAGCGGACCGTTGTGCTTGACGAGGCCTTCCAGAGTTTCCCAGGTCAGGTTCAGGCCGTCGAACGCCGCGTAACGATGCTCCAGCTTGGTGACCAGCCTGAGCCCGTGGGCGTTGTGATCGAAGCCGCCGATGGCGGACGCCGCGGCCGCGAGCGCTTCCTCGCCCGCATGTCCGAAAGGAGTGTGGCCGAGATCGTGGGCCAGCGAGACGGCTTCCGCCAAATCCTCGTCCAGCGCCAGCACGCGCGCTGCCGAGCGCGCGATCTGCGCCACCTCCAGCGAATGCGTCATGCGGGTGCGGTAGTAGTCGCCTTCGTGCTGCACGAAGACCTGCGTCTTGTGCTTCAAGCGGCGGAAGGCGGCGGAATGGATGATGCGGTCGCGGTCTCGCTGATAGCAGGTGCGCGTAGCGCTTTCCGGCTCGCGGTACAATCGCCCGCGGCTGTTCTCGGGCGTGGTAGCGTAAGGTGCCCGAGCGTCAGGCGGCGAAAACAGCGGCCCCAAGAGGCGCCCGGCCGGCCTCATATCCTTGTCCGTCGGCGTTGACCCTGCCATTCCCAAGCTTACATAAGAGTCGCTATGATTATCGCATGTCCGAGATGAGCTGCGAAACCGCCATGCCCGTCACCGTCTCCGCTCGCGCCGCCAAGCGGATCGCGGAGATCATCACGGCGGAAGGCCAGGATATGATGCTGCGCCTGGCCGTGACCGGCGGCGGCTGCTCGGGATTCCAGTACAATTTCGCCCTCGACGACGCGGTTGCGGACGACGATCTGGTGGTCGAGGAAGGCGGCATCAAGGTGCTGATCGATTCCACCTCGCTGGAATTCCTCAAAGGCGCCGAGATCGATTTCGTGGACGACCTGATCGGGGCCTCGTTCAAGGTAAACAACCCGAACGCCACCTCGTCCTGCGGTTGCGGTACGAGTTTCTCGGTTTAACTATTCGTCTTGATACAAAATCTGACGGAAAACCGCTTCGCACTTCTCCCGATCGCGCTCTACTTTTCGTCATGAACTTACGGTAAGTGCCCCGGTCTCGACACGCGTGTTAGACCGGACCTGCTTCCGTCCGGGGGCGTCATGCCGTTTTCTTCCGTCAGTGTCTTGCGCAAGAGGCTTCCTGCGCTCTGCCTCGTGGCGCTGCTGCACGTTGTGGCGATCGGTTTTCTGCTGCAGGCCATTCCAACGACCTACGCACCCGTTGCCGGGGAGACGGAAACGAAGATCTCTCTGTTGCCGCTGCTGACGCCCGCGCCCACGACGAAGAAACGAATTCGCCGTCCCGCCGCCGGCACGAACGCCATTACGCCCTCTTTCGACCCGGATTCCTTCCGGCCGTCCATGCTTCCGCAACCGGGCGTGCAGGGACTGAGTCTCGCCCTCGCCGCCTGCGCCCCCGAAAAATACGATATGGCGTCCGACGAGATTCGTGCCGCCTGCAACCGCATCGGCATGATCGTTGCGGCCGATCCCGGACACTTCGGCGTCAATACCGGCATCGCCAATGCCAGACGCTGGCAGATCGAGATGCTGGAAAGGCACAGGCCGCTGCTTGCGCCGTGCATGTCTCCAAACGGACCGGACGTTCTTTACACGCTGTACTGCATCTACGATCAGCTCTGGAACGGCTACGACTCCGACAAGATGCAGCACTATTCGAAGTAGCTACTTCTCCGTCTTGACGGTGATCGGCACGCTCGGCGGCGGCACGGCAGGCACAGCGCGCCAATCCTTCTTGCACTGCACCACATAGGGCAGATAGCCCTTCGGCTCCTCGCAGAAGAACCAGTTGGCGACGGCAGGCGGACCGTCCGAACGGGGCGCCGTGACCGGCATGGGGACAAAGCCCGCGCGGCACACCGAGACATAAGGGAAGAAACTCTTCGTTTCTTCGCACCACTGCCAATCCGCATAGGACATCGGCGGAGAGGCTCCCGGAGGCGGCGGCGAAATCGGTATGAGGTTCCAGGTGTGCGTGCAGCTCTTCACATAGGGATAATAGCCGTCGGGCGCATCGCAGTAGTACCAGAACGCCGCGGACGCGACCGGCAAATCGTCGGGAACGGTGGGGCCGTCCGGTACGCTGTCGTCAGTATCATCGGGATACGAGTACGAATAGGGATAAGGCGGATAAGGCCAAGTCGTCGGGAACGGAGGATAGGGGAAAAAGATCACGCCGCCGCCATGCCCGCGATGATGTCCGCCGGTACCTCCGTGGCCGCCCGAGCCGTCGTGCGATCCGCCATCGGGCCGGCCCGGATGTCCGCCGCCCGGCGAATGTCCGCCGCCCGCCCCGCCCGGTGTATGTCCGCGACCGCCGTTCCACCCGCCGGAAGACCCGCCCCGATGCGAGACGTCCGGTGTTGCAGTACCAGGAAGCTGCGGGACGCTTGCATCGTCCGGAGACGTCGAAGGCAATGCGGTGTTGTGCTTGTCAAACGGCGCGGCGGACGCAACCCCCGCAACCGAAGCAAGCAGAATGGCGGCGAGTGCGATACGCATGGCGGCATCCACGTTATGCAGCAGACTGGAATCTAGTCATGCGATACGGCACTGTCACCTGCGGCCGGTGTCTCACGGGGTCACATTGAAGAGATGTTTACATAACTCATTGCATTCCGGCGCGGATGAAGGAACCGTAATTTGCATGCAAGAACCGCCTCCAGACGATTAGCGGCAACCGGAGCGATACAAACCGGGCTGCATATGTTCTAAAGTCGGTTTCGCAACTCGAATCTTACCTCCATGAAAATCGCCACCTGGAACGTCAATTCTGTGAAGGCGCGGCTTGAGACCGTCACGGCCTGGCTCAAGGATTTCGGGCCGGATGTCGTTTGCCTTC
This sequence comes from Alphaproteobacteria bacterium, assembly GCA_003158585.1. Taxonomy (GTDB): domain Bacteria; phylum Pseudomonadota; class Alphaproteobacteria; order Micropepsales; family Micropepsaceae; genus Rhizomicrobium. The sequence continues at coordinate 7,590 of PMKE01000079.1, forward strand.
AGGAGATCAAATGCACGGACGATACCTTCCCGCGGGCGGCGTTCGAGGATCTCGGCTACAACTGCGCCGTACACGGACAGAAGACCTATAACGGCGTGGCGATCCTGTCGACGCGGCCGCTGGAAGACGTCACGCCGCGCCTGCCCGGCGGTGACGGCGACGAACACGCGCGCTATCTCGAAGCCGTGGTGACCGGCGACAAGGGCGTGATCCGCGTGGTTTCGATCTATGCACCGAACGGCAATCCCATCGGCACCGAGAAATTCGAATACAAGCTGAAATGGCTGGAGCGGCTGCGCGACCGTGCGGCGGAATTGCTAACCTTCGAGGAACCTGCGGCGCTGATGGGCGACTTCAACGTCATCCCCGAATCGGACGACTGCCACGATCCCGCCGCTTGGATGAACGACGCGCTGTTCCAGCCGGAATCTCGCGCGGCGCTGCGTCGCGTGGAAAACCTCGGGTGGCAGGATGCGTTTCGCGCCTGCAACGTGCAGCCCAACAAGTACACTTTCTGGGATTACCAGGCGGGCGCCTGGCAGAAGGACCACGGCATCCGCATCGATCTGGTCCTGTTGTCGCCGCAGGCGCTCGACCGCCTCAAGACCTGCGCCATCGAAAAGCGCGTGCGCGGCTGGGACAAGCCATCGGATCACGTTCCTGTGTGGTGCGAGATCGAGGTCTGACACGAAACAGCGCGCAATTTGCTCATTGCGGCCGCCGATCAAGAATTATCCTCATTTGCGCCGCATTTTCTATCTAAGCCTTGGCCCACATTAGCAAACAAGCTAGAGGCCTGTATGCGCTTTTGCGCGGCGTTGCTGTTATTCCTCATTGCCTCTGCGGCAAGTGCATCCGCCCAGACGCCGGTCTACCGCGTGGACCATGCGATCGCCGTGATCGAAGGCGTAAATCTGGTGGTGACCGCCAGGGGCGCAGTGCGCTCGGGCGGATGGAACCATGCAAAGCTCGTCGTGAGCAAAACTATCGCACCGGAGACACACGAGATTCAGATCGAGTTCGTGGCTACGCCGCCGGGAAACAAATCGGCCGTCGCACAATCCATCGTACCGATCGGCGTGAAGCTGCGGATGCGCCTGCCGTCAAGCGGCATGACATCCATCAAAGTCGTGTCGGAGACCAACTCCGTCACGGCGCGGATTATCCCGAAGAAACCCAGGTTGGCAGGAAAATAATTTCTTATGCCGCGTCGGCGACGACGCGGTTGCGGCCGGTATTTTTGGCGCGATAGAGCGCCTGATCGGCGCGGTGCAGCAGCGCCTCGGCCGTGTCGTTCTCGCCTTCGCAGCCGGCAATACCGATCGAAATCGTGATCTTGACCTTGCCCGGCGCGCGGCTGATCGGTATCGGCGTCGTCTCGATACTGCGGCGCAGGCGTTCCGCCACCGTATAGGCAAAGGCCACGTCGGTGTCCGGCATTACCACGACGAACTCCTCTCCGCCGTAGCGGCACGCCAGATCGATGCCGCGCACGTTGGCGGAGATGCGGCGCGCGAATTCCTGAAGCACCTCGTCGCCGATGTCGTGGCCGTGCGTGTCGTTGACCGTCTTGAAGAAGTCGATGTCCATGATGACGAAGGCGAGCGCCTTGCCGGTCTTTTGCGACTGGGCGATGAGATTGTCGAGGTGGCGCGCCATGTAGCGCCTGTTGTGCAGGCCGGTGAGCTGGTCGGTGATCGCCATTTCCAGGCTGAGCTGGACGTTGTGGCGCAATCGGTCGGCATAGCGCTTCTTGCGCAGCTGGGTGCGGACACGCGCCACCAGTTCGTTGGGATCGACGGGACGCGTCAGATAGTCGTTGACGCCCATCTCCAGGGCCTGGTGCAGCTTGCGTTTGTCGCCGTCGCTGACCACGACCAGGATCGGTACATGGCGACCTTCCGGCAAAGAGCGGAGCTGCGAGCACAGCCGGAGCCCGTCGAAGCCGCGCATGCCGAGACTGACCACGATGAGATCGAAATCGCCGCCTCGCACCCGCACCATCGCTTCCTCGAAGGTGTCGGCGGTGGAGACTTCGTTTGCGCTCTGGAGCGCGCCGGTGAACCAGGCGGCCGAATCCGGCCGGTCCTCGATGATGAGTATGCGCCCGGAGATACCGGCTTCCATGAGCTGCGAAGCCGGGTCGAGCAGGCCCATGCTCTGGCCTGTGGTCTCGCGCATGCGCAACTCGTCGGTCATCATCTTGAGGCGCACCAGCGAGCGTACGCGCGCGAACAACGCCGCGTCGTCAACAGGCTTGGTGAGGAAATCGTCGGCGCCGGCTTCGAGGCCCGTCACGCGATCGGAGGGCTGGTCGAGCGCCGTCACCATGACGACCGGAATATGCGCGGTCTTGGGATTGGCCTTGATGCGGCGGCAGCATTCGAAGCCGTCCATACCGGGCATCATCACGTCGAGCAGGACGATGTCGGGATCGCAGCCTTCTATCTTCTCCAGCGCTTCGGCGCCGGAGAAGGCGGTGACGACCTCGAAATACTCGCTGGTCAGCTTCGCTTCGAGCAGCTTGACGTTCGATAGAATGTCATCGACGACTAGGACACGCGCCGTCATGGCCGCGCCTCAACCGATGAAACGGCGAACCGTATCCAGGAAGCTGGTGACCGAAATCGGTTTCGAGATATAAGCCTCGCAGCCGCCCTGGCGGATCACTTCCTCGTCGCCCTTCATGGCAAAGGCCGTGACCGCCACGACCGGGATGCCTTTCAGCGTGTCGTCTTCCTTCAACCACTTGGTGACTTCCAGGCCGGAGACTTCCGGAAGCTGGATGTCCATCAGGATGAGGTCTGGGCGATGTTCGCGCGCGATGTCGAGCGCTTCCATGCCGTCCTTGGTCTGGAGGATGTTGTATCCGTGCGCGTCGAGCAGATCGTGGAAGAGCTTCATATTGAGCTCGTTGTCCTCGACGATCAGGACTGTTTTTGCTTTGGCATCCATAATTGCGACTCTCCAGTCCACCCCCGGGATCGCCGCAGACCACCTGGTGCGCGTGACGTCCCGACTCGAACGCATTGTCGTTGCGTAGTATTAGTTTGGATGTCTTAACGCTCCCTTGACGCTTCCTGCGTCAGCCCGCCTTATGACCATTGAAATTGAGGTTTTTTATGGCGGTTTACCCGTCAAAAGGGCGAGGTCTCGCTTGATTCGAGAAAGGTGTACGCGGGAACGGGCCGAGACCCTGGCTCTGGAGGCGCTGGCCTTCCTGGCAGGCACCCCGGATGTGCTCGGCCGGTTCCTCGGTAATTCCGGCCTGGAGGCCTCCGACCTGCGCCTCAGGGCGTCTGATCCCGACGTGCTGCGGGCCGTCCTCGAGTTCCTGCTGGCCGACGATGCCCTGGCGGGAGACTTCTGCCGCGACCGCGGCATGGACCCGCGCGATCTGCATCTGGCGAATCACGTGTTGGGGCAGCCGTGAATTTCGACCTGTCATCCGCCCTCGCCGCCATCCGGCCCGGCATGCCCCTGGTGGTCACCGACGCCGACGGCGTGGTGCTCCGATTCACGGGCGGGCTGGAGCGCCATCTTCGCGCGCGAGGGTTCTATCTCGACCTCACAGGCTATCGCCTGCTCGGTGCCGTCAAGCGGCAGGACGACCACACGCCGCTGCTCGATGTCGAGGTGCTGGCTCTGGTGGAAGAGTTCCGCCGCGAACTCGACGACCTCGAAGCGGTGGACGGAGCTTGCGAAACGCTGAGGGCGCTGGCGGAGGTGGCGAACATCGTCGTGCTGTCCAACGTCAACGAGAGCCAGGCCGTGGCGCGGCGGCGCAACATGGAGGCGCTCGGTCTCTATTTCCCGCTGATCGCCAACGATGCCGGCCAGGGTCACGCCGGAGGCAAAGGCGCCGTCATCAGGGCGCTGGCGGCACGAGCCCGGGCGCGTACTTTCTTCATCGACGACCTGCCGGTGAACCTCGCCGACGTGGCACATGCGGCACCGGATGTGCTGCTGCTCCATCTCGTGGAAAGCCCCGCGTTGAAGGAATTGCTCGGCAGCGGCTTTCATGCACATTGCCACGCGGAGAACTGGGAGGAAGCCGGAGCGTTCATCCTCGGGCATCTGGAATAGGCGGAGCGGGACATGCGCCTTGGCGTGGATTTGGGCGGTACCAAGATCGAGATACTGGCGCTGGAGAACGGCGGGGGCGAGTTGCTGCGCGAGCGCGTACCGACGCCCCGGGAGAGTTACGAGGAGATCGTGCGCGCCATTGCGGGTCTGGTGCAGGCCGTCGAGAGCAAGCTGGGCCGTAAGGGGAGCCTCGGCATTGCCATTCCCGGCTGCATCAGCCGCGTCACGGGCCTCGTCAAGAATGCCAATTCCACCAACCTGATCGGCCATCCGCTCGACAAGGACCTCGAAGCCGCACTCAGCCGCAGTGTGCGCGTCGAGAACGACGCCAACTGCTTTGCGCTCTCCGAAGCCGCCGACGGCGCGGCGGCTGGCGCCGAGACCGTGTTCGGCATCATCGCAGGAACCGGCGTGGGCGGCGGCGTCTGCGTGGGGCGCAAGGTGCTGACGGGGGCGCACAGCATCGCGGGAGAATGGGGGCATAATCCCCTGCCCTCGCCCGACAAACACGAGATCGAGCACGCGCCGCTCTGCTATTGCGGCAAGCGCGGCTGCATCGAGACGTGGTGCAGCGGACCTGCCCTCTCGACGCGTTACTACAAGCGGACGGGACGGAACCTCGCGCTGCCCGAGATTGTGGACGCCGCGCGGCGCGGCGAAGACGCGGCACTGACCACGCTGGAGAGTTTCTACGACCGCTTCGCGCGCGCCATCGCGGGCGTGGTGAACATCCTCGATCCCGACGTCGTCGTGCTGGGCGGCGGCGTGTCGAACATCGACGAGCTGTACACCGAGCTTCCGGCGCGGGTCGCCGGCTACGCCTTCACCCCCGAAGGCCCGACGAAGATCGTCAAGAACATTCACGGGGACTCCAGCGGTGTCCGCGGCGCGGCGTGGCTGTGGCGGGAAGATGAGACGGAAGCGGAGTTGCCGCGCTAGCTATTGCCTCACAAGTGCGCCATATAAATCAGGCCGACGGTCGCGGAAGAGACCCCAGGAGGCGCGCTGTTTGGCGACTTCGTCGAGGTCAAAGGTAGCGGTGCAAATGCTCTCTTCGCTGCGGCCGAGTTCGGCGACGAGGGCGCCGGTGGCATCGGCGATAAAGGACGAGCCGTAGAAGGTCAGTTCGCTTGACTGACCTTTCTCCACACCGATGCGGTTTGAGGCGACGAGCGGCATGCAGTTGGCGGCGGCGTGGCCCTGCATGACGCGGCGCCAGTAGTCGCGGCTGTCGAGCGGCGGAGCGGGCGGCGGCTCGCTGCCGATGGCCGTCGGATAGAGCAGCGCCTCCGCGCCCAGCAGCGCCATCGCGCGCGCCGCTTCGGGGAACCACTGGTCCCAGCAGATGCCCGCGCCGAGTACGCCGAAACGCGTCTGCCAAACGCGGAAGCCGGTGTCGCCAGGCGTGAAGTAGTACTTTTCCTGGTAGCCCGGCCCGGCCGGAATGTGCGACTTGCGATAGACGCCGAGCACGGCGCCGTCCGCGTCGATCATCGCAAGGGAGTTGAAATAGGCGGGCCCCGCCTTCTCGAAGAAGCTGACCGGCAGCACGACGCCCAACGATTTCGCCAGCGCAGACATCTCCGCGATCAGCGGATTGCCTTCCAACGGCGCGGCCAGCTTGAAATGCTCCGGCGATTGGTCCTGGCAGAAATAGGGCGTCTCGAATAGCTCCTGGAGCAGCACGACGTTGGCGCCCTTCTCCGCCGCCGCGCGCACCATCGTCTTCGCCTTCTCGACATTGGCGCGCCGGTCCCACGAGCAGGCGAATTGCGTGGCGGCAAAAGTGACTTTCCTCATGGCGCGGCAGGTTCCTGCTGCGTGATGCAGTGGATGCCGCCGCCACCCTGCACCAGATCGAGCACCTCAATCTGAAGGATATCGCGGCCCGGAAAGCAGTCAGCCAGCACGGCCTGCGCTTTCTCGTCGTGAGGATCGTCGAAGGCGGGCATGACGATGCCGCCGTTGGCCAGATAGTAATTCACATAGCTCGCCTGGAGGATGCGCCCGCGCCAGTCGAAGCGTACGCGGCGCGGCTGCACGATCTCGATCACCTCAAGCGCGCGGCCTTCGGCATCGCGCGCCTCGCGCAGGCGGCGGATCGCCTCCTTCACCGGCTTGGCATCCGGCAGCGAGGGCGAAGACGGCACGCCCACCAGCACGCGCCCCGGCGCCACGAAACAGGCGATGTTGTCCACGTGCCCGTCGGTTTCGATGTCGGAAAATCCCTTGCCGAGCCAGATCACCTTGCGCGCGCCTGTGAAGCGTAGGAGGCGCTGCTCCACCTCATCCTTCGTCAGGCCGGGATTGCGGCCCGCATGAAACAGGCATTGCTCAGTGGCGAGCAGCGTGCCTTCGCCGTCGGTGTGAATGGCGCCGCCTTCACAGACCAGCGACGCATCGTAGAGCCGCACGTCGGCTTCGCGCGCGATGCGCGACGCAAGCCCGGCGTCGTTGGCGAAGGATTCGTACTTGCCGCCCCAGCCGTTGAACTGCCACTGCACGGCGCCGCGTCCGCCCGCCGGACCGCGCAGGAAGGTGGGACCGGTATCGCGCGCCCAGGAATCGTCGAGCGGGGTCTCGAAGATGTGTGCCTTGCCGCCCGTCGCCAGCTTGGCTTCCGCGGCGTCCTCATGGCGCGCCGCCATCGTCACCGGCTCGAAAGTCGAGATGGCCCGCGCGATGCGTCCCGTCACCTGCTTGGCGCGCAGCATCGCCTCGGCGCTGCCCCACGCCTCGGGACGGCAGGGCCAGCACATCCAAGTGCGCGCGTGCGGCGCCCATTCGGCGGGCATCGCAAAACCGTCGCGTGCAGGGCTGCCGGTGTCGAGCGGTCCGTTCATGCGGCCTCTATAGCGCGAGGCGGGCATGCGCGGAAACCCTTTGGTGAAAGGGCCGTAATCGCGATAGGTTCGCCGCCGGAGAGGTACGAATATGACAGGCCGCATCGAAGCGCATTTGCGCGATCTGGGAATCACGCTGCCGGCGCCTCCCGCCCCCGTGGCGAGCTATGTGCCGTTCGTCACGACCGGCAATCTCGTTTTCATTTCGGGACAGGTCACGGCTTCGGCGGAGGGCTTGAAATACGTCGGTATGGTCGGCCGAGACTTGTCGGTGGAAGACGGCAAGGCGGCAGCGCGGCTGTGCGCCATCAACGCGCTGGCGCAGCTCAAGGCGGCATGCGGCGATCTCGACCGCGTGAAACGCTGCGTCAAGTTGAACGTCACCGTCAACGCCGTACCCGATTTCGCGCAGCATCCGGAGGTTGCCAACGGCGCCTCGGACCTTATGGTGCAAGTGTTCGGCGAGGCCGGAAAGCACGCGCGTGCCGCCGTGGGCGCGGGATCGCTGCCGCGCGGCGTCGCCTGCGAAGTGGAAGCAATATTCGAGATCGCGTGACCGGCAAGGAGTATACCGCGCGTCTGGCAGGCCGCGCCGCGGAGATCGGGGCGGCGGCGTGGAATGCCTGCGCCAATCCTACGGGGCCGGCCGATCCGTCCCCCTTCACTCGCTACGAGTTCTTCGAGGCGCTGGAGGAATCCGGTTCCGCCGTGCCGCGCACCGGCTGGCGGCCGCTGCATCTCGTCGTGGAGCGCGGCGGGCGCATAGAAGGTATCCTGCCGCTCTATCTCAAGAACCATTCCGATGGCGAATACGTCTTCGACCACGCCTGGGCCGACGCGCTGGAGCGCGTGGGCGGCAGCTATTATCCCAAGCTCCAGGCTTGTGTGCCTTTCACGCCGGTAACGGGACGGCGGCTGCTGGTCGCGGCGAGTGCCGACGAGGCGGCGGTGCGCACGGCTCTCTTGGGAGCGGGCGCGGCGGCGGTAGAGCAACTCCAGTGCTCTTCGCTGCACATCACCTTCCCGGCCGAGGACGAATGGCGCGCGGCGGGCGAACTCGGCTATCTCTTGCGCAACGACCGCCAGTTCCATTGGGTGAACCGCCGTTACAAGAGCTTCGACGAATTCCTCGGCAAGCTTTCCTCCTCCAAGCGCAAGAACCTGAAGAAAGAGCGCGCCGGCATCCGCGAGGCGGGCATCGACTTCGATTGGCTGACCGGTGCCGAGATCACCGAGGCGCACTGGGACCTGTTCTTCCGCTTCTACATGGACACCGGCGGGCGCAAATGGGGCAGTCCGTACCTGACGCGCGAATTCTTCAGCCGCATCGGCTCCCGCATGGCGGAGCAGGTGCTGCTGGTGATGGCGCGGCGCGGGAAGAAGACCATCGCGGGGGCGCTCAACTTCTTCGGCGAGGGCGTGCTCTATGGCCGCAACTGGGGCTGCATCGAGTTCGTGCCGTGCCTGCATTTCGAGACCTGCTATTACCAGGCCATCGACTTCGCCATCGCCCGCGGGCTTGCCAAGGTCGAAGCGGGCGCCCAGGGCGAGCACAAGCTGCTGCGCGGCTATCAGCCGGTGACGACCTATTCGGCGCACTATATCGCCCATGCGGGGCTGCGCCGGGCCGTCGCCGACTATCTTGTGGCCGAGCGCGAAGCGGTGGCGGAGAACATCGAGGACCTGACGCAGGCGGGGCCGTTTAAGAAGGGACAATAGCCTCCCCCTTATGGGGAGGCCGAAAAATGCGAAGCGTTTTTCGGGTGGGGGGCCGGACCCAAAACCAATGCCGCCCCCCACCCGACGCAATTCGAGCGCTTCGCTGTCGCTCAGCGCCTCATTGCGTCGACCTCCCCACAAGGGCCTGTTGCGTAATTTGCGGGT
>PMKE01000037.1 GCA_003158585.1 Alphaproteobacteria bacterium
GGAACCGACACTTGGCCGTTGCTCATGTAGCGAAGCTTGGAGGCCTGGAGCACGATTTGACCGGCGGCCTCGAACAGGAAGTCGGCCAGCATGAGATCGGCGACGGCGCGGCAGCCGGTGGCGGACGCGCCGATCGAGGCTCCGGTGAAGCCGAGTTCGCAGATGGGGGTGTCGATCATGCGATCGCCGCCGAATTCCTTGAACAGGTTCTTGGTGTGACCATAGGAGCCGCCACGATCGCCGGTTCCTTCGCCGAAGTAGATGATGTGGGGATCGCGCCGCATTTCTTCGGCAATCCCGTCGCGCACCGCGTCGAGCCAGCCTTGCGTGATCGTCTTCGTGGGTGTCTCCGCCGGCATGGGCGGGTTGATCGGGTCGTGCCACACATTGGCGAAAGCGCTGGTCGGCTCCGGTTGCGGCGATGACCGGGCGAACTCAACCGAGTCATCAATCTGTTTCTGCACTTTCTCCTCGATGGCGTCGAGGTCAGCAGGCGTAGCAATCTTGAGTTCCTTGATCAGTCGCGCGCGGAACCGGTCAATCGGGTCGCGCTGCTTCCATTCATCTACTTCCGCTTGTGTCCGGTATGTCCCGGCAATTGGATCGCCGACCTGATGGCCGAGCACCCGGTATGTCCGTGCCTCGATCAGCGTCGGCCCTTTGCCGGCGCGGGCGCGTTCGACGGCTTCCTTCGCCGCCCGCCAGACGGCCAGTACATCGTTGCCGTCAACCCCAACGCCCGGTATCCCGTACGCCGGTGCCTTGCTGGCGATGTTGGTGTTGAGCGTCGCCATGCGAAGCGGGGTGGCCGTCGCGTAGAGATTGTTCTCACAAACGAACACCACCGGGGCGCGCTGCACTCCGGCCAGATTAAGCGATTCATGGAACGAACCGTGGTTCACAGCGCCATCGCCAAAGAACGCAACGACAACTTGGCCGCTCTTGCGGACTCTTGCGCTGATGGCGGCGCCCACCGCTGATGGATTGCCACCGCCAACAATGCCATTGGTGCCAAACAATCCGACCTTTGGATCGTACAGATGCATACTGCCGCCGCGGCCGCCACAGCAGCCAGTTGCTTTCGCGTACAATTCAGCCATCAACGCACGCGGCGGCATACCCTTCGCCAAGGCGTGACCATGTCCACGGTGAGTGCTGGTGATCCAGTCGGTTGTTTGCAGGTGGGCGCAGACGCCGACAGCCGTTGCCTCCTCGCCGACGTACAGGTGGATGAACCCGGGCATTTCACCGTTGCGGTATTTCTCCTGTGCGGTCAACTCAAACCGCCGTAACACCACCATTTGTTCGTACAGCCGCAGCAGTAACTGTCGGTCCAAATCTTTGGGAAGAATGGGCTTCGCCTTGGCGGTCTTCTTGGGTTTCGATTGCTTGGTCATGTGTTTGCCAGTCTCCTTACCACGTCACTGCAACGGGGACAGAGCGGGGGTTGCTCCTCGTCCTGGCCTATCGCTTCATCATAGCACCAACAGCGGGCGCATTTCCCCCCCGAAGCCTTCCCCACGGTCACTTCGAGCGCCTCTTCGAGCTTCTCGATGGCCGCCTCTCCCACGCCGGCGGCGTCCACCCGGCATTGGGAAACGATGCATACCTCGCGGAGCACGTCGAGGTTCGCCGCCAAGAACTCTGCCAGTTCCCGCGTGCGCGGCCGCAGAACCACCGCCCCGTCGAGCGACTTGCCGATCTCGCCCGACCGGCGCGCCAGCTCCAGCGGCACGTTCACCACGTCGCGCACGGCCACGATCCGCTCCCACCGGCGCAGCAGGTCGCGGTCGCGCCATTCTTCCGGCACTGCCGGAAAGTCCTCCAGGTGCACGCTCGGGTGGGCCGGGTGGCCGTGTTCGTAAGCCTCGTCGCTCGTGAAGGCGAGGATCGGCGCCAGCATGCGCGTCATGGCCGAGAAGATGTCCCAGACCGTGCTCTGGGCGCTGCGGCGCACCGGGTCGGCGGGCGCCGAGCAGTAGAGCCTGTCCTTGAGAATGTCGAGGTAGAGCGCGCTGAGCGTGACGACGCAGAACTGGTTGACGAGATGATAGATTTTATAGAACTCGAATTCCTCGTAGGCCTGAGTCACGCCGTCCACGAGCTGGGCCAGCGAAGCGAGGGCCCAGCGATCCAGTTCGGCGCGCGCGCGCGGAGCCACGGCATCCCTCGCCGGATCGAAGTCGGCCAGGTTCCCGAGCAGGAAACGCAGCGTGTTGCGGATGCGCCGGTAGGTCTCCATCATCTGCTTCATGATGGAATCCGAGGCGCGAATGTCGCCGCGATAGTCCTCGCTGACGACCCAGAGGCGCAGGACGTCGGCACCCATCTGTTTGACGATGTCGCTGGGCGGGATGACGTTGCCCCGCGACTTGTGCATGGCTTGGCCCTTGCCGTCGAGCACCCAACCGTGGGTGAGCACGGTCTTGAAGGGCGCGCGGCCGCGCGCGGACATCGAGGTCACCAGCGACGCCATGAACCACCCGCGGTGCTGGTCGCTCCCCTCCAGGTACAGATCGGCCGGTGACGCCAGCTTCGGGTTGTGCTCCAGCACGGCGGCATGGGACACGCCCGAGTCGAACCACACATCCAGGATGTCGTTCTCCTTCTCAAAGGAGGCGGCCCCGCATTTCGGGCAGGTCGTCCCCTCGGGCAGGAGCCTCG
>PMKE01000099.1:0-319 GCA_003158585.1 Alphaproteobacteria bacterium
GGTATGCAAGGCCTGGGCAAACCCGGCATCAGCATCTGGGGCACCAGCATGGGCGCGCCGTGGAACAGCAAAGTCTGGTTCCCCGGCTATGGCGACCTCGACGGCCGCATCGCGACCTCCACCAAAGCGGCGCGCAAAATTCCGCAAAACCCGGTGCAGCAGCGCCTTTACCGGCTGACGATGCCGGACGCCATCCTCAACCCGCCGGTCATCTGGTTGGGCGAAGGTTTCTGCAACAAAACGCTGGCGCAGCAGTTCACGCCCTTCACCTATCCGATGGAGGGATATTCCGAGATCAAGATGTTCTACCGCTACGGCG
>PMKE01000099.1:332-2584 GCA_003158585.1 Alphaproteobacteria bacterium
AATCCAGAAGTGCATCGAGCCGCTATGGGATTCGAAGTCGGACTATCAGATATTCTCCGAGCTGTCGAAGCGGTTGGGCTTCAACGAGGATTTCACCGAAGGCAATACCGAGGTGGATTGGGCCCGTAAACTCTTCGAGATTTCGGACCTGCCGAAATACATCTCCTGGGAGGAGTTCGACCGCAAAGGCTATTACGTCATCAACGTCCCGGAAGATTACAAATCGACACCGGCCCTGCGTTGGTTCGCCGAAGGGCGTCCCTGCGATACGCCAGACCCGAACAACCCGAAGCGGCTGACCGACAAGGGCGGCGAACTTGGGACCTATAGCGGGAAGATCGAGTTTGCTTCCGAAAGCTTGCGCGAATTGTCCCCGGACGACATGGAACGCCCGGTGTCCCCCAACTATACGCCGAGTTGGGAGGGGCATCATTCCGCCATCACGGAAAAGTATCCCCTGCAACTCATGTCGCCGCATCCGCGCTTCACTTTTCATACCCATTACGACAGCCACACTTCGTGGCTCGATGAGGTCACGCCGCATCGCGTTCAGAAGAACGGATACGCTTGGTGGCCGGCTCGGCTTCACCCCGACGATGCCACAGCGCGCAATATCCGCAGCGGAGACATCGTGAAGCTATACAATGACCGGGCTACCGTTCTTTGCATTGCGGTCGTTACCGAGCGGGTAAGACCGGGCGTCGTGCACTCCTATGCNNGCCGGAAGCGTGGCATTGCTGACGCCTGGACGGCAATTATCGAAACTGGTTGCCGGCATGGCGCCGAACTCATGCCTCATTGAAGTAGAGAAGTGGATCGGGTGAGGAGCTAAATTATGACAACTTACGGAATGGTCATTGACGTCAGCCGCTGTACCGGCTGCCACAATTGTTTCCTCGCCTGCCGCGACGAGCATGTCGGCAACGATTATCCTCCCATTGCGGCGGCTCAGCCGCAGTCGGGACATAGATGGATGGATGTGCAGGAGTACGAGCGGGGTAAATTCCCGAGGGTGAGGGTTGATTATCTGCCTTTGCCTTGCCAACACTGCAAAGAGGCGACTTGCGTCAGCAAGGCCCAAGGGGGAAGCGTATACCGGCGCGCCGATGGCATCGTCGTTATTGACCCAGAAAAGGCGGTCGGTCAGCGCGAAATCGTCTTGTCCTGTCCCCATCGCGTCATCTTCTGGAACGAAGCCAAGAATGTCCCGCAGAAGTGCACGTTTTGCGCCCACCTTCTCGACAAAGGGTGGAAGCAACCGCGGTGCGTAGAAGCCTGCCCGACACAAGCGTTGGTTTTCGGCGACTTGGACGATCCCGATAGCGAAGTCTCGCAGCTATGAAAGAAAGCCGCAGTCGAGGATTTCCATCCCGAGTATGGTTTGAAACCGTCCGTTCGTTATATTGCTTTACCGAAGCGGTTCCTGGCAGGCGAAGTCGTCTATGCCGACAAGACCGGAACGGCAGCCAAAGGCGTTCAACTTACTCTGCGCAGTGGAAAGCAAGTCCTCAACGCCGTAACCGACTGTTACGGGGATTTCTCGTTCGAAGCATTGGAGAACGGCGTCGATTACGTTCTTCAGATCGCTTCGTCGGGCTATCGATCCCGGGAAGTGCATGTGGGCACGCGAACCGACGTCGATCTCGGTACAATTGTCCTCGATCCCGCGTGATACAAAAAAACTTCCGGCCCGGCGACATGCCGGACCGGAAGCTTCATAAGCCACAATAGCTTTGCGCAGAACGCTTAGCCGCGTTCGACGGTCATCGCGATTCCCATTCCGCCGCCAATGCAGGCCGTGGCGAGCCCGCGCTTGGAACCTCGCTTCTTCATCTCATGGAGAAGCGTCACCAGGATGCGAGCGCCCGATGCTCCGATCGGATGGCCGATTGCGATAGCGCCGCCGTTGACGTTGACCTTGGCGGGATCGAAACCGAGCTCGCGCGAAACGGCAACCGCCTGGGCGGCGAAGGCTTCATTGGCCTCGATCAGATCGAGATCGCCGACATTCCAGCCGGCCTTCTTCAGCGCGGCGCNNGATCAGATCGAGGTCGCCGACGGTCCAGCCGGCTTTGGCAAGCGCCTTGCGCGTCGACGGAATGGGGCCCGTGCCCATGATTGCCGGATCGACGCCGACAGAGGCCCAGGAGACGATGCGGGCCAGCGGCGTAAGACCGCGTTTTGCCGCTTCGGCCGCCGTCATTAACACGACAGCCGCAGCAGCATCGTTGATACCCGAGGCGTTTCCGGCG
>PMKE01000127.1:0-343 GCA_003158585.1 Alphaproteobacteria bacterium
ACCAGCACGACCTCGTCGATCTGGTTGGCCGTGACGCCCGCGTCCTTCAACGCCTGCTTCACCGGGCCGATGGTCTTCTGGATCAGGTCGTCGACCAGAGCTTCCAGCTTGGCGCGGGTGATCTTGATGGTCAGATGCTTGGGACCGTTGGAGTCCGCCGTGATGAAGGGCAGGTTCACTTCCGTCTGCATGGCGCTCGACAGCTCGATCTTCGCCTTCTCCGCCGCGTCCTTGAGGCGCTGCAGCGCGAGACGGTCGCTCCTGAGGTCGATGCCGTTCTCTTTCTTGAATTCGTCGGCCAGGTAATTGACCACGCGCTGGTCGAAGTCCTCGCCGCCGAGGA
>PMKE01000127.1:390-11392 GCA_003158585.1 Alphaproteobacteria bacterium
GTTGAAATAGGCCGGAACCGTGATCACCGCCTGGGTGACCTTCTCGCCGAGATGGGCCTCGGCGGTTTCCTTCATTTTCTGAAGGATGAAGCCGGAAATCTCGGATGGCGCGTATCGCTTGCTTTCGCGGCCCCCGACCCAGGCGTCGCCGTTGTCGGCCTTGATGATCTTGTAGGAGACCATGCCCATGTCTTTCTGGGTCATGGGATCGTCAAAACGCCGTCCGATCAGACGCTTGATCGCGAAATAGGTGTATTCGGGATTGGTGACCGCCTGCCGCTTGGCCGGCTGGCCGATCAGCCTTTCGCCGTCATTGGTAAATGCCACGATGGAGGGGGTGGTCCGCGCACCCTCGGAATTCTCGATAACCTGGGGGGCCGAGCCCTCCATGACCGCAACGCACGAATTGGTCGTGCCGAGGTCGATACCGATCACTTTAGCCATAGTTCTCTTTATCCTTCCCTTGGGGCGGCGGGTCTCAGGGCCTCACTGGTAAGCGCCCTATACCCACCCCCATGTCCAATGGCGGCAGAAGGCTGAAATGCCCCCAACCGCAACAAAAGCTATATAGGAACGAGGGTGCGGCCTCGCAAGGCCGTGAGATGCCTCACGGGCAGTTAATATTCTGGAAGTAGTAAGTATTTGGAAAGACTTAGCGGGCAGCGCCGCATGGGCATGCCGATCCGTGCCGCGGCCGTCACTCGGTAGTGTTCCCTCAGGCGTTCAACCCCCAGATCGCGTAGTTCAAGGCTCCCGCGAAGCTGACCCAGGCAAGATAGGGAACCATGAGCCAGGCCGCCGGTCTGTCGGCACGCCGGAAGGTCACAAGGGTGGCGAGGACGAACAGCCAAAGCACGCCAAGTTCCAGCAAGGCGGCAAGCAAGGCGTGGGCACCGAAGAAGATGAAACTCCAGCAGAAATTCAGCGCCAACTGGACCAGCCACAAGCTCATTGCGGCACTCCGCCAGCCCGTTTTGCGCCAGACGCGCCAAGCCGCCACAGCCATCAGAATGTAGAGGATTGTCCAGACCGGCGCGAAGACGGCGTCCGGCGGATTGAAGGCGGGCTTGGCCAGATGCACGTACCAGCCCGCGATGTTCGGCGCGGTGACCTGCCCGGCGCAGAAGCCTGTGGCAAGTGTCAGGGCGATGAGCCCGATCAGCGTCAGAACATCGCGGCTGCGCTTGCTCATGGGTCCGGCTACCTCCTGGCGTGATCCATCAGGACCACGGCAATGCAGGCCGAAATCTTCTTGGCCGCGGGGATGTGCAGGAACTCGTTGGGGCCGTGGGCGTTGGAGCCGGGGCCGAGCAGGCCCGTCACCACGAACTGGGTGCCGGGGTACTTTTCGCCCAACTGGGCCATGAAGGGGATCGAGCCGCCTTCGCCCATGAAGGCCACGGAGCGGCCGAAATGGACGGTCGAGGCGCGGCCCAGTGAGCGCTCCAGCCAAGGCGCCAGTGCCGGGGCGTTCCAGCCCGACTGGCCCGCTTGGGCCTCGAAGGTCACCTCCGCGCCATAGGGCGGGTCGGTTTCCAGGATGCGTTTCAGCGCCTCGACCGCGGCCGGCGCGTCGCAGGTGGGCGGGGTGCGCAACGACAGCTTCGCCGTGGTGAAGGGCAAGAGCACGTTGCCTGCGTTCTCCGGCAGGGGATAGCCGTCCATGCCGATCACCGCGAGCTGGGGCTTCCAGGTTCGGTTGAGAACCATTTCCTCGCACGTCTCGGCCATCGGTTTCGTTGCGCCCGCGAAAGGCAGCTTGGCAAAGACGTCGTCGCCGAGAACGGAGGCCGCGTCCTTGGCCTGTTGCAGCCGGTCGGCCGGAACCTCGACGAAGAACTCCTCGGGCTTCATGGAGCCGCTGGTCTCGTCCTCGATGCGCGACAGGAGCCGCCGGAAGATGCGGAAGGACGAGGGCACGATGCCGCTGGCGTCGCCCGAATGCACGCCTTCCGTCAGCACGCGCACGGTCAGAAGTCCTGCCGCGATGCCGCGCAGCGAGGTGGTCAGCCAGAGCTGGTCGTAATTGGCGCAACCAGAGTCGAGGCAGACGACGAGATCGGGGATACCGATGCGGTCACTGAGATGCTCGATGTAGAACGGCAGGTCGGGCGAACCCGATTCCTCGCCGGCCTCGATGGTAATGACGCAACGCGCATGCGGCGTGCGACTTTCCGCCAGCGCCAGCAGCGCCGACAGCGCCGCGAACATGGCATAACCGTCGTCGGCGCCGCCGCGCCCGTAGAGTTTGCCGTCCTTCAGCACCGGCTTCCAGGGATCCAGACCGTCCGACCAGCCCTTCATCTCCGGCTGCTTGTCGAGATGGCCGTAGAGCAGCACCGTGCCCGGCGCCTTGCCCGGAACCTCGATGAAGATCAGTGGCGTACGCCCCTTGAGCTTCACCACCTCCACTTTCGCGCCCGGCAGCTTGGCGAGGTGCTTCTTCGCCCAGGCCTCGAACAAGGCGACGGCGCGGGCCATATGGCCGCGGTTGTCCCAATCGGGATCGAACAACGGCGATATGTTCGGAATGCGGATGTAGTCCATCAGCGTCGGGACGATGTCGCGGTCCCAGAGGCGGTCCATGAAGGTGGTGATATTCATGCAGGTCACCTTGATTTTATTCAACCTTTTGAAAACATTAATACTTTGTGCATCGAGATTCGTCGGTTCATTGACTTTTGACGGCTAGTGATACATCTTATCACTGGAGGCTCGGTCCCGATGTGACCCCGTAAGGGGAAATGTTGGGAGCTTTGCCTCCTTTTCATTAAGTGCTTCTGCCGTCAAAAGGATCGGGCACAAAAACGATCCCAAAGCTGTGGAAGACGCGTCCCTCTCGATAGCCATCACCCTGCCACTGCAGCCTTTCCAACTGGGGCTTGAAGTCCCGTTCAATTTCCGGCCGAACCGGACCAACGTTGTGCCATTGGGCCAGCCGGAAGCCCCAATTGATGCAGTATAGGCATAAGTCTGCAGCCTGCACGCCAACACTCATATCCGATGACACAAATAGCGGAGACGGTACGATCCACGCTGTTCTCTGGCGACCTGGGGTAGTCACTGAAAAATATCGCTCGACTCGTGAAACGAATCGACGGTCTTCTACCTTCTCGGATTCATCCAATACTAGCAGGCCGTGATCTTTTTGCGCTTCTAAGAAATAGAAGAAGCGCTCGAACAAGAAGACATGGTCCTTTCTCAGGTAATCGGGCTGCCGAAAATCAATAGGCGGCTTTGTGCCCTTCGGTATAGCGCACGCAAAAAGCCGCGCGTCGTAGCTTTGCAGGATCTCAAAAATACCGCGCGCCATCTCCATACATGCCTGTCCATAGGCGAGGAACTCAACACTTGATGGTTGATGGCCCTGTAGCCCCTTGGTTAAGAAGGCTCGCGCGCCCTTTCGTCTGTCACCATCCGACAGTCTCCCACTTTGGGTGCTCCAACGATATCGATCTTTGTCAAGTAGCTTCGCGCCCTTGATTTCTTTTTTGAAGTCAGTCAGCCGAGCCCCAAAGGCTTCAAGCTCAACTCGCTGCCACGCACGGACAAAATCCCAGAGCTTGCTGATATGTAGTGCGATACCACCACGTACTTCGAGCGGCATGACTTTGTGATCATGGCCACTTTCGTCCATAAAAAGGAGCCATGTCATGGCCAGTTCCCTATTGGCAGGTCACAGCGACGCCACCAGTGCGGCATTGTAGATCTCGGTCATATGGGCGCCGAGCGGGACGATCTGCACCGATTCCTCGAGCCCGACCAGGAACGGTCCCAGCATGGAGACCCCGCCCACCTGCTGCAGCAGCTTGGTGGCGATGGCGGCGGAATGCACCGCCGGCATGATCAGCACGTTGGCCGTGTCGGACAGGCGGCAGAACGGGTAGAGCGCCATCTTCTCGCGGTCGAGCGCCACGTCGGCCGCCATCTCGCCGTCGTACTCGAAATCGACCTGGCGCTTATCGAGGATGTTCACCGCCTCCACGATTCGCTCGCTGCGCTCGCTGCGTGGGAAACCGAAAGTGGACGAGGCAAGCAGCGCCACGCGCGGGGTGTGGCCGAAGCGCTTGGCGACGCGCGCCGCCTGCATGGCGATGTCGGCAAGTTGATCTGAGGTCGGCAGCTCGTGCACGCTGGTGTCGGCGGCGAAGATTACGCGTCCCTTGGCGAAGATGACGAGCACGCCCATCGGCCGCTGCCCGGGCGGCGAATCCAGCACCCGGCGCACGTCGTGCAGCACCGAGATGTAGGCGCGCGTCACGCCGGTGACCATCGCGTCGGCGTCGCCCGCCGCCAGCATCGAGGCGGCATAGATGTTGCGGTCGTTGGTGACCATGCGCACGCAGTCGCGATAGAGAGCGCCGCGGCGTTGCATCCGCCTGTAGAGCGCTTCGACGTAAAGCGCGGCGTCGGCCGCCGAATGGGGCACGCGTATTTCGAGGTCCGTCACGCCTTCCAGGCCCGTGTTCTTGATAGCGGCCTTCACCACTTCCGTGCGCCCGACGAGAAGCGCCTTGCCGAGGCCGGCCTGCTGGAAGGCCACGGCGGCGCGGATGACGCATTCCTCTTCGCCTTCGGCGAATACCACGCGCTTGGGATTGGCGCGCACGCTGGCGGTGAGTTCGTGGAACAGGATGGCGGAGGGATCGAGCCGTGCCGACAGTTCGTAACGGTAATTGTCGAGGTCCTTGATGGCGCGGCGCGCCACGCCCGACTTGATTGCGGCATCGGCGACTGCCGAGGAAACCCGGCTGATAAGGCGCGGATCGAACGGCGACGGTATGATGTATTCGGGCCCATAACACGGCCGCGAGCCGCGATAGGCGGTGGCGACCTCGTCGGGTACATCTTCGCGGGCGAGTGCGGCCAGCGCCTCCGCCGCGGCGATCTTCATCGCCTCGTTGATCTCGCGGGCTCTCACGTCGAGCGCGCCGCGGAAGATGTAGGGGAAGCCCAGGACGTTGTTGACCTGGTTGGGATAATCGCTGCGGCCCGTCGCCACGATGGCCTCGGGGCGCACGGCCTTGACTTCTTCGGGCGTGATCTCGGGATCGGGATTTGCCATCGCGAAGATGATCGGGGCCTTGCCCATCTTCTTGATCATCTCCTGCGTCACTGCGCCCTTGACCGAAAGGCCCAGGAACACGTCGCAATCCACCATCGCCTCGGCGAGGCTGCGCGCCTTGGTCTCCACCGCATGCGCGCTCTTCCATTGATTCATGCCGGAGGAGCGGCCGCGATAGACCACACCCTTGGAATCGCAAAGGACCGCATTGCCCGAAGGCAGTCCCATCCTTTTCAAGAGTTCGAGGCAGGCAATGCCCGCGGCGCCCGCTCCGTTCACCACCAGCTTGATGTCCGAAAGCTTGCGGCCGGTCAGATGCAGCGCATTCAGTATTCCGGCGGAGGAGATGATGGCGGTGCCGTGCTGATCGTCATGGAACACCGGAATGTCCATCAACTCGCGCAGCTTCTCTTCCACGATGAAACAGTCCGGCGCCTTGATGTCCTCCAGATTGATGCCGCCGAAGGTTGGGCCGAGATAGCGCACGCTGTTGATGAAGGCGTCCGCGTCGTGGGTGTCGACCTCGATGTCGATGGCGTCCACGTCGGCGAAGCGCTTGAAGAGGACGGCCTTGCCTTCCATCACCGGCTTGGAGGCCAGTGCTCCGAGATCGCCCAGTCCCAGGATCGCGGTGCCGTTGGTGATCACGGCGACCAGGTTCCCCTTGGCCGTGTAATCGTAGACCGCATCCGGATTGGCGGCGATGGCGCGCACCGGCACCGCCACCCCCGGCGAATAGGCGAGGCTGAGGTCGCGCTGGGAAGCCATCGGCTTCGACGGCGTGATCTCGATTTTCCCGGGTTTCGGGCGGGCGTGAAAGGCGAGGGCTTCTTCGTCCGTGAAAGAAAGACGGTGGAATGGTTCCATGTGCGTTTCCAAAGCAGTGCTTTTCCACAGAATATCAGGTCGAACGGGCTTTGTACGCGCCGCGCGGACGACGAAACCCTGCCCTGCGTTCTTATAGAGTCTGATCCGATTGAGAATCGGATCAGACTCTAAATCCTTTGGTTTTCGCGCAATTTCCGGGCGAACCGCTTCACACTTCGCCCTATTGCGCTCTAGGCTCTCGCCATGACCGAACACCCCCCGGCCGAAGGCGCCACGCCCGTGATGGCGCAATATCTGGAAATCAAGGCGGCCAACGCCGGATATTTGCTTTTCTACCGTATGGGGGACTTTTACGAGCTGTTCTTCGAGGATGCCGCCAAGGCCGCCGAAGCGCTCGACATCGCCCTCACCAAGCGGGGCAAGCACCTGGGCGACGACATCCCCATGTGCGGGGTGCCGGTGCACACCGCCGAGCAATACCTGGAGCGCCTCATCCGCAAGGGCTTCCGCGTCGCCATCTGCGAGCAGGTGGAGGACCCGGCCGAGGCCAGGAAACGCGGCTCCAAGTCGGTGGTGCGGCGAGAAGTCATCCGTCTGGTGACGCCCGGAACGCTGACCGAGGATTCGCTCTTGGAGCCCACGCGCGCCAACACCCTGGCGAGCCTGGGGCGGGCGGGGGGCGAACTGGCGCTGGCCGCGGCCGACATGTCGGCAGGCAGCTTCCGCGTCAGTCCCGTGGCGGCGGCGGACCTCGCCATCGAGATCGCCCGGCTTGCCCCAAGCGAACTGCTGGTGCCCGACAATCTGCCCGATGCAGGGCCCATGTTCGCTGCGCTCGGCGATGCGGTGACGATCCTGCCGGCGGTGAAATTCGAATCCGCCACGGGCGAGCGGGCGCTGAAGACCTATTACGGGGTCGCCGAGCTTTCCGGCTACGGCGCCTTCACCCGCGCGGAACTCTCCGCCGCAGGGGCACTGATCGGCTATCTCGAACTGACGCAGAAGGGGAAGATGCCTGCGCTCGCGCCTCTAACGCGCGAGGCGCCGCACGCCTTCATGGGGATCGACGCTGCGACGCGGCGCAATCTCGAACTCACCGAGACGCTGGCCGGCGTGCGCAAAGGCAGCTTCCTCTCCATCATCGACCGCACGGTGACGGCGGGCGGGGCGCGTCTCATGAATGCCCGTCTGGCGGCGCCGCTCACCGATGTTAAAGCCATCGCCGCGCGCCAGGATGCGGTCGAACAGTTCTTCGAGGACGGCGATATACGCGGCGCCTTGCGCGAAAAGCTGCGTCATGCCCCCGACATCGCCCGCGCCCTGGCGCGATTGTCGGTGGCGCGGGCGGGGCCGCGCGATCTCGCCACCCTGCGCGAGGGTATCTCCTGCGCCCGCGCTGTGCGCGATCTCGTCAAGAACGCGCGCGGCGAAGCGGATGGCGCGCTGAACCATCTCATCGAATCCATCGCCGCGGTTTCGGTGCTGGACGGCAAGCTGCGGCACCTTCTTATCGAAGAGCCACCCTTCTATGCCCGCGACGGAGGCTTCATCCGCGCCGGGGCGCACGCGGGGTTGGACGAAGTGCGCGCCCTGCGCGACGAATCGCGCCGCGTGATCGCCGGCCTCGAAGCGCGCTACCGCCAGGAGAGCGGCACCCCGCTCAAGATCAAGCACAACGGCGTTCTCGGTTATTTCATCGAGGTGACGAGCCAACACGCCGACAAGCTGATGACTTCGGGCTACCGCCATCGCCAGACGATGGGCGGGGCGGTGCGTTTCTCGACCGACGAATTGTCTACGCTGGCGAACCGCATCTCCGAAGCAGGCGATCAAGCACTCGCGCTCGAAAAGGACCTGTTCGACGAGATGTCCGCCGAGGCGCTGGCGTCGGCGCTGGCATTGTCGCGCATCGCTGAAGCACTCTCGGTACTGGATGTCGCCTCGGCTTTAGCGGAACTTGCCGTCGCAAAGCGCTATGTGCGTCCCAAGGTGGACGAAAGCCATGCCTTTGCCATCTCGCGCGGGCGCCACCCGGTGGTGGAAGCGGCACTCGACGCGGCGCATGCCGCCTTCGTCCCCAACGATTGCAACCTGTCGGGCGAGCGGCGGCTGTGGCTGGTGACCGGCCCCAACATGGCGGGCAAGTCCACCTTCCTGCGCCAGAATGCTCTGATCGCGATCCTCGCTCAGATGGGAGCCTTCGTGCCGGCGGAGGAAGCGCAACTCGGCGTGGTGGACCGCCTGTTCAGCCGCGTCGGGGCCGGGGACGATCTGGCGGCGGGGCGCTCCACCTTCATGGTGGAAATGATCGAGACCTCCGCCATCCTCAATCAGGCGACGGACAGAAGCCTCGTGATCCTCGACGAGATCGGGCGCGGCACGGCAACCTTCGACGGCCTCGCCATCGCCTGGGCCACCGCAGAACATCTCTGCATCAAGAACAAATCGCGCGCCCTGTTCGCCACCCACTATCACGAGATGACGGCGCTGGCGGAGCGCCTGCCGTCTCTGGCCTGCGTCACCATGCGGGTGCGTGAATGGAACGACACCATCGTGTTCCTGCACGAGGTGGTGCCGGGCGTCGCCGACCGTTCCTACGGCATCCATGTCGCCAAGCTGGCCGGGCTGCCCGCCGCCGTCGTGGCCCGGGCGCAGGACGTGCTGCGCGCCCTCGACGAAGGCCGCGAGGGCCACAAGCCGCTCGCCCGCATCGACGATCTGCCGCTGTTCAACACCGCCGCGCCCGCGCCCAAAGAGAAGAACGCGGTGGAGGAGGCCTTGCGCGCCGTCGATCCCGACGCACTCACGCCGAAGGAGGCGCTGGAGTTCCTCTATGAGCTGAAGCGGAAGCTGCGCTTGCCGTAGGACAGCCGATGAGAGAGATTGGAACCATGATCGCCCAGGCCCGCAAATTCCTGGTGGTGGTGGACAAGACGGCCGAATGCCGCGTCGCCGTACGCTTCGCGGCGCGTCGCGCCCAGCACACGGGCGGGCGCGTCTCGCTGCTCTGCGTAGCGCCGACCGTCGATTTCCAGCAATGGAAAGGCGTCGAAGAGATCATGACGGACGAGGCGCACCAAGCCGCCGAGGCCCTTATCTACGAAGCCGCCAAGACCATCAACGAACTCGTCGGTATCACGCCGGAGCTGCTGATCGAGCACGGCGAAGCGGCCAAGTGCCTGCTCGAACTGATCCGCCGCGACAAGGACATTTCCATCCTGGTCCTGGCCTCGGGCACTGCCAAGGAAGGGCCGGGCCCTTTGGTCAGCCTGTTCGCCGCCACGGTGCAGCCGATTCCCGTCACCATCGTGCCCGGCGATCTGACGGACGAAGAGGTCGACGAATTGGCTTGACGGCTGCGGCCCCGCTGCCCCAGCCTTAGCGCCGTTGGCGTGTTTCGGTACGCGACATCTCGAAATGGGGGCCTCCGCAGATGTGGGATTTCAGCTTCGGCAAAGCCGTCGGCATGGTGATGCGTACCCTGCCGTTCGTCGTCTTGAGACTCGTCGTCTTCATCGGCATCGGCATCGCCTATATGGCGGCGGTCGGCGCGGGAGCAGCGGTCGGTTTCGGCTTCGGACATTTCGCGGGTGGGACCGAGGGACCGGAAGGCGGCGCCTTCTGGGGCGGCCTGATCGGCTTCGGCCTCGTCAGCATGGCGCTCTATCTGGCGCGCGAATACATCCTCTATCTCGTCAAGGCGGCGCATATCGCCGTGCTGGTCGAGCTCTATGACGGACGCGAGGTTCCGGCGGGCCAGAGTCAGATCGGCTTCGGCGCTGCCTTCGTGAAAACCCACTTTGCCGCATCCTCGGTGCTGTTCGGCGTCGACCAGCTCATCAAGGGCGTGCTGCGCGCCTTCTTCCGCACCATCAATTTCTTCACCGCCTTTCTGCCGATCCCCGCCCTGCAGAGTCTGATCCGGCTGGCGGAATCCATCGTCAGGACGTCGCTCACCTATGTGGACGAAATCATCCTCGCCTATCTCATCCGCACGCGCACCGACAATCCCTGGAACACCGCCAAGGACGGGCTGATCCTCTACGCGCAGAACTACACGCATTTCCTCAAGAACGCGGTGTGGCTCTCCGTCTTCCTTTGGCTCATGACGGCGGCGATCTTCATCGTCCTGATCGGACCGGCCATCGCGCTGGTGGCGATCCTGCCGGGCAATCTCACGGTATGGGGCTTTGCGCTGGCCTTCGTCTTCGCCTGGGCACTGAAAGCGGCGTTGCTCGAGCCGGTGGCGATTGCCTCGCTGATGCAGGTCTATTTCAAGACCATCGAGGGTCAGACGCCCAACGCGGAATGGGAAGCCAAGCTCGACTCCGCCTCGCGCAAATTCCGCGAACTCGGCACCAAAGCAGCCGGCTGGGTCGGCGGCGCAGGAGCAAAACCGGCATGATCGGCAACATCGTCATTCTGATCGCCCTCGGCGTGGTGGCCGCCGTGCTGTTCGCCGGCATCACCGTCATGGCGATCGGGGGCAAGACCTCGGCGCGCTGGTCCAACGTCTTGATGCGCTACCGCATCGTGGCGCAGGTGTTGGCACTCCTTATTATTGCGGCGGTCGTTTACTTCGCTAGCAACCGTTGAGGCTCTTGCACAAAGGCACCGCCTGGTGTTGTTAGCGCGGCGGAAAGGCGGCCGTCATGGGAAAGACGCTCTACGACAAGATCTGGGACGCGCATCTGGTGCATGAAGCGCCGGGGGAATCCTCGGTCCTCTACATCGACCGGCATCTGGTGCACGAAGTGACGAGCCCGCAGGCCTTCGAGGGCCTGCGCAACGCGGGTCGCAAAGTGCGCCGCCCGGAGCTGACGCTCGCCGTCGCCGACCACAACGTCCCCACGACGGACCGTGCCAAAGGTATTGCCGACAAGGAGTCCGCCGAACAGATCGCCACCCTGGAGAAGAACACGCGCGACTTCGGCATCGATTATCTGGCGATGGACGACGTGCGCCAAGGCATCGTGCATATCGTAGGTCCCGAGCAGGGCTTCACCCTGCCGGGCACCACCATCGTCTGCGGCGATTCCCACCCCTCCACCCACGGCGCCTTCGGGGCGCTCGCCTTCGGCATCGGCACCAGCGAGGTGGAGCATGTGC
>PMKE01000020.1 GCA_003158585.1 Alphaproteobacteria bacterium
CATTGCGTGCTGGTCGAGCGGCTGGCGGCCGAGCTCAATCCCAGGCTGGCCCGCGAGGCGCGGC
Organism: Alphaproteobacteria bacterium; assembly: GCA_003158585.1. GTDB lineage: Bacteria > Pseudomonadota > Alphaproteobacteria > Micropepsales > Micropepsaceae > Rhizomicrobium. Next base: position 65 of record PMKE01000020.1, read on the forward strand.
TGATGGCTCTGCTGCATGACGCGCCGGAGTATGTTGTCGGCGATCTCATAAGCCCGTTCAAGGCCGCAGTCGGCATTGATTACAAGGACTTCGAGCTGAAACTTCTAGCAGCAATTCACATCCGTTTCGGCCTGCCCGCCAGGACCCCGGCGCCGCTCCAGGCCCTGTTCAAGAAGGCGGACATCGTGGCGGCCTATCACGAGGCGACCCAGCTTGCCGGCTTCGACCCGGCAGAGGCCCGCAAGTACTTCGGGACACCCCCCAAAGCGCTCAAGCCCCCCCGCCTCGTGCCTCTGCCCACCGCCGAGGCCCAGGCCATGTTCCTGGAGCGCTTCCGGCGGCTGGCGGATTGAGGGGAGAGTGGCTTCCCCCCTCCGTCTCAGCCGAACTTCGTTCGGCTTCGACACCTCCCCCGCAAGCGGGGGAGGAAAGGGGCCGGAGCCCGCTCGATCTCTTTCCTCCCCCGTTTACGGGGGAGGTGTCCGCCGAAGCTGCGCAGCAGCGAAGGTGGACGGAGGGGGGACGTTGCGTCACCGCGCGCATAAGGAACACCCTGCCCGGCTTCCCCATGCCATAATGGTGCGCTAGCAGAATGACGCCATGTCTATGATTCTCGTCTCCCCGCTGTCCGCCCTGGAAGATATGCTTCACAGCTATCAGCCGTCGCATCTCATCACCTTGTTGTCTCCCGAGTTCATGATCCGGACGCCCGGCGGCTTTCCGCCGGAGCGCCATCTTCGCCTCGGCATCAACGACATATGCGACCCTTCTCTCGGGAGCTCTCCGCCGGTCGAAGATCACGTCGCGGGCCTGCTGGAATTCTCGCGCGCCTGGGACGGTTCCCGCCCCTTGCTGATTCATTGCTGGGCGGGCGTCAGCCGTTCGATGGCCGCTGCCTTTGCGATCCTGTGCGACCGCTCATGGCCCGGCGCAGAATTCCGCATCGCGCGCGAGATGCGCGTGCGCGCGCCGCACGCCTCGCCCAACCGGTTGATCGTGCGGCTGGCGGACGATCTGCTGGCGCGCGAGGGCAAGATGATCGAAGCGGTGGAAGCGATGGGTCCCTGCATCGCCGTGGAGGAAGGCACGCCGGTGGAACTTCCCTTGAACGTCTTCGGCCTATGACGCGGAACGAAAAACACGTCGTCGCCATCGGCCTTTCGGCGGCCATCGCATCGGTCGTCGAGGAAAGCCCGAACGTGCTGGTGGTGCATCGCGGCAAAGGCGACGACGCCCTGCCCTTCGGTCCTTTCGATCCGCTGGGACACCGCACGCTGGAGAGCGGCTTGCGCACCTGGGTGGGCGAGCAGACTTATCTCGATCTCGGTTATGTCGAGCAGCTCTATACCTTCGGCGACCGCGGCCGCCACACGCTGAAGCCCGGCGAAGGAGCGCGCGTCGTTTCGGTCGGCTATCTCGCATTGACGCGGCAACGCGGCGCGCTGAAGGCACCCGATACGCTGTGGCGGGACTGGTATCGCTATTTCCCCTGGGAGGATTGGCGCGACGAGAAGCCCGCGGTGATCGGCGAAGCCATCGCGCCCGCATTCGAAGCTTTCGTTAAAGCCGCTTCCGACAAGGCGGCTGCCGATCTGCGCCGCGACCGCATACGGTTATGCTTCGGCCTCGGCAACATTCCCTGGGACGAAGAGAAAGTTCTGGACCGCTACGAGCTGCTTTACGAAGCCGGTCTGGTGGCCGAAAGCGCCCGCGACGGCCGAGCCGAGGCCGCGCACTTCTTGCCGCTCGGCGATTGCATGATGTTCGACCACCGCCGCATCCTCGCCACGGCTATCGCGCGCCTGCGCGGCAAGATGAAATACCGCCCGGTGGTGTTCGAGCTGATGCCCGCCTCGTTCACGCTGCTGGAATTGCAGCGCACGGTAGAGGCAATCTCCGGCATCCGCCTGCACAAGCAGAATTTCCGCCGGCTGGTCGAGGGCCAGGGTCTGGTGGAGGGCACAGGCAAGGTCTCTGTCCTGGCACGCGGGCGGCCTGCGGAGCTTTTTCGTTTCCGCCGTGAAGTACTGCGGGAGCGGCCGGGCGTGCGTCTCGGTGCCCGCCAGGGCCAGGGTTTACGTTCCTCTTGAAATCTTTGTGCTCATGTGAAGTATAAAGATATGTCCGGCCTTGAAGGCCGGTGTTTTTGCCCTATCTATATACTCAGAACGAGTATAAATACCCAACCGAAGGATGGATATGGCCGATCTCGCCTACACACCGGCCGTCGCAGAAGCGACGCGTGACCTTTACCGCAAGGTCGCGAAGGTCGTGCCGGAGATCGAGTGGCCGGTGCACGCTCCCACCATCCTGGCGATCAACGCGCTGAAGCGCGAGAAGAACGCGGTCATCCTCGCCCACAACTATATGACGCCGGAGATTTTCCACTGCGTCGCCGATGTGGTCGGCGATTCCCTCCAGCTCGCCCGCGAGGCCGCCAAGACGGACGCCAGGATCATCGTCCAGGCGGGTGTGCATTTCATGGCGGAGACTTCCAAGGTCCTGTCGCCCGACAAGACCGTGCTGATCCCCGACCCGGAAGCCGGCTGTTCGCTCGCCGACTCCATCTCGGGGGCGGACGTGCGCCTGCTGAAGCAGAAATATCCCGGCCTGCCGGTCGTCACCTATGTCAACACCTCTGCCGAGGTGAAGGCGGAGAGCGACGTGTGCTGCACCTCCTCCAATGCCGCCGCTGTGGTGGAAGACATCGCGCGCGAATGGGGCGTCGATGCGGTGCTGATGGTGCCGGACGAATTCCTCGCCCTGAACACCGCCAAGAAAACCGCCGTCAAGATCATCTCCTGGAAGGGTCATTGCGAAGTCCACGAACGCTTCACCGCCGCCGACATCCGCGGCTTTCGCGAGGCCCATCCGGGCGTTGTGGTGCTGGCGCATCCCGAATGCCAGCCGGAAGTAATCGCCGAAGCCGATTTCGCGGGCTCGACCTCGGGCATGCTGAGCTACGTGGGAAAGCATCGTCCCGGCCGCGTCGTGCTGGTGACGGAATGCTCCATGAGCGACAACGTCGCGGTGGAATTTCCCGAGATCGAATTCGTGCGGCCCTGCAATCTCTGCCCGCACATGAAGCGCATCACGCTTCCCAAGATTCTGCATTCGCTCGAAACCATGAGCGTAGAAGTGATCGTCGATCCCGCCGTCGCCGCCCGCGCGAAGAAGAGCGTCGAGCGCATGCTGGCCGTCGGCGCGGCGAAGAAGGCGGCCTGACGACATGACCCGCAGAGTCGACAACGTCATCGAGACAAAAGGCGCGCTGATCCTCGGCGCGGGCCTGGGCGGCCTGTTCACGGCGCTCAAGCTGGCGCCCTTCCCCGCCGTGCTGCTGGCCGACGCGCATCCCGGCGTCACGGGATCGAGCGTGAAGGCGCAGGGCGGCATCGCGGCTTCGGTCGGCGAAGGCGACACCTGGCAATCCCATGCGGCCGATACGGTCGCGGCCGGCGCCGGTCTCTGCGATCCCGAAATCGCGGCGCTGGTGGCCCACGAGGCCCCGGAGCGCATCGAGGATCTGGTGCGCTACGGCGCGCACTTCGACCGCCTTGCCGACGGCTCGCTGGCGGTAGGCCGCGAAGCCGCCCACTCCGTGGCGCGCATCGTCCATATCCACGGCGACCGCTCCGGCCTGGAGGTGACGCGCGCCTTGGTCGACAGCGCCATGCAGACGCCTTCGATCACGCTGATGGAAGGCTTCCATGCCATCGAGCTGGCAGTGGAGGAAGGCCGTGTGGTGGGCCTCTTCGCGCGCACCTGCTCCGGTCCCGAACGGCGGCTGGTTTTGATGCGCGCCTCCACGGTGATCCTGGCGACCGGCGGTCTCGGCGCTCTCTATGCCGTCTCGACCAATCCGCCGGAGACGCGCGGCGAAGGACTCGGCATGGCCGCGCGCGCGGGCGCAGTGATCGCCGATCCCGAATTCGTGCAGTTCCACCCCACGGCCATTGCCGTCAACCTCGATCCCGCTCCGCTCGCCACCGAAGCCCTGCGCGGCGAAGGCGCCATCCTGGTGGACGAGACCGGCCGCCGCTTCATGCCCGCGATCCATCGCGACGCCGAGCTTGCACCGCGCGACGTGGTGGCGCGCGCCATCCATTGCGAGCTGGTGGCGGGACACAAGGTGTTCCTCGATTGCCGCAAGGCGGTGGGAGCACGCTTCTCCGACGCCTTCCCCACCGTCTACGCCGCTTGCCGCGAGGCGGGCATCGATCCGGCGGAGCAGCCAATCCCGGTGGCGCCCGCCGCGCATTACCACATGGGCGGTATCGCCACCGACAGGCGCGGACGCAGCTCTCTGGATGGGCTTTGGGCGGTCGGCGAATGCGCCTCCACGGGCCTGCACGGCGCCAACCGGCTGGCCTCCAATTCGCTGCTGGAAGCCCTGGTATTCGGCGCGCGCGCCGCCGAGGACGTACGCGCGACGGTCCAGCCGCGGCCCGGACGCGGCACCCTGCCTGCCCCAGCGCGCTATGCCTCCCCGCCGGTACCGCGGGCGCTGCGCGAAGCCATGACGCGCTATGCCGGTCTCGAACGCGACGCCGCCGGGCTCGCCGAGGCGCTAAAAGTTATCGACCAGATCGAACGCGCAGGCGGCCACGAATCGGCTCTGCTCAACATGACCGTCACCGCCAGGATGGTCGTCGCGGGTGCGCTCAAGCGGCGCGAGAGCCGCGGCAGCCATTTCCGCAGCGATTATCCGCAAACGGACGAAACCGCCGTCCGCACCTTCATGACCCTTGCCGAAGCCGAGAAGATCGCAGCCGGCGCCGGCGCCCCGACGACGAACCATCCCAAAGCGCGAGCCGTGCGCTAGACCGATCCCACCCCCTCTCCGCAAGAGAGGATGAAAGCCGACCGCCATGCCATTTCCTCTTCGTACTCCACCCTTCCTGCTGATCGAACCCATCGTCCGCCTGGCGCTGGAAGAGGACCTGGGACGCGCGGGCGACGTCACCAGCGACCTGGTGCTGCCCGCCGGACGTCACGCCACGGCGCTGCTGGCGACGCGCAAGCCGGGAACCGTTGCGGGGCTGGTCGCCGCCGAGGCCGCGTTTCATCTGATCGACGGTTCGTTGAAGGTCCGGCTCGAACTGCGCGACGGCAGCCAAGCCAATGCGGGCGATACGCTCCTGGCGGTGCAGGGTTCGGCTCGCAGCATCCTGGCGGCGGAACGCGTGGCGCTCAATTTCGTTGGCCTGCTCTCCGGGATCGCCACGGCGACTCGCGCCCTGGTCGACGCCGTGAAGGGCACCAAGGCGCGCATCGTCGACACGCGCAAGACCACGCCGGGCCTCAGGCTGCTCGAGAAATATGCCGTGCGTTGCGGTGGCGGCGTCAATCACCGCTTCGGGCTGGACGACGGCGTCCTCATCAAGGACAACCACATCGTCGCGGCGGGCGGCATCGCCAAGGCCGTGGAGCGCGTCTTCGCCGGCCTCGGCCACATGGTGAAGGTGGAGGTCGAGGTCAACACGCTGGAGGAGCTTGAGGAGGCGCTGAGGTTAGGCGTCGATACCGTGCTGCTCGACAACATGAGCCTGGACCAGTTGAAGCGCGCGGTGGAAATCTCGGCCGGACGGGCGGCGCTGGAAGCCTCGGGCAACGTCACGCTGGCGACCGTGCGCGCCATCGCCGAGACGGGAGTGGACTACATCTCCTCGGGCGCCATCACGCACTCGTCGCAGAGTCTGGACGTGGGGTTGGATTTCTGAAGAACTTTTCTGCCCCCGCGAAGCGGGGGCAGAAATCGGTTACAGCTCCCGGCTGCGGGGCGGTTCTCTATAAAAAATATGGTTGCCGATCTGCGTGGTGCGCTGCAGCTCGCTGGCCCATAAGGGATCGACCGAGATGGCATGGAAGTTCGTGGCGCCGCCGGTGGAGCCGTTGAGGCGCTCCTGGCCGGTCAGGATGCGCGCGGCCAGCTCCTGGGCCCGCATCCAGGGTTTGGGCTGCTTGGCCAGCGTCAACTCGCCGTCGCAGGTGAAGGAGAACTGGCAATGGGGCGCGCTCGCCCCTTCATAGACGACGGCACAGATCGAGTTGCCGTAATTGCCGGTCCGCAGGCGGGTGAAGACCACTTCGGCAATGGCCTTCTGGCCGACCGTGCCCTCGCCTCGCGCTTCGTAGTAGAGCGCCTCGGAAAGGCAGCGGTGCTCCGCCAGGAGCTTGGCCTTCAGCAGAGCCTCGGCGTCGGTCATCGCCGGTTTTGCCGCCGGCGCAGCGGGCGCGGGCAGCACAGCTCTGGCCACGACGGGCGTGATCGCGTTCTTGTCCGTATGCGGACGGTATCCTGCGGCGGCTCCGAGGGCGGCGCTCACTGTTACGAAGACAAGCGTGAGCGCGGCAACGAACATACGGTCGGACCGTCGCATGACGTCATGGATTTTGTGCATCAGGAGTGACTCTCTTCGGATTTCGTCTCGGTGTCGGCTTTAGTTTCGACGCTGTTGGGCGTTAATCGCGAAAGTCCCCATCTCCCCAGGTAACGTTCGGCCAATAGGCTGAGAAAAGCCGAATCGTCAAATCAATTATTTCATTAACATGACACTGTGTCATGCACATGTTCAAAAAAGTAAGGAATCCCTGGGTATTTCCAGGGATTCCTCGCTTTAGTCAGTACAAGGATTATAGCGATTCTACACGTCGCGCTCGACCGCAGTGAGCGCCGCTTGTGCAGCGGCGAGACGCGCCACCGGTACGCGGAACGGCGAACACGACACGTAATTGAGGCCGACTTGTTGACACAGCGTGATCGAATCCGGATCGCCGCCGTGTTCGCCGCAGATGCCGACCTCGAGATCCTTGCGGGTCTTGCGGCCGCGTTCCGTGGCGATCTTAATCAGTTCGCCGACGCCGTCGCGATCGATGGTCACGAACGGATCGCGCGGGATGAGGCCCTTCACCTGGTATTCGGTGAGGAACGGGCCCGCGTCGTCGCGGCTGACGCCGAGGGTGGTCTGCGTCAGGTCGTTGGTNNTTGGTGCCGAAGCTGAAGAACTCCGCCGTCTCGGCGATCTCGCCCGCCCGCAGCGCAGCGCGCGGCAGCTCGATCATGGTGCCGACCTTGTAGGACGGCAGCTTTCCGCGCTCCTTCTTGATCTCGGCGGCGACCTTGGTGATCACGTCCTTGGCGAAGTCGAGCTCGGACTTGAAGCCGACCACCGGGATCATGATTTCGGCTTCCACCTTGACGCCTTCCGCCTCGACGTTGAGCGCCGCTTCGAGAATGGCGCGCGCCTGCATGGCGGTGATTTCCGGATAGGTGATGCCGAGGCGGCAGCCGCGATGACCCAGCATCGGGTTCATCTCGTGCAGCAGCGCGCTCTTCTGCTTCAGCTTCTCGATCGAGATGCCGGCCTGCTTGGCGACCGCTTCATACTCCACGTCCTTGTGGGGCAGGAACTCGTGCAGCGGCGGATCGAGCAGCCGGATGATGACCGGCAGGCCGTGCATCACGCGGAAGATCTCCTCGAAGTCGCCGCGCTGCATCGGCAGCAGCTTGGCCAGCGCCTTCTCGCGCTCTTCCAGGGTCTCGGCCAGGATCATCTGGCGCACCGAAATGATGCGATCGCCTTCGAAGAACATGTGCTCGGTACGGCACAGGCCGATGCCCTCCGCGCCGAAGCTCCGCGCCGTCTTGGCGTCGGTCGGCGTGTCGGCATTGGTATAGACCTTCAGCTTGCGGAACTCGTCCGCCCAGGCCATCAGGGTGTTGAAGTCGCCGGTCAGCTCGGGCTGCTGCATCGGCACGCGGCCCTTGTAGACCACGCCCGCAGAACCGTCGATGGTGATGACTTCGCCGCGCTTGATGACGTTGTCGCCGACCGTCATCGTGCCCTTGTCGGCGTCGATGCGGATCGAGCCAGCGCCGGCCACGCACGGGCGTCCCATGCCGCGGGCGACCACCGCCGCGTGGCTGGTCNNCTTCTCGGCTTCGTCGGCCGTGAAGGTGACTTCGCCGATGGCTGCGCCCGGAGAGGCCGCAAGGCCCGAGGCGTACTTGGTCTTGGGCGCCTTGGGATCGAGCGTGGGATGCAGAAGCTGGTCGAGCGCCGACGGATCGACGCGCTGCACGGCCGTCTTCTTGTCGATCAGGCCTTCGCCCACCAGGTCGATGGCGATTTTCAGTGCGGCCTTGGCGGTGCGTTTGCCGGTCCGGCACTGAAGCATATAGAGCTTGCCTTCCTGGATGGTGAACTCGACGTCCTGCACTTCCTTGAAGTGGTGCTCGAGGGTGTCGCCGATGGCCTTCAGTTCCTTGTACATCGGCGGCAGGGCCTCCTCCATCGAAGGCTTCTTGCCGCCCTGGCGCTCGCGCACCAGCTTGGTGATCGGCTGCGGAGTGCGGATGCCGGCCACCACGTC
>PMKE01000121.1 GCA_003158585.1 Alphaproteobacteria bacterium
TGCTCGGCGATGCCGACATCGAAGGTGCGATCGGGGAAGGCCTTGGCGAAAATGTCGATCCCGGTGCCCGACGGCATCGCCGCGGTGATGCCGATGATCTTGTCGTCCTTCTCGGCCTCCTTGACGAGGCTCTGTCCGAATACGTTCTGGTAGGCGGGCGCGTTCGGCTTGGATTTTGCTTGCATGCCGGTCGCGACGTCGAACTTGACCACGGCGTGGTACTTGTCGGCGGACGCCTCGGCCGGACCGTAGCCCTTGCCCTTCTGCGTCACGACGTGGACCAGGATCGGGCCGGTCTCCATGTCGCGGACGTTTTTCAGCACCGGCAGGAGGTGGTCGAGGTTGTGGCCGTCGATCGGGCCGACGTAATAGAAGCCCATCTCCTCGAACAGCGTGCCGCCGGTGAAGATGCCGCGCGTGTATTCCTCGATCCGCCGAGCGCTTTTCTCCAATCGCCGCGACAGCGAACGGGTGACGCGCTTGGCGAATTTGCGGATGCCGCGATAGGGCCGCGACGACACCAGCCGCGCCAGATGGGCACTCATCGCACCCACCGGCGGGGCGATCGACATGTCGTTGTCGTTGAGCACCACGATCAGCCGCGTGTCGGCCGCGCCCGCATTGTTCATGGCCTCGAAGGCCATACCCGCGCTCATCGAGCCGTCGCCGATGACGCAGATCACGTTGTGCGTGTCGCCCTTGAGGTCGCGCGCCACCGCAAAACCGACGCCGGCCGAGATCGAAGTGGAAGAATGGGCGGCGCCGAAGGGGTCGTATTCGCTTTCGGCGCGCTTGGTGAAGCCGGAAAGTCCGCCGCCCTGGCGCAAGGTGTGCATCCGCGAGCGCCGGCCGGTGAGGATCTTGTGCGGATAGGCCTGATGGCCGACGTCCCAGATCAGCTTGTCGCGCGGGGTGTCGAATACGTAGTGCAGCGCCACGGTCAGCTCGACGACGCCCAGGCTGGAACCCAGATGGCCGCCGGTACACGACACGACGTCGATCAGTTCCTGACGCAGTTCTCCGGCAAGGCGGCGAAGGTCCGTCCGCGGCAGCGCTCTCAGATCGGCAGGCGAGCCGACGCCGTCCAGAAGTGGCGTCTTACCAGACAATGACATCACGCGCTCCGCACGCCGCTTTGGGCGTTCCCATCCGATAGCGGCCATTTGGAAAAAAGTTCAGACTTTTTGACGGAAGAAATCAAGGCAGCAGCCGATCGGAAAGGGCCTTTGGAAAGTGAGGACATTCAAGCGTAAAAAACCGCTGCGGCGCATGACAAAACGGTAATTCTCAAGCCGTTAGCCGATCTCGACGGATTCGGTGCCGAGCTTTCCGGCGCCCTGGACGATTTTTTCCAGACGGCTCTCGGCCGATTTCAATTTGCTTTCGCAATGCGCTTTCAAGGCTTGGCCGCGCTCGTAGAGAACGATGGAGTCCTCGAGATCGACCTGTCCCTGCTCCAGTCGCGCGACGATGCCTTCCAATTCTTTCAGCGCCGCCTCGAAACTGAGCGTGGCTACTTCGGATGCATCCGCTTTGGGCTTTGCCGTCATGACTGTGCTTCGCGAGTCTCTCTGTCACACTAACTGCATAAGCGGATGCAGACGACAACACATTTAGGGTGAATGACCCGGCACATAGCCCCCACTGTCAGGGAAACAGAACTGCGCCGTAGGTGGCAAAAATGTACGCTCATGTGAAATCCCTTTAGAATCGTGTGCTTAAATTTTCGGCGCCCCCTCTGAGTTTGAGGTAACTCATTGATTTTACAAATAAATCACAAGTCGGTGTAATTGGAAATTTTCACACAAATTATCTATAATTATTGTACTATAATTGCCGCTAATGAGGTTGCGGCAACACTTTATCCGTTTTCACGCAGAATTGAAGCCTTCTTGCAACAGCGCTGAACGAAATCAAAGCTAATGAGATTCTCCTAATGACGCTTTGGACATCTGAACTTAGCCTTCCCTCGCGTATGGGCGGGAACACACGATAACGTGTGCAGACGATCGGTACTCGAGCCGATCTAGCCCAGAAAACGACGTCGTTACTACAAAGGGGGTTTCACGTGTCCAAAACCAGAAAGTCAAATCTCTTGGCATCCACTGTCTTGCGCGGCGCACTCGCCGTTGCACTTGGCTTGCCATTAGCGATTTCAATGACCGCGCCAGCATGCGCCGACTCCTATGCATCGTTGTCGTTTACGGGCAAGGTCATCGATAAAGGCGGTGCGGCCGTTCCGGGCGCAACCGTCAAAATCACCTCCGAGGCACAGGGCTTCAGCCGCTCTGTCACCAGCGGAGGTAACGGCGAATTCACGGTGCCGCTGCTGCCCGCCGGTCAGTACAAACTGGAAGTGACGGCAAGCGGTTTCATCACCTACAAGGATACCGTGAGTCTGCGCTTTGGGGCATCGACGTACAACCTGGTGCTCAAGGCTATCGTGGCCGGCGAAAACGTGGAAACCGTCGTCGTTACCGGCACCAAGATCCAGGTGAGGGATTTCGACCGGACGACTTCCGGTGCGACTCTTCAGGTTTCGGACGTCATTCAGCAAATTCCGGTTGCGCGCAATCTGACGGACCTCGCCAACCTCGCCCCCGCGGTTTCGAAGGGCGACACGGCATTCGGCAACCTGGCCTCCATCGGCGGCGGCGCGGTCAACGAGAACGTCTATTACGTCAACGGCTTCGACGTTACCGATCTTCGCAACTACCTCGGCTATGGCGGCGTACCGGTCGAGTTCTACGACACGGTTGAAGTGAAGACCTCAGGCTGGGCCGCGGAATTCGGCCGCGCCACCGGCGGCGCCTTGAACTCAGTGACCAAGTCGGGCAGCAACGAATTCCACGCCGGCATCCTCGGCTACATGCAGCCGGACTGGGGTTATTCGACGTCACCGAACTCCTACGTCAACAAGAACGACGATGACGTTCGTTCGTCGAACAGCCAAGTGTTCTATCTGAGCGGCCCGGTCATCAAGGACCACCTGTTCTTCTATGCGATGTACAACGCGAACTGGGCCTATTCGAGCGACACGCAGTGGGATACCGGCAGCACTGCCCACCAGGGATACGGCGATGACAGTCTCGGGACTCGGACAGCCAAATTCGTACAGCACGATTCAAGCCCGTTCTATGCGGTGAAGGTCGACGCTTTCATCACGGACAATCAACACCTCGAATACACGCACTTCACGACGTACGACGTGAACAAGCTCGATACGCTCACGTCCGGCGACAACGGCACCACCTGGTCGGATAATGGCGTCAGCAAAACTATTTCCGGCGGCCCGGTCAACATCTTCCGGTACACCGGCGTCTTCACCGATTGGTTTACCCTTTCGGCTCTGGTCGGCAGCCAAGTCAGCGCTCACACCACCGCCGGCGCAGGCGATTCATGCCCGGTCGTCTATGATGCTCGTAGCGGCTCAGCTCTATTCGAAGGTTGCTCGACAACAAGTAGCGGTCTGATCGAAGTGGGCAAAGACTCGCGCACGGAATATCGCATCGACGGCGACTTCTACTTCAATCTGTTTGGCGAACATCACGTTCGTCTCGGCTACGACCTCGAGCGTCTCGTTTCGTCCGACAATACTGAGTATTCCGGCGGAGTATATTGGCGCTACTTAAATTCCGGCGCCGCGGGTGCGACACTTACTCTGGACGGCGGCGTCACCTATCACGTTCCGGCCCATACCGATTACGTCCGCGGGCGGTATTATTTCTCCGGCGGTACGTTCTCGACCCTGAACACGGCCACGTACATCGAGGATTTCTGGAAGATCCCGGAAATCAACGTGACCTTGATGGGCGGCGTGCGCTGGGACCGCTACCTGAACCGGAACGCACTCGGCGAGCAGTTCTTCAAGATGAACAACCAGGTTGCTCCGCGCATCGGCGCCACCTGGGACGTGTTCGGCGACGGCTTCACGAAGGTCACAGCGACTTACGGCGAGTACTATCTGCCTGTGGCGAACAACACCAACGTCCGTCTCGCCGGTAACAATCCGTACTATGGGGTATTCTACACTTACACCTCGATCAACAGCTCCGGCGACTGGTCTCCGAACGGTTTGAGTGCGCCGCTCGGCGGCGGCGTCCAAACGTACAGCCCGAGCGGCGTGCAGCCGGCATATAAGGTGCGTGCGCAGAACCTCGAACCGATGCTGGAAGACGAATACACCGTCGGCATTGAGCACCACTTCAGCAACGAGTCCGGTCAGTTCGGCGTGCTGGACGAGTGGCTGGACGGCTGGGACGTCGGCTTGCACTACACTTACCGTTCCCTCATCCAGACGCTCGAAGACACCGAACTGTCTGCGGCGCTGCAGACTTACTGCGCGGATCACAGCATCGCCGGCTGCGCCACAGCCTTCCCGACCGGCAGTGAATGGGTGCTTATCAATCCGGGCAAACCGGTGGTCTACCAGACCACGGAGCTTCCGGGCACGGGCGGCGCGCTTACGACAATCACGCTTACGCCCGACGAGGTCGGTCAGCCGGCAGCGTCTCGCGAGTACAACGCGGTCGAACTCGTCTTCTCGCGTCCGTTCGACGGCGTGTGGGGCGTAGACGGCTCGTACACATGGATGCGGTCGACGGGTAACTACGAAGGCGGCGTGAAATCCGAAATCGGCCAGACCGATACCGGCCTGACCCAGGACTTCGACCAGCAGGTATCGGAAATCGGCGCTCATGGCTTCCTGCCGAACAACCGTACACATACGTTCAAAATTCATGCGTCATATGCGCCGGTCGAGGATGTCCTCCTCGGCGTATCGGGATTGCTGCAATCGCCGCGTAAGTACGGGTGCTATGGCTATAGCCCCTCGGTTTACAACGGCGTGAATTACGATCTCGGTTCGAGCGACTCGTCGTGGTTCTGCCCCGTCGGCACGGCCGGAACGACATCTTACGGCACGGGCTATGCGACGGATGGCGTGACGCCTCAGGCGATCCTGACACCGCGCGGTTCTCAGTTCGAGAGCCAGTGGCTGGCGCAAGTGGACCTGTTCTTCAAGTTCACGATCCCGCAGGATCTGGTTCCGGTCGACGCGTCCTTCAACACTTCCATCTTCAATGTGTTCAATTCCCACGCCAAACTCGACTTCCAAGAGAGTGGCGACAGGGGTTCGCACGTCGTCAACCCGTTCTACGGTCAGCCCACGGGCTTCGAGACACCGCGCTATATGCGCTTTGGCCTGGAGCTTCGGTACTAATCCGGACTGCTATAGACGGTCGTAGTATTCTTGGCGGCGGGCTTCGGCCCGCCGCTTTTTTTTGCCGCCCCCTTTTCGTCGCCCCGGACGATAAGAGCATGGGCGTTCAGTTGTGTTCATAACCTCGATTGTCATTCCCGGCCGAGCAGGCGCGCGACAGCGCGAATGCGAGGGGACCCGCCTTCGTTGAAGCTTCGGCGGGCATGAGGGAACCCAGGTGCTAACGCAAGCTCCGGTGTCGACGATTGCGTGCCCTCTTCCTTCGCTGTGCCGTTGACGCGACCTGGGTCCCCTTCCCTCACATCGCGTGCTTCGCCCGCGATGCTCGCCGGGGATGACAATCGAGGCGGCAGCGCGTCCCGCCCCGCGCACAGACGCCAGTCAAAAAAAGCCCGGCTGCCGAAGCAGCCGGGCCCGCATGCAACCGGAATTTCAGCCGGTTATCTGCCTTATTCCGGCAGGTTTGCCGCCCGCAGTTCGATGTCGGCGCGCGGCGCGCTTCTGACGGCTCTCGCCGTCTGGCGCACGACCGGCGCATTCATCAGCGTGGTGAAGTTCTCGATGGCTTCCACTTCGTCGGAATTTCCGAAGGCATCCTTCATCGCGTCGAAGAAGCCCTTGTGATGCGGATAACGCTCGAACACGACGCGCTCCGACTCCGGGATGTTGGCGATGCGCTTGGCCAGCGCCACCGCATCCCAGAAGCCGCCCAACTTGTCCACCAGCCCGCGAGACGAGGCGTCCGTGCCGGACCACACCCGGCCCCGTGCCACGTCCTGCACCTTGGCGAGCGGCAGCTTGCGGCCGGCCGCCACTTTCCTGGTGAAGTCGTCATAGATGGTGTCCGCTTCGGTATTGACCGCGGCCCACTGCTCCGGCGTGTAGGGCTGAAGATCGGAGTTCATCAGCGCGTTCCTGCCGACGCCGACCATTTCCCCCTTCACGCCGATCAGGCCGAGGGTGTTGCCGATGGAGATTTTGCCCGTCAAGACGCCGATCGATCCGGTGATGGTGCCGGGCTCGGCGACGATCTTGTCGGCCGAAAGCGAGATGTAATAGCCGCCCGACGCCGCCACGGAGCCCATACTGACGATCACCGGCTTGCCGGCGGCCTGGGCCTTCTTCACCGCATCGAGGATCTGATCGGAGGCCGTCACCGAACCTCCTCCAGAATCGACGCGCAAGACGATAGCCTTGACGTCCTTGTCTTTGGTCGCTTCGCGGATGGCACGCGCCATGTCGTCGCCGGCGATGACGTTGTTGTTGCCGAACAGGCCGCCGTCCGCCGATCCGTCGACGATGTCGCCGGAGGCTTCCACCAGCGCGATATGCGGGCCGTTGCCGTAGGCGCCCGAGGCACGCTTCAGATTCACGAAGCGCGTCATCGTGACCGCCTCCGCGCCCGCACCGGCGCGGTCGGTGGCCGCTTTGAGCGCATCGTCGTCATAGCCGATGCGGTCGATTAAACGCTTGTCCTTGGCCTGTTCCGTGAACTGCGGGCTGGCTTCCAGCGCCGCTACCAGGCCCTGGCGGTCGAGCTTGCGGCTGGCCGCCGCACCGTCCACCGCCGCGTCGTACAGCGACTGAAACAACGCCGTCAGCTGCTCGCGGTCGGCATCCGTCATGCCGGGTTCCATGAACATGTCGGCGTAGCTTTTGTATTCGGCGCGCTTGGCGATCTGCGGTTCCGCCTTGATCTTGTCGAGCATGCCGCGCAGGAACAGCATTCCGCCGCCCGTCCCGGCCGCCGAGAACGGCGACTTCGGCTGCATCCAGATTTCCTCCGCCGAGGAGGCGGCGAGGTAATCGCCCAGCCCCGCGTCGTTGAAGCCTTGCGCGTGCGCGATGACGAACTTGCCGGAAGCCCGGAAGCGCTTCAGCGCCGCGCCGATCTCCTCGGCCTTGGCGATCGAGAGGTTGGCCCCGCCAATGCGCAGGAACACACCCTTGACGCGGCTGTCGCGCGCGGCGGCATCGAGGCCGAGCACGATGTCCATGACAGTCACCGGCTGCATGCCGAGCGCGAATTCCTGCGACGAGGAATCGACGATCGGTTTCCTGAGGTCCAGCGACAGGACGATGTTATTCGCCATGCCGTCGCCCTTGGAGAGGCCGATCAGCATGATCACGCCGACAAGGATGAAGATCGCCAGCGCGAATTTGAGAATTCCGTTCAACGCGCCGGCTGCGATCGACCCGGCCCAACGCAGAAATGCAACCATGACTTCCGTCCTTCAAAAAGGGCGCGCACGCCCACCCCAGCCTATAGATGCCATCTTAACGAAGTGGCGTGACGGAGACATGGCCGCCCAGCCACAGTCGCGGAATATTGAACAGTGTTCTGGACTTTATTCCTCTGCGCGGCAGACGGCGTCCAGGGCACCCAGGCGGTCCACCTCGATCCGCACCCGGTCGCCGGGCTTAAGGAAGCAGGGCGGGGTCATCGCCATGCCGACGCCGCCCGGCGTGCCCGTGAAAATCAGGTCGCCCGGTTCCAGAGTCATCACCTTGGAGACGTGCTCGATCTGGTCCCAGACGTTGAACACCAGATGCTTGGTGTTGGAGTCCTGGCGCTTTTCGCCGTTGACGAAGCTGCGCAGGCCGAGGGTGTGCGGATCGCCGATCTCGTCGGCCGTGACGATCCAGGGCCCGAACGGCGCGTGGGTGTCGAACGACTTGCCCAGCATCCATTGCGGCGTGGCGCTCTGCCAGTCGCGAGCGCTGACGTCGTTGCCCGCGCAATAACCGAACACAGCCTTGGCAGCGCTGTCTTTGGCGATATGGCGCCCGCCCTTGCCGATCACCACCACGAGTTCCGCTTCGTAATCGACCTCGGCCGAGACTTTGGGCAGCACGATGGGATCGTAGGGGCCGTTCGCGGCGGTCGGCTGCTTGCAGAACCAAACTTGCTTCGTGGGCATTTCGCGACCCGTTTCCCTGATGTGATCGGCATAATTGAGGCCGATGGCGAGGATCTTCCCCGGCCGCAGAATGGGCGGCAAAAGGCGCACATCCTTGAGCGCCAGACGCGGGCCGCTTGTCTTGCGGACCTCGCTTTCGAGCGCATCCCAGCGGGCGATCAGCTCGATCATGGAAGCGGCGAGTCGCGGTGCGGCACGGCTCAGCGAGACAATCGAATCGCCTTCGACGATGCCGATTTCCGGGGTTTGCCCGGCCGTGAATGTGGCGAGTTTCATGTCCCGAACGCTCCTTTTTGACTGCCTTGATGTCCACCTGAGACGGCTATAGACGGATACCATAGAACATAGTGAAGAGGACATTCCCGTTCTCAATCCGTTCGCTGCACGGCACTTGGAGCATGTGATGAACCCCCTCAAGGAATTGGAACGTTACGGACAGGCACCCTGGCTGGACAATCTCAGCCGCGGGCTGGTGCGGGGCGGCGAGCTGGCGCGCCTCGTCGAGCAGGACGGCATCAAGGGGGTCACCTCCAATCCCGCCATCTTCGAGAAATCCATCGGCCATTCCACCGAATACGACGAGGAGATCGAGAGCCTTTTGAAGAGCGGCTGCACCGACATCGGTACGATCTTCCGGCGCCTCGCGGTCGCCGACATCCGCGCAGCCTGCGACGTGCTGCGCGGCGTCTACGACGCCACAAAGAGGGGCGACGGTTTCGTCAGTATGGAAGTCTCGCCCTACATCGCCAACGAGACGGAGCCCACCATCGCGGAAGCGCGCGAGCTTTGGCACGAGATCAAGCGCGACAATCTGATGATAAAGGTGCCCGGCACCGCGGCCGGACTGCCTGCCATCCGGACGCTGATCTCGGAAGGCATCAACATCAACGTCACGCTGCTGTTCTCGCAGGCCGTCTATATCAAGGTAGCGGAAGCTTATATTGCAGGCCTCGAAGACCTGCCCGCCGATTACGATCTTGCCGGCGTGTCGAGCGTGGCGAGCTTCTTCGTCAGCCGCATCGACAGCAAGGTGGACGGCAAGCTCGAAGCGATGCTGAAGACCGCGCCCGCATCGGAAAAAGCGCGCCTGCAAGGGCTGCTCGGCAAGACGGCCGTCGCCAACGCCAAGCTTGCCTATCGCGAATTTGAGCGCCTGTTCTCCGGCCCGCGCTGGGAGAAACTGAAGAGGCGCGGCGCGCGCCCGCAGCGCCTGCTCTGGGCCTCGACCGGCACCAAGAACAAAGCCTATCCCGACACGCTGTACGTCGACACCCTGATCGGCGCCGACACGGTCAACACCATGCCGCCCGCCACCGTCGTCGCCTTCCGCGATCACGGCAAGGCGGCTTCCACGATCAAGGACGGCGTGGAAGAAGCCGCGCAGGTGCTCGCCGGGCTGAAGGCCGTGGGCATCTCGCTCGACCAGGCCACCGACGAACTGGTGGAAGAAGGTATCGAGTTGTTCGCGGTGGCGGCCGACCAGCTCTACGGCGCTATCGCCGGAAAGTGCGATCAGCTCGACGGCCGCAAGCTGCGGATCGAATATGGGCTGGGCGCCGCGGGCGAGGCCGTCGAGGCGGAGACCAAAGCCTGGACCAAGAAGGGCAACGTCCGCCGCCTGTGGGCCAAGGACAAGACGCTGTGGAGCGGCGCCGACGAGGACAAGTGGCTCGGCTGGCTCGACGTTCCGGGGCGTTCGAAGGCGCATCTGGCGGCGCTGGAAGCCTTTGCGGGGCGCATCAAGCAGGGCAAATGGAGCGACGTCGTGCTGCTCGGCATGGGCGGATCGAGTCTCGGCGCCGAAGTGCTGCGCGAGACGCTGGCGAAATCGGCAACGCCGCGTTTCCACATCCTCGATTCAACCGATCCCGACGAGATCGGCACGCTGGACAAGGCGATCGCGCCGGCGACGACCCTCTTCATCGTGGCCTCCAAGTCCGGCTCGACGCTCGAGCCCAACATTTTCAAGGACTACTATTTCGACCGCGTGGCGAAGGCCGTCGGCTCCGACAAGGCGGGCAGCCATTTCGTCGCCATCACCGATCCCGGTTCGGCGATGGAGAAGGTGGCGGCCGCCGACCGCTTTGCCGAAGTGTTCCACGGCGAGAAGAATATCGGCGGGCGCTATTCCGTGCTGTCGAATTTCGGACTTGTTCCCGCGGCGGCAATGGGCATCGACCTGAAGCGGCTGCTGGCCGAAGCAGGCAGCGCGGAAGCCATGTGCGGCGCGCTTTCGCCGCCCGCGACCAATCCCGGCGTGAAGCTGGGCATCGCGCTCGGTACGCTGGCGAAAGGCGGACGCGACAAGGTCACGATTATCGCTTCCAAGAGCCTGGCGTGCTTCGGCGCCTGGCTCGAACAACTCGTCGCGGAATCGACGGGCAAGCACGGCAAGGCCCTGATCCCGGTGGACGGCGAGCCCGTAGCCGCCGCTAATAAATACGGAAATGACAGGGTCTTCGTGGTGCTGAGCCTCAAGGGCGAGGATGCGCAAGGCAGTCTCGTCTCCTCCCTCAGCCAGCCGGTGATCCGGATCGAAGTCGACGAGCCCATTCAACTCGCGCGGCTGTTCTACCTTTGGGAAATCGCCACGGCAGCGGCGGGCGCGGTAATCGGCATCAATCCCTTCGACCAGCCCGACGTGGAGGCAGCGAAGATCAAGACGCGTGCCCTGATGGATGCGGGCGGCGCCAAAGAGACCGAAAAGCCGCTGTTCGCGCAGGGCGGTATCTCGCTTTATGCGGATGCGGCGAATGCGAAGGCCCTGAAGGGCGCAAACACGCTTGAAGGCTGCCTGAAGGCGCATTTCGGACGGGTGAAGAAGGGCGACTATGTGGCGCTGCTCGCCTTCATCGAGCGCAACGTCGAACATGCGAAGGAACTCGATGCCATGCGGGCCGCGATCCGCGATGCGACGGGCGCCGCCGCCTGCCAGGGCTTCGGGCCGCGCTTCCTGCATTCGACGGGACAAGCCTACAAGGGCGGGCCGGACACTGGCGTCTTCCTCCAGATCACCTGCAAACACGCACACGACATCGCCGTGCCCGGCAAGGGCTACAGCTTCGGCGCCGTGGAGGACGCCCAGGCGGCGGGCGATCTTGCCGTGCTGGCCGAACGCGGCCGTCGCACCGTGCGCATCCATTTCGACGACGTGAAGCAGGGCCTGCCCGCTCTTCGCCGTGCCGTCGAAACGGCTCTGGCCTGAACCCATGCAACCAAAGCGCATCCTGGCGATCGATATCGGCGGCACGGGGCTGAAAGCTGCGATCATCGATGTCTGGGGCGCGCTCCTTAGCGAGCACCGGCGCGTGCCGACGCCCCATCCCTGCCCGCCGGGGCTGATGGTCAAGACGCTGGTGGAGCTGGTGCGGCCGTTCAAATCCTTCGATTGCATCGCCATCGGCTTTCCGGGGGTGGTGCGTGGTCCGCGCGTCGTGACGGCCCCTCATTTCGGCACCGATCTCTATACGGGCTTCGCGCTCGCCACGCAGCTGTCGAAGAGGCTGGGCGGCAAACCCGCGCGCCTCGTCAACGACGCAGACATGCAGGGCTTCGCCGTGGTCAAGGGCAAAGGATTGGAATTCGTCATCACGCTCGGCACCGGCTTCGGCACGGCGCTGTTCCGCGAAGGCGAACTGATGCCGCACATGGAAATAGCCCACATGCCGATGCACGGCGGCATCAGCTTCGACGACTATCTCGGCGAGAAGTCGCGCAAGAAGTTCGGCAGCAAGAAGTGGAACAAGCGCGTCGAGAAGGCGATTCCCCTGCTGCACACCCTGCTCAACTACGACCGCCTCTACATCGGCGGTGGCAATGCCAAGCGCATCGACTTCGACCTGCCGCCGGACGCCCGCATCGTGCAGAACATCGCAGGCCTCAAGGGCGGCGCCGGACTATGGCGGCAGAAGAACTGGGCCTAGCTCGCTGCCGAGATTGCATTCGGACTCTATTTACACGATAATCCCGGTAGAAATAATCCGGTTGAAGGTCCGATGCTGTCCCAGAAAACCCGCTATGCCTTGCGCGCGCTGTTTGTCCTCGGCGAGCATAAGGGCGACGGACCCATGATGATCGCCGACGTCGCCGAACAGGCCAATGTGCCGCGCAAGTTCCTCGAACAGATCCTGCTGGAGATGAAGCGGCGCGGCATCGTCCACAGCCTGCGCGGAAAGTTCGGGGGTTACGCGCTTGGTCGCAAGCCGGAAGATATCACTTTCGCGGAAGTGATCCGGGTGATCGACGGGCCGCTCGCCTTGAGCCCTTGCGCCAGCCGCACCGTCTACCGGCGCTGCGACGATTGCGAGGACGAGACCACCTGCGCCATCCGCATAGTCCTGCTCAGCGTGCGCGACGCCACGGCGGAAATCCTGGAGCATCACACCCTGGCGCATGCCCTGCTCGACCGGAAAAAGTCGACACGACGCCGCCGAGCGACCTGATTTCGTTTCCTCGTTGCATGAGCAACACGCCGGGCCGGGAAACCCGGCACCGCCGGACAGTCTCATGAGTCGGCCGGTAAACCCCGCTACGGCTGGAGGAATCCGGAACCGGCCCGCCCGGGCTTCGGCGGCGGTCCCGACGTGTTCCCCGAAAAACTCCATCGGCAAGACGTGTTTATACTCTATTGACTAGGTAGAGTATGTAGATATCATAGACATGCTGTTGTTGAGGGGGATAACCCATGAAATTGTCGAAGACGCTTTCCGTAGTGCTGCTGGCCGGAGCTTCGGTTCTGACGCTGTCGCCGGCCGCTATCGCCGGTAAACAGCCGAGCGGCGGCACTTCCGCTCCTGCCGCCGCAAACGACCAGAACGCCCGCATCCAGGCGCTGGAAGATCAGATCCAGGCCCTCTCCGATCAGGTGCAGGATCTGAAACGCTCGACGGGCGATCAATACACGGACGTCCAGAACCAGCAGGCGGCGGCCGTGAAGGTGACACTCGCCAACGGGCGTCCCACCATCGCGACGGCGGACGGCAACTTCACCGCCTCGCTGCGCGCCACCGTGCAGTTCGACACGGCGTTCTATTTCCAGGACAGCGCGACGGTCGCAAACCTGACGCCGGCGCTCGGCCGCGACCTGTCGAACGGCACCAATTTCCGCAGAGCCCAGTTCGGCCTCGACGGCACCGTGTTCAAGGACTGGAGCTACAGCTTCATCTACGATTTCGGCGGCAGCAACGGCGCCGAGCAGCAGGGCCGCGTCTCGGCGGCCTACATCCAGTACAACGGCTTTGCCCCCTTCCAGTTCCGCATCGGCGCCTTCGCACCTTATATCGGCCTGGAAGATTCGACCTCGTCCGCGGACGTGCTATTCGCAGAAAGGGCCACCCCGGTGGAGCTTTCGCGGAATAACACCGGCGGCGACGGCCGCTCCGCCTTTCAGATCGCCGCCATCGGCGACGACTATCTCGTTTCGGTCAGCTATTCGGGTTCCAGCGCCACCACCGCCGCCGTCTTCGACGAACAGCAGGCGGTCAACGCGCGCCTCGCCTATCTTCTCTACAGCGACCAGGACACCAAGCTCGTCGGCAGTTTGACCGGCGTCTACGAATTCCAAGCCCCGGGTTCGGTTGCAGCCGCACCGGGAGCGACCAACATCTCGCTGGCCGACCGTCCGGAATTGCGCGTGGACGGCACGCAACTCATCGGCGCCACCATCGATGCCGACAGCCTGCTGATCGGCGGCGCGGAAGCCGGAATCGTCTGGCAGAACCTCTACGCCCAGGGCGGCTGGTTCATCTATCACGTCAACCGTCGCGCCAGCCTGCTGGACGACCCGGACTTCACCGGCTGGTATCTGCAGGCGAGCTGGCTGCTGACGGGCGAGTCCAAACCTTATGACGCGACCCGCGCGGCATTCCGCAATCCCAAGCCCGCCAATCCGTTCGGCTTCGGCGACTCTCCGGGAATCGGCGCCTGGGAACTGGCGGCGCGCTACAGCGTCACCGACCTGAACTACGACCAAACCTTGACGCCCGCGGCAGGCGGCGTGCGCGGCGGCGAACAAAAAATCCTCACGGCCGGCCTGCACTGGTATCCCAACAGTGCGGTCAAGCTGCTTTTCGATTATAGTTACGTCGACATCGCCCGGCTCAATGCCAGCGCCATCGCGGCGTCTGCGCCTTATCCCGCCGTCGCGGCGGGCGCCGACATCGGCCAGAGCTACAGCGCCTTCAACATTCGGGCGCAGCTCGCTCTTTAACCGGTTGCGTCCCAGAATAACGAATGGAGTACACCATGAACCGCCTATCCCGCCGCCTCGCGATCTTCGCCGCCGCCGTTCTACTGAGCAGTGGTGCAATGGCCGGCAACGTCACCCTCTTGAACGTCAGCTACGATCCCACGCGCGAGCTGTACAAGGACATCAACGCGGCCTTCGCAGCGCAGTGGAAGGCGAAGACGGGCGACACCGTCACCATCAACCAGTCGCACGGCGGATCGGGGGCGCAGGCGCGCGCGGTGATCGACGGCCTAGACGCCGACGTGGTGACGCTGGCGCTGGCCTACGACATCGACTCGATCTCTCAGAAGGCGCACCTCTTGCCGGCCGACTGGCAGAAGCGGCTGCCCGAGAACTCGACGCCCTACACCTCCACATATGTATTCCTGGTGCGCAAGGGCAATCCCTGGCACATCAGGAACTGGCCCGACCTCATCAAGCCGGGCATCCAGGTGATCACACCCAATCCCAAGACCTCGGGCGGCGCGCGCTGGGCCTATCTGGCGGCCTGGGCCTATGCGCTCAAGGCGCCGGGCGGCAACGCCGACAAGGCAAGGACCTTCGTGGCGGCGCTATACAAGCACGTCCCCGTGCTCGACACCGGGGCACGCGGCGCGACCACGACCTTCGTGCAGCGCGGCATCGGCGACGTGCTCCTGGCCTGGGAGAACGAGGCGCATCTGGCGCTGAAGGAATACGGCAGCGACAAGTTCGAGATCGTTTATCCGCCTGTGTCGATCCTGGCCGAGCCGCCTGTGGCACTGGTCGACAACAACGTGGGCCGGCACGGCACGCGCGCGGTGGCGGAGGCCTATCTGAAGTTCCTTTATTCGAAGGATGGGCAGGAAATCGAGGCCAGAAACTTCTACCGCCCGCGCGATCCGGCCATCCTGGCGGCGCACGCCGCAGACTTCCCGAAGATTCCGCTCTACACTATAGATGAGATCTTCGGCGGCTGGCAGAAGGCGCAGGCGACCCACTTTGCGGACGGCGGCGTGTTCGACCAGATCTACAAACCGGGCCAATGAGCAGTGCAATTGCCGTAAAGGGATGGCGTAACCCGAGTGCTCTGCCCGGTTTCGGGCTGTCGCTCGGGTTCACGCTTTTCTATCTGTCGGCGGTGGTGCTGATCCCCATCGCAGCCCTGGTCATCCGCCCCTGGTCGATCGGCTTCGAGGGATTCTGGAACGTCATCTCGGACCATCGCGTGCTGATGGCGCTACGGCTTTCCTTCGGCGGAGCCGCCATCGCCGCCGCGATCAACGCCGTCACCGGACCGGTGGTGGCGTGGGTGCTCGTCCGTTATCGTTTTCCGGGCAAGCGGCTGCTCGACGCCTTGATCGATCTGCCCTTTGCGCTCCCCACCGCCGTGGCCGGCATCGCGCTCTCCACGCTCTATGCGCCGCAGGGCTGGCTCGGCGAGCCTTTGAGCCATCTCGGTATCAAGGTGGCCTATACCCCGCTCGGCGTCATCGTCGCCATGACCTTCATCGGCCTGCCCTTCGTCGTGCGCACGCTGCAACCGGTGCTGGCCGATTTGAGCCGCGACTCCGAAGAGGCGGCAGCGACGCTCGGGGCCAGCCGGATTCAGACCATGTGGCGCGTCGTGCTGCCTTCGCTGCTTCCCGCTTTGGTGACGGGTTCCACCCTGGCGTTCGCACGGGCGGTCGGCGAATACGGCTCGGTGATCTTCATCGCCGGCAACCTGCCGGCGATTTCGGAGATCGCCCCGCTGCTGATCATCATCAAGCTGGAGCAATACGACATGGCCGGGGCGGCCGCGATCGGCGTCATCATGCTGGCGGCGTCGTTCGTGCTGATCCTGGCACTCAACCTGCTGCAGAACTGGGCAGGATCGCGCCGATGAGCAACAGACGCCGCGCCGCCACCCAGGACCATCCGCTGACGAGAGCATTGTTTATGCTGATCGCGATCAGCGTCGTCGCGATCTTCCTAGTGATGCCGCTGGCCGTGGTGTTCTCGCAGGCTTTATCGAAAGGCATTGCCGTCGCCCTCGACGCGGTGTGGGAGCCGGACGCGCGCGCCGCCATCCGCCTGACGCTTCTCACCGCCGCCATCGCCGTGCCGCTCAACGCGGTGTTCGGCATTTCCGCCAGCTGGGCCATCGCCAAGTTCGACTTCCGCGGCAAGCAGTTCCTGACCACCCTGATCGATTTGCCCTTCGCGATCTCGCCGGTGGTCTCGGGCCTGATCTACGTACTGATCTTCGGTTTGCAGGGCTGGTTCGGTTCCGAGCTGCGCGATTGGGACGTCAAGGTGATCTTCGCCCTGCCCGGCATCGTGCTGGCGACCATCTTCGTCACCTTCCCCTTCGTGGCGCGCGAACTGATCCCGCTGATGACCGACCAGGGACGCGACGAGGAGGAGGCCGCCACCTCGCTCGGCGCCTCGGGATTTCAGACCTTCCTGCGCGTGACGCTGCCGAACATCAAATGGGNNCGCGCCATGGGCGAGTTCGGCGCGGTATCCGTGGTCAGCGGGCATATCCGCGGACTGACCAACACCATGCCGCTGCACGTGGAAGTGCTCTACAACGATTACCAGTTCGTCGGCGCCTTCGCGGTGGCGTCGCTGCTGGCCCTGCTGGCCATCGTGACCCTGGTCGTCAAGTCGTTTCTCGAATGGCACTTCGCGGACGAGATCGCCGCGACGCATCGCCACTGACGGAGTTGTCCATGTCGCTCACCGTCGATTCCATCGTCAAACGCTTCGAGCGCTTCCCGGCGCTCAACGGCGTCAGTTTCACGGCGCCGCAAGGAGCTTTCGTAGCGCTGCTGGGACCGTCCGGCTCCGGCAAGACGACGCTGCTGCGAATCCTGGGCGGACTGGAATTTCCCGATTCCGGCACGGTGCGCTTCGCCGACCTCAACTGGCTGGACGTGCCCGCCCGCGAGCGCCGCGCCGGCTTCGTCTTCCAGCAATACGCGCTGTTCAAACACATGACCGTGGCCCAGAACATCGCTTTCGGACTCTCCGTGCGGCCGCGCCGCCAGAGGCCGGCGCGCCGGGAGATCGCAAAGCGCGTCAACGACCTGCTGGAACTGGTGCAACTCGAAGGGCTCGGCAAGCGCTATCCGAGCCAGCTTTCCGGCGGGCAACGCCAGCGCGTGGCGCTGGCCCGCGCGCTCGCCATCGAGCCGCGCATGCTGCTGCTGGACGAACCGTTCGGCGCGCTGGACGCCAAGGTGCGCAAGGAACTGCGCGTCTGGCTCCGCTCGCTGCACGAACGCATGGGCATCACGACCGTCTTCGTGACCCACGACCAGGACGAGGCCTTCGCCGTCGCCGACCTGGTCGCGATCATGAATCTCGGCAAGATCGAGCAGTACGGCAGGCCGGAAGACGTGCGTAAATCGCCTAAGTCGGCGTTCGTGGCGGATTTTCTCGAGATCGAAGGCAGTACTGCTCTAGCCGGCTGACGGCTGCTTCGCCTCGCTTTTCGGAACTTCGGGCTTCGGGCCATCGATGCCGTAGTGCTTGTGGACCTTCTCCAGCCCCTTCAGCATGTTGTCGGCTTCGTCTTCCGACAGATCCGCCGCACCGGGACAGACCAGCCGCATGGCCCGCAGATGCACGTCTATCGGCGCCACGTCGTCGATATTCTTCTCGACCATAGCGCCGGCAAAATCGCAGAACCGCTTCACGACCCTATCGAGAAGCTCGTAACCGAAGGTGCCGGAAAGCGTCAGAAGCCGTCCGGCGCGATCGAGCATGGCGTTGATATCTTCAGCCGACAGCCTGCCCTTGCCGCCAACGGCAATCGCCTCAAGCTCGCCGATCTCGCCGGGGATCGAATTGACATAAACCTCCCGTAGAGTCTCGACGGCCTGAGAGGCGGATTTGATCGCCTGCGTGCGCCGGATTCCGCCGGGACGCCGCATCAATTCGCCCAGGCGGTTCTTCACTCGGATGGTTTTGCAGCCCCCGCTCATGGTGTCACCAGCTCTTCCTGTTTGTCCGTTGCCTTTTGCTTAACGTCCTGCGATTCAACGTTCTGACTGTCCGTTTTCCTCCGGTTCTTTCCCGGAGCAGGTTCCCCGAATTTGAAGCGCCGGCACGGTCCCGTGTAGCCATCGGCCTCTACGAAAGGGCGGTCCATTTTTGCAGACCAAGCGATGTGATCGAACAGGACCGCGGGCGCCACCGGTTTGCGCACGAAGCTATTGGCGCCGCTGTCGCGCGCCGCCGTCACGTTCGAGAACTGCGCGTAGCCGGTCAGCATGACGACCGGCATGTATTTGACCGCCGGATTGGTCAATCTACGCATCCAGCGGACGAGTTCGGCGGCCCGCATGTCCGGCAGAACGCATTCCGTGATCACAAGATCGTAGTGGCTTCCGAGCAGCAGTTTTTTCGCATCGGTGCCGGTCGAAGCCAAGTTTTGACGCATCAGGCCGAACCCCCGTAGAATCTGGGTGACGATCCCCTGGGAATACCGGTCGCTGTCCACGACAAGCGCGGTCAGTTGCGAGAAATTGAGTGCTTCTTCCACGGCCCGCCTCAGCCGTAATACGACAAGGCCAACCCCCGGCCGCTAGGACCCCTGGAGCTTGTGCTAAAAAACTTAAGGCTTTGTTCATGGCCCGCGAGTCGCTGCCGTTGCGTCAATAAATAGCCCGCGACAACAGGGTGGACATGCCCTGCTTTGCACAGCGTGCGCGAGCACCGTTTCGTTTGTACTTGATATTATCCGCCGTCCCGCGTTCCAAGAACTTAATTACGCGAGCGCTGCCATGCCGGAAAACAGCGGATGCAGGCAGAGACGCGTGACTCCGGCTTCGTTCGATATGTTAGTTTCACTGCCGAAGCAGACGGGAGAAACGCGTGCGAAACAGGGGCAAGCTCAGCCTGCACATACCAGAGCCGAAGCAGCGTCCCGGCGACCGGCCCGATTTCAGCGACGTCGTCGTTCCCGACGCGGGGCTGGTCGAGCGGCCGCGCATCGACGCCAAGGCACGCGACATCGCCCCTCTCGCCTATTCGCTGATCCGCGTGCTGGACAACGAGGCGCGCATCGTGGGCCCGTGGGATCCGAAGCTGGACGCCGAGACTCTGCGCAAGGGTCTGCGCGCCATGATGCTGACGCGCGCCTATGACGACCGCATGTATCGCGCCCAGCGCCAGGGCAAGATTTCCTTCTATGTGAAGTCCACCGGCGAAGAGGCGACCAGCGTGGCCGTGGCGCAGGCGCTGGAACGCGACGACATGTGCTTCCCCTCCTACCGCCAGCAAGGGCTGTTGATCGCGCGCGGCTATCCGATGCTCGACATGATGTGCCAGTGCTATTCCAACGCGCGCGATCCCCTCAAAGGCCGCCAGCTTCCCATCATGTATTCCAGCCGCGAATACGGCTTCTTCACCATCTCCGGCAATCTGGGCACGCAGTACCCTCAGGCCGTCGGCTGGGCGCTGGCCTCCGCCTACAAGGGCGACGACCGCATCGCCGCGAGCTGGATCGGCGAAGGCGCCACCGCGGAAGGCGATTTCCACCACGCGCTCACTTTCGCATCCGTCTACCGCGCTCCGGTGCTGCTCATCGTCGTCAACAATCAGTGGGCGATCTCGAGCTTCCAGGGCATCGCGGGCGGCGAAGAGACGACCTTCGCCGCCAAGGCCATCGGCTACGGGCTGCCGGGGCTGCGCGTCGACGGTAACGACTATCTGGCCGTCTATGCCGCGGCGCAATGGGCGGCGGAGCGGGCGCGCGCCAATCTCGGCGCCACGCTGATCGAACTCTACACCTATCGCGCCGAAGGACATTCGACCAGCGACGATCCCAGCCGCTACCGCCCCTCCGACGAGTGGAAGGCCTGGCCGATGGGCGACCCTATCGAGCGGCTCAAGCGGCACCTGATCGGGGTGGGTGCCTGGACGGAGAAACAGCACGACGCCCTCGGCGAAGAACTTGCCGCCCTGGTACGCGAGACCCAGCGCGAGGCCGAAGCCATCGGCTCGCTGGCGGAGGGATCGCAGAAACAGACAATGTTCGAGGACGTGTACAAGGAAATGCCCTGGCATCTTCGCAGGCAGATGAAAGAAGCGGGACGCTGACCATGCCCGCGATGAACATGATCCAGGCGCTTAATTCCGCCCTCGACACGATGCTGGCCGCCGATCCCAACGTTCTCGTCTTCGGCGAGGACGTCGGCTATTTCGGCGGAGTGTTCCGCGTCACCGACGGTCTGCAGAAGAAGCACGGCGTGACGCGCTGCTTCGACACCCCCATCGGCGAGGCGGGCATCATCGGTGCCGCCATCGGCATGAGCGCCTATGGGCTGAGGCCGGTGGTGGAGATCCAGTTCGCCGATTACATCTATCCGGCCTACGACCAGATTGTTTCGGAGGCGGCACGCATCCGCTACCGCTCGGCGGGCGATTTCCATGTGCCGCTGACCATCCGCACGCCTTATGGCGGGGGCATCTTCGGCGGCCAGACCCATAGCCAGAGCCCGGAGGCGCTGTTCACGCACGTCGCCGGCGTCAAGACCGTGATCCCCTCCAATCCGCGAGACGCCAAGGGGCTGCTCATCAGTGCCATCGAGGACGACGATCCGGTGATCTTCCTGGAGCCCAAGCGGCTCTATAACGGTCCCTTCGACGGCCATCACGAGCGGCCCATCCAGCCGTGGTCCAAGCATCCGCTGAGCGAGGTTCCGGAGGGCCATTACACCGTACCGCTCGGCAAGGCCGCCGTGGCGCGGCCCGGCGAGGCGCTGACCGTGCTCGTCTACGGCACGATGGTGCATGTGGCGATTGCTGCCGCGGAAGAAAGCGGCATCGATGCCGAAGTGATCGACCTGCGCACGCTGATGCCCGTCGACATCGAGACCATCGTCAAGTCGGTCGAGAAGACGGGGCGCTGCCTGGTGGCGCACGAGGCGACGCTGACCAGCGGCTTCGGGGCGGAGCTGTGCGCGCTGGTGCAGGAGCATTGCTTTTATCATCTCGAGGCGCCCATCCGGCGCGTCGCGGGATGGGACATGCCCTATCCGCACGCCTTCGAGTGGGACTACTTCCCCGGCCCCGGCCGGGTCGCCGACGGCATGCGCCGCGTCATGGAGAAATAGATGGGCCGATACGTCTTCAAACTGCCGGACGTGGGCGAAGGAACGGCCGAGGCCGAGATCGTGGCGTGGCACGTCAAGGTGGGCGATGAGGTGCGCGAGGATCAGCAACTCGTCGACGTGATGACGGACAAGGCGACCGTCGAGATCACCTCGCCGGTGGCGGGGACCATCGTGTCGCTGAACGGCCAGCCGGGCGATATGGCCGCCGTCGGTGCCATGCTAGTCGAATTCGAAACCGAGGGTGCCGAGGAACCGAAGAAGGACACCGTTCCCGCCGCGGCTGCGGTGAAGGAGCAACCGGAACCGCCGTCAGCCGAGGCTGTGCAACAGACGCTCGCTTCGCCGGCCGTGCGCCAGCGCGCGGAGGACATGGGGATTGCGCTGCATCTCGTGCGCGGCACAGGCCCGGACGGGCGTATCACACATGGAGACCTAGACGGTTATCTGACCGCCTCCGGCGCAAAGCGGCCTTCCCCCACCGCTAAACCCGTTCCCCTCGAAGGCGGCGAAGAGATCAAGGTCATCGGCCTGCGCCGCCGTATCGCCGAGAAGATGCAGGAGTCCAAGCGCCGCATCCCGCATTTCACCTATGTCGAAGAAATCGATATGACGGAGCTGGAGAGCGAGCGCGCCCGTCTCAATGCGTCGCGGGGGCCCGGACAGCCGAAGCTGACCGTGCTGCCGTTCCTGATGCGGGCGCTGGTACGCGCGCTGCCGGAATTCCCGCAGATCAACGCCCATTTCGACGACGAGGCGGGAATCGTGCGCCGCTACAAGGCGGTCCATATCGGCATTGCCACCCAGACCGAGGCCGGATTGATGGTGCCGGTGGTGAAGAACGCCGAAGGGCTGGATATCTGGCACGCGGCATCGGAGGTGGCGCGCCTGGCGGCGCTGGCCCGCGAGGGCAAGGCCTCGAAGGAAGACCTCACGGGATCGACGATTACCGTCACGAGCCTCGGGGCGTTGGGCGGGGTGGTGACGACGCCCATCATCAACCAGCCGGAAGTGGCGATCATCGGACCCAACGCGATCCATGAACGGCCCGTGGTGCGCGACGGGCAGATCGTGGTGCGCAAGATGATGAACCTGTCGTCGTCCTTCGATCATCGCGTGGTGGACGGCGCCGACGCCGCGGCCTTCGTGCAGAAGCTCAAGACGCTGCTTGAGCAGCCCGAGGTGTTGTTGAAGGATTGAGTGCTACATAGTTGTCATCCCGGGCGAGCGTCCTGACCCTGAGCTTGTCGAAGGGGAAGGGCGCGAGGCCCGGGACCCACTTCATAACGCACGGTTGCTTCCCGGTGGGTCCCGGCCCTGCGCGATCGCGTCCGTTCGCTGTCGCTCCCGGACCGATCGCTTGGCCGGGATGACAATCAGGTTTTTTCAGACCCCAACTTCCGACAGCAGCCCCTCGACCAGCGCGCGGTAGCCGCTGCCGAACAGGCGCAGATGGACCAAAGCGGGCCACAGGCGGTAAATCGCGAGGCGCTCGCCTTCGCCCGGCTCAAGCTTTCCGTAGGCGGAATAAAACGCCGGAGTTGGATGGTCGAACAACATGAGCATAGCGATGTCGACCTCGCCGTGGCCGTAATAGCAGGCCGGGTCGATCAGGCCCGTGACGCGGCCCTCAGACGTCAGCACGTTGCCGCCCCACAAATCGCCGTGCAGCAGCGAGGGCGCGGGCCGCTGCGGCAGACGGTTCGGGAGATCGGCGGCCAGGGTTTCGATGCGGCGCGAAAACCCCGTGCCGACGAAGGGAACGTTCACCAGCAGGCGCCGCTCGGCCCAGAACGCGGGCCAGTCGTCCGACCAGCCGTTCTCGATGGCGACGGGGCCGAAAGCGTAATCTTCGTTCCAGCCGTAGCGTTCGCCATGCGCGGTATGCAGCGTGGCGAGCACGCTGCCCAGGTGATTCCAGGCGCCGCCGAGGCCGCCGCCGGAGGGCAGCACCTCGATCACCAGCACTTTGTCGTCGGCGGCGAAAACTTGCGGGGCGGGCGCGCCCGAGGCACGGATGGCCCGCAGCATCTCTGCCTCCATGCGGGGCGAAGGACCCGTCTTGACGATGGCTTGGCGGCCGTCGGTCAGGGTGAGACGGATGAGCTGGGACAGAGAACCGCCGCCGATCATGCCGATGCGGGCGACCTTGCCGCCGAGCAGCGCTGCTCCCATTTCCGCCAGCGAGTTCATGCCTTGCCCGCAAGCTTGAGAGCGAGGGCTTTGGCGCCTTCCGTGACCTCCGCCCAAGCCCGCTCGAAATCGGCCGGGCCGCCGTACCAGGGATCGTCCACCGCTTCGCCTTCGCGCCCTGCAACGTGATCCATCAGAAGGCCGATCTCGGCCTCGCTGCCTCGCGGCTTCATGCGGCGGAGGGCAACGAGATTCTCGCGGTCGAGCGCCACGATATGGCTGAAGCGCTTGAAGTCCTGCGGCTTCACCTGCCGGGCGCGATAACCGGAGATGTCGATGCCGTGGCGCCGCGCCACCGCCTGCGCGCGCCGGTCGGGCGCCTCGCCTTCGTGCCAGTCGCCGATGCCGGCGGAGTCGACCTCTACATCGAGACCGAGGCGCGCGGCCTCGGCGCGGAACGCCGCTTCGGCCAAGGGCGAACGGCAGATGTTCCCGAGGCAGACGAACAACACGGCGGGTTTCTTGCGGTCCATTCCCATCGGCCGGTCAAACGCGGTCCGTCCATACGCGAACTCGGTTGACAAGCCAAAGCCGCAGCCCTGTTTGGCGTCCTCTTTGAGTTGCTTTTGCGAATTAGTTGCGCATCTACAACGATGACTGCGGAAGCGCCTAGCCCCGTCTGGGAACCCTGCCGCGGTGGAGCAGCGTCCAGCCCGCCCAGAGCAGCGCCAGCGTGGCAGCGATCACGTAGCCAAGGCCACCCGGTACGCCCTGCACGGGCCGCCAGAAGTCCTCAGGAATGAGGGTCATCGCCTCAATGCCGCCCACCACCAGGGCCGCAACCACGGACACGAAAGTGATCGTCAGGTTGTAATAAAGCTTGCGCCCCGGCTCCACGAAGGCCCAGCCGTAGGCGCCCGACATGAAGGTCGAATCCAGCGTGTCGACCAGCGACATCCCGGCAGTGAAGAGGGCCGGGAAGATCAGGATGTACCAGATGGGCAAGCCGTTTCCTGCCGCCACGGCGGAGATGCCGAGGACGCCGATCTCGGTCGCGGTGTCGAAACCCAGGCCGAACAGGATGCCGACGATCAGCATGTGACGGCTCTTCGACACCATGCGGAACACCGGCCGCACCAGACGCGCGTAAAGGCCCTTGGGCACCAGAAGCTCGTCCAGTTCCTTGCGTTCGATCGTTTCGCCGCGGCGCTGGCGGCGGATGGCGCCGACGATGCCCTTGAGGACGACGAGATTGGTCGCCGCGATGCCGAGCAGGAACAGTGCGGAGACCCCGGTCCCCACCGTGCCGCCGATCCGGTGCAGGAACTCCATCGGCGGGCAGGCCGTGTTCACCGCCACGGCGATGCCGATCGAAGCCAACCACACCACAGCGGAATGGCCGAGCGAGAAATAAAGACCCGCCGCCACCGGGCGCTGTCCGGCCTGCATCAGCTTGCGCGTGACGTTGTCGATGGCCGCGATGTGGTCGGCGTCGAAGGCGTGCCTGAGCCCGAGCGTATAGGCGAGGAACGCCGCACCCATGAGGACGCCGCTGTGATGGAAAATCGTGTAAGCCAGCCCCCAGGCGGCGATATTCGCGGCAACCAGAGGCAGAATAAGGCGGACGGCACCTCTCATCGAACAATAACCCTTCGCAGCCCTGTCTTCGCTCCGCCGCGTCTTTCGTATGGTCCTTCGAGTCGTGTAAATATACAAATCGCATACGTCAATGAACAGAACGGACAGCGCCAATGTGTCTCGGAGTGCCGATGCGGGTGATGGAACGCGACGGGTTCGTCGCGCGCTGCGAGGCCATGGGAATCGAACGCAGCGTCAGCCTGTTCCTGCTGCAGCACGAGAGTGTCGAGCCCGGCGACCATGTGATGGTGCATGTCGGCTATGCCATCCAGAAGATGAGCGAAGCGGAAGCGAAGAGTATCTGGGACACTTTCGACGAGATGTTCGACGCCGAGGAAAAAGCGCGCAATGCCTGACCCTGTAAACGCGAAGGCGAAGGCGTGGCTGGCGCGCATCCATGCCCTGCCCTTCAAGGGCCGCGTGCGTGTGATGAACGTCTGCGGCGGGCACGAACGCACCATCTCCATGTCCGGCCTTCGCAGCGCCTTGCCGGAGGCCGTCGAGTTGATCGCGGGGCCGGGATGCCCGGTCTGCATCTGCCCGGAAGAGGACGTGCACGCCGCCATCGGGCTTTCCCTGCGCGAAGGCGTCACGCTGGTCGCGTTCGGGGACATGCTGCGGGTGCCCGCCAATGTGCCCAAGCGCGAGCCGCGCTCGCTGGAGGCGGCGCGCGCCGCGGGCGGCGACGTGCGTCCCATCGCCGGCCCGCGCGAAGCCGCCGCCATCGCGCGCGAGAACCCTTCGCGCGAAGTGGTGTTCTTCGCCGCGGGCTTCGAGACCACGACGGCACCTATCGCCGCGATGATCGCCGAGGGCGTGCCGAAGAATCTCTCCATTCTGCTCTCGGCGCGGCGCACCTGGCCCGCCGTGGCGATGCTGCTTGGAGCGTTTTCAGGAAAAGTGGAAACCGGTTTTCCGTCTGAAAACGCGACAAAACAAAAACCCAGCGAAGAGGCCGGCTTCGACGCCTTGATCGCGCCCGGGCACGTTTCGGCGATCATGGGACCGGAGGAATGGCGCTTCGTGCCGGAGGAGCATAATATTCCCTCCGCCGTGGCGGGCTTCGAAGTGGACAGCCTAGTGATGGGGTTCCATTCGGTGCTGCGCCAGCACCTGGAAGGACGCGCTTTCCTCGACAATTGCTATGCCAACGTCGCCAAGCCCGGCGGCAACCCGACGGCGCAGCGGCTGATCGCGGAATGTTTCGACGTGGTGGATGCCAACTGGCGCGGCATCGGCATCATTCCGCAATCGGGTTTCGCGCTGAAGCCGGAACTCGAACGGCTCGATGCGGTGCGCCGCTTTGGGCTCGACAACGAGGCGGCCCGCAAACGTGCGGGCGAGATGCCGCCGGGCTGCGATTGCGCCCGTGTGGTGCTGGGAAAAATCCGTCCCAACGAATGCGTGCTCTACGGCAAGGCCTGCACGCCGCGCAATCCCGTGGGGCCATGCATGGTGTCGGACGAAGGAGCCTGCCGCATCTGGTGGGCCTCGGGACTGAGACATGGCGCCGAAGCCTGACGCCGCCGCACGGCGCATCGTGCTCTCCGGCCAAGTGCAGGGCGTGGGCTTCCGGCCCTTCGTCTATCGGATCGCGCACACCTTCGGATTGACAGGCTGGGTGCGCAACGGCGCGGGGCGCGTCTTCATCCATATCGAAGGAGAGCCGCGGCAGATCGCGGAATTCGAGCGTGCCCTGGTGGCGGAGGCACCGCCGCTGGCGAGGCCCAAGGTCGAAAGCGTGGCCGCCGCCGCGTTCGAGAAGGCGCAGGATTTCCGCATCCTGACCAGCGAGGAGGCGGAGGTGGCCGACGTGCATCTGCCGCCGGACCTCTTCTGCTGCGAGGATTGCCTCAGCGAGGTTGCGACGCCGGGCGAACGGCGCCATCGCTATCCCTTCACCAACTGCACGCGCTGCGGGCCGCGCTATACGATCATCAAGTCGCTGCCCTACGACCGCGCCAATACCTCCGTGGCGGGGTTCACGCTCTGCCGCCATTGCCGCGAAGAATACGAAAATCCCCTGGACCGGCGCTTCCACGCCCAGCCGCTGGCCTGCCCCGTCTGCGGCCCGAAGCTCACCTTCCGGCGCGCGGGCGAGAAGGACCTGATGGGCGAAGAGGCAATGCGTGCGGCCGTCACTTGTTTGCGGGCGGGCGGCATCGTCGCGGCCAAAGGCGTGGGCGGCTATCACCTGTTGTGCGATCCGATGAACGAGGCGGCGGTGCAGCGTTTGCGGGTGCGCAAGAAGCGACCGCACAAGCCGCTGGCCGTGCTGTTCCCGCAGAGCGGCGCCGACGGCCTCGATGCGGTACGCCGGCATGCAATCCTGAGCGACATCGAAGCGGATGCACTGCGCGACGTGGCGCGGCCCATCGTACTGGTACGGCGGCGGGACGATTGCACGTTGAGTGCCGCCGTCGCGCCGGGACTGAGCGAGCTGGGCGTCTTTCTGCCCTACAGCCCGCTGCATCATCTGCTGCTGACGGATTTCGGCGGACCGCTGGTCGCCACCAGCGGCAATGTCAGCGGCGAGCCGGTCATCACCGACAACGAGGAAGCGGAAGAGCGGCTGGCGCAAACGGCCGACGCTTTCCTGCATCACGACCGGCCCATCGTCCGGCCCGCCGACGATTCCGTGGTGCGCGTCATCGCGGGACAGCCGCGCCCCTTCCGCATCGGGCGCGGCATGGCGCCGCTCGAAATCGAACTCGAAGCGGAGTTCCCGGAACCGACGCTCGCCGTGGGCGGACATATGAAAGGCGCGGTCGCACTCGGCTGGGGGCGGCGCGTGGTGGTGTCCCCCCATATCGGGGAACTCGACAGCCCGCGCAGTTTGAAAGTCTTCGAGCAGGTCATCAGGGATTTGTCGGCGCTTTATCGCGTGGACGTGCGGCGCATCGTCTGCGACGCGCACCCCGGCTATGCAAGCACCCGCTGGGCGGCGGCGCAAGGATTGCCGGTCGTGCGCGTGCAGCATCATGTGGCGCATGCTTCCGCACTGGCGGGCGAGTATCCCGAGATTTCCCGCTGGCTGGTATTCACCTGGGACGGCATCGGTCTCGGCGACGATAGAACGCTGTGGGGCGGTGAGGCGTTTTTGGGGCGGCCCGGCGCCTGGAAACGCGCCGCCAGCATGAGATCGTTCCATCTGCTCGGCGGCGATCTCGCCGGACGCGAGCCCTGGCGCTCGGCCGCCGCACTGCTGTGGGAGACGGGCCGCGACTATGCTCCGCCGGTCCGTGACGGGAAACTGGCGGCGGAAGCCTGGAAGAAACGCGTCGGCACGACGCAAAGCTCGTCGGTGGGACGGCTGTTCGATGCCGCGGCGGCGCTGGTTCTCGGCATCGGCACGGCGAGCTACGAGGGCCAGGGGCCGATGATGCTGGAAAGTGCCGCCGAGGACGCCGAAGCGGACGCCCTGCCTCTCCGGCACGAAGGCGGGCTCGTCATCGCCGATTGGGAGCCGCTCTTGGCGATGCTTCAAGACGAGCGGATACCACCCACGCGGCGCGCCGGTGTCTTCCACGAAAGCCTGGCGCAGACCATTGCGGCACAGGCGGAGGTGCTGAAGCCGTTCGACGCCGTGGGCCTCAGCGGCGGCGTATTCCAGAACAAGCGGCTGGCGGAGCGCGTCACGGCGCTCTTGGCCGCGCGGGACATTCCGGTGTACTTGCCCGAGGCCGTGCCTGCCAACGACGGCGGCCTGGCCTTCGGCCAGTTGATCGAGACGATGAGCAAGCCATGATCGAAGACCGCCATGTGACGCTGGCGCACGGCAACGGCGGGCGCTACATGCGCGAGCTGATCGAAGAGATCTTCATGCGCCATCTCGCCGATCCGGCGCTCGACACCGGCCTCGATGCCGCGCCGCTGGAACTGCCGCCGGGTATGGTGCCGGTGATCACCACCGACGGATTCACCGTGCAGCCGCTGGAATTCCCCGGCGGTGACATCGGCTCGCTCGCCGTCAACGGCACGGTGAACGATCTGGCGGTCAGCGGCGCCGAACCGAAATACCTGACGCTCAATGCCATCATCGAAGAGGGCCTCGAGATCGCTTGCCTGGAGCGCGTGACGGCGAGCATTGCCAGGGCCGTTCGCGAAGCGGGCGTGCACATCGTGGCGGGCGACACCAAGGTGGTGCCACGCGGCAACGGCGGCGGGCTTTATCTCGTCACCACGGGCGTCGGCGTGCGTGCGCCGGAGCGCCGCCTCGGCATGGAATTGATCCAGGCGGGCGACGCGATCCTGGTCTCCGGACCCGTGGGCGATCACGGCATCGCCGTAATGCTGGCGCGCGAGGCTTTCGAGCTGAGCGGCACGCTGAAATCCGATTGCGCGCCCGTCATGCCTTTCACGGCGATCTCGGCAGGCGTGCGCTTCATGCGCGATCCGACGCGCGGCGGACTCGCCACCGTGGCCCACGACATCGCGCGCGCCACCGCCATGATCATGCGGCTCAAGGAGACGGCGATCCCGGTGCGCGACGAGGTGCGCTCGGTGTGCAGGATGCTGGGCTACGATCCCTATTACCTCGCCTGCGAGGGTCGCGTGGTGGCAGTGGTTGCGCCCGAAGCGGCGGACGGCATAGTTGCCAAGTGGCGCACCATTCCCGGCGGCGAAGGAGCCGCCGTCATTGGTACAGTGCAGAAAGGCCGAGCCGCGGTAGTGCTGGAGACCGAAATCGGCGGCGAGCGTTTTCTCGAAGAACTGGAGGACGATCCCCTGCCCCGGATCTGCTGAGGCAGCTATTCCTCGAAGGGCTCGATGGTCTGCCGGCAGCCGACCAGAAAGATGTCGCCGACAAGCTGGAAGGGCCGGTTGTCCACTTCGCACTCGTGCCGTTCGATCAGCTCGGCGAAGCGGCGGTAGAGCGAAGGATATTCCTCCTCGCGCGTCGCCGAAGCGACCGGCACGCCGTTAATGACAAGTTCGGCTCCGTGGCCCGAGAGCCGCATGGCGCCCTCTTTCGTTTCGATGTCGATGACGCAATCCAGGATGCCCCGGTGGCGGAAATCGAACTCGGCTTCGATGACCGCGCCCGACTCCGTGCGGAAAACGATCTCCGCGGCGATCGGGGTTTCGCAGTTAGACGGCACGAGGAGGCGGGCGGATTCGACAAAGAGCGTCTCGGGGATGATCCTGGTCAGGATCGAAATGGCGTTGATCCCCGCATCGAGAACACCGAAACCGCCGGCCTTCCAGATCCAGGTCTGGCCGGGATGCCATTGCCTGACATCTTCCTTCCAGACGACATGGCCCCGGCCGACCGGCCGCGAATCGAGCCAGCGTTCGGCGGTATCCACGGTCGCGGAATGGCGGGCATGCCAGGTCTGGTACAGTGTGCAACGGTTCCTGCGCGCAAGCCGAAGCAAGTGGTCGAGTTGCGCGGTCGTCGAACACGGTGGTTTTTCCAGAAACACATGCTTGTGCCGCTCCAGGGCCAGCCTTGCCGCGTCGTAATGCACCTGGGGCGGAGCACAGATCGCGATGGCGTCGAGGTCCGGTACGCCGTCGAGCATATCTTCGACCGTTGCGAAGCAGGGCACACCCTCGATCTCCGTCGAGCCGCCGGCGCAAGCCATAAACTCGAATGCCGCGGAGGATCGCAGGGCCGGAAGGTGCTGATCCCGGGCAATCTTGCCGACGCCAACGATGCCGACGCCAATCCGCTTCACACGACCACCTCGTCCGGTTGCTCAAAAGTACATATTGCCAAACATATAGTGACCAACGCCGACCTCATCTCAGATCGT
The DNA here is from genome assembly GCA_003158585.1 of Alphaproteobacteria bacterium. Lineage (GTDB taxonomy): Bacteria > Pseudomonadota > Alphaproteobacteria > Micropepsales > Micropepsaceae > Rhizomicrobium. The sequence goes on from PMKE01000121.1 coordinate 30,984, forward strand.
CCCGACAACGGGTCAACGCGAAACCCGCACTTTCACGCTGCGCTGCCGCGGCTCCGTCTCCGCCTCGCTCTCGGCCTTCTCGATCAGGTTCAGTGCTTCCAGGATCAACTCGCGCATCGCATTCTCTGCACTTTCGGAATCGCCGGCCAGAATGGCGTCGGAAATCTTCTTGTGATCGGGCACACTGGCGCGGCGCACGCCCTTGAAGCGGTTCTGCATGCGGATGCTGAAGCGCAATGCGGTTTCTGTGACGCCGCTTAGCTGCGAATAGAACCTGTTGCCGGAGGCGCGCAGCACCGCGACGTGAAAGGCGATGTCCGAAGGAAGCGGATCGTCCTCACCTTCGTCCGCTGCCGCCATGCGCGCGATGGCGGCATTGATAGCGGCCTTCTTCTCCGGCGTGGCGACGACGGCCGCCAGCGCCGCAGCCTTCGGCTCAACCGCAAGACGCACCTGTGCGAATTCCCTCAACAACGAGAACGAAATCTTGCGCTCGAGCAGCCAGCGCAGCACGTCCGGGTCGAGCAGATTCCAGTTATCTTCCGGCTGGACCCAGGTTCCCTGCCGCGGCCGCGCGCTCAAAAGTCCCTTGGCGGTGAGCATCTTAACGGCTTCGCGCAGGACGCTGCGGCTGGCGCCGTATTGCTTGCATAGATCGGCTTCGATGGGGAACGGGTTCTTGACGGTGTAGGTGCCGGAGACGATGGCGATGCCGAGCGCCTGCACGATCCTGTAGGTCAGGTTCTGACCGTCCGCGCGTGCCATCCCGCCGTTCCTTCAGATGCCAGCCACCCCGTCCCGCCGGAACCGGTGTTCCGGCAGGCCAGTTACATTCACATTGTACACCAAGACATCCCCAGCGCCAGATTGGCGAGACAGCGCTTCCCCTCCAAGTCCCTGCCGCGCAGAGGTGACAAAAAGCAGGTCAAGTTGCGGACCTCCGAAGGCGACACAGGTCGGATGGCTAACCGGCACCTCCAGGACCCGGTCGATGCGACCGTCCGGCGCATAGCGCACGACGCACCCTGCTCCCCATCGGGCATTCCACACGAAGCCCTCTGCATCGACGGCCGACCCGTCGGGCGAGCCCCTGTCCGGTGTGGTCGCAAAGATGCTGCGGCCGGAGATGGTGCCTTGCACGGCCGAGAAGGCGTAGCGCCAGATCGTGTTCCAAGCGGAGTCCGCGAGATAGAACCAAGCGCCGTCGGGACTCCAACAGATGCCGTTCAAAATGGTCACGCCGCTTTCGCAGAGGCGGACGCTGCCGTCGAAACAGTAGAGATGTGCCTTGCCCGCCCCGGCCTCGGTCTCCGCCAAGCCGCCGACCCATAAGCGTCCCTGACGGTCCACCCGACCGTCGTTGAGACGAAATCCCGGCCGCAGCGACTCGGGCCGCGCCAGCCAGACGATGGAACCGTCATGGGGATCGTAGAGGGCAAAACCGCTCTCAAAGGCGGCGATCAGGCTGCGGCACCCCTCGACGAAGCCGAACGAGCAGAGCCGTTCCGGGGTGGAGAATTTCCGAAGCTCGCGGCGGCGCCAATCGAAGCGGTACAGCAGGCGCTCCTCGATGTCGGTCCACCACACCGATTGCGTCTCGCCGTCCCACAGAATGCACTCGCCGAGCGTATTGCCGGCCTTGATCGTTTCGACAGGTTCCATCCTCACCAGAATACCGCATAGAGCGCGACAAGCGTACCCACGATCGCGAGGGCGGCGAGGTTGAAGCCCCTGCCGGTCGAATAGTCGATGCCGCCGAGTTCGACGCCTTTCTGCGCCTCGGCGACGCTCTTGGCCGCCGGCGCGCGCTGAATGATGTACTGGTTGAACCCCCAGGTGGAGAAATTCATGATCCACATGCCGCCGACGATCACCGATATGCCCGGCAGGTATTTATAGAAAGGATTGTCGGACTTCAGAATCATGTGGAAGTGATCCGGCGCCTTGGTCATCAGCATGTTGAAACCGTCGATCACCCCGGGCAGCCCGCTGCCGCCGGAAATGCGTTCAAGCACGATGACGACGATGACACGCGCGGGATCAAATTCCGGACACAACGGAAGCTTACGAATCACGCCAGTTTAATTTGCTGTTGTTATATGATTATTATTCGTGGCGTAAGCGCTGTCACGCCTCGGCCATTCTGTCGAACCCGCACTACGGCAGGTCTTTGGGCGAATTTGCTTGCGGCAGGGAGTGCACTCTTAAGGTGCAAAAGGCTCGCCATTACCTAAGTAAATATTTGATCCGTTGCAGCAAAACAACAATATGCCATTGACGGCGCCGTATTTATATTATAAATAGGATTATAAAATATCCGCTCTGCAACGGATGCGGATTTATGGGGAGGGCTATCTCGTGAAATCACTACAACGTTTGCTTCTGTGCAGCGCAAGCATCTTGGCGGTCGCAGTACCCGCCATCGCGCAAGAGAGCGTGGAGACGATCACCGTTACCGGCATCCGCGAAAGTCTTCGCGATTCGCTGGTGATGAAGCAGAACTCGCCGCTCATCACCGATAACATTTCGACCAAGGATATCGGTCAGCTTCCCGACGTGACGATCGCGGAAGAGCTCAACCGCCTGCCGGGCGTAACCACGACCCGCGACCGCGGCAATGCGAGCCAGGCAGCGGTTCGCGGTTTGGGACCACGTCTGGTGTTCGGCCTCGTCAACGGCCGCGAAGTAGCATCGTCGGAACCGTCCCAGGACGTTCGCTGGGAAGTGTATCCGTCCGAAGTGCTGTCGGGCGCGCAAGTTTACAAGACGCAGGACGCAACTATCATCCCAGGCGGCATTGCGGCGACCATCGACATCCGCACAGTTTCGCCGTTGGACTACGAAGGCCCGTCGCTCAATCTGCGTGCCGGCCCCACCTACAATCAAGGGGGCAACGACTTCCCGCACTATAATACCTGGGGTCTTCGCGCGAGCGGCGCCTACATCAGCCACTTGACGGACAATTTCGCGATCGCGTTGGCCGCAAGCTATCAGAAAGAAAAGAACGGCTATGCCGATCTTCGGTCTTGGGGCTGGAACACGACGGGTACCAGCCTCCCATCCGATCTGAACGGCGATGGCTATGACGAGTCCACCACCTGGGGCCTCAATTCGGATGTCGAGGAGATTCAGCAGGATCGCATGGCGGTCATGGGTGCCGCCGGATGGCGTCCGACCTCGAATCTCGAGATCAAATTCGACGCCCTCTATTCCTCCTACAACATCCACGAGAACCAGTTTCAGGGTTGGTTCGCAAACAACATTCTGGGCAACTGGGACGGGAGCAATGAGCCTCAATACAATTGCGCCGGCTGTTCCTACACGGTCGTCGATCACGTCATTGTCGCGGGGCATCTGCCTAACGAGAACCTGACTGCAAACTACTGGTGGGCTGGTCACAACATTGACGGGGTTAACGATCAAAGCATGCTCGGCCGCTACGGCGAACGGCATAATCTGCTCGTGACCGGCCTGAACTTCAATTTGACGGAGGGGTCGTGGGTCGCCAAGCTGGATCTGTCCCACTCGCAAGCCCAACGCAAGAACCAATGGATCGGGCTCTATCTCGACACGCAATTTGCCAACGGCCTCGACTTCGACATAGGTGCCGGCCATGCGCCCAGCGCGTCGTTCCTTGGGCCCGTCGATCCCACCGACCCGGCAATCCAATCGACCGGCGGACGTACCGGCGAGATCGACACCTACCACGAGACCGATCATATCTCGGCGGTAGCCTTAGACGTTACGCGTGCGATCGACGGCTCGTTCTTTACTGCTTTCGATGCCGGCATGCGCATGTCCGATCGCGCGAAGGGTAATCAGCAATGGGGGTACTACCCGGCAACGGCCACAAACGCGGCTGGGTCTCTACCCGGTTTGGAAGAGTTCTCGATCAAGACAATCACTGCTCCGCCGCTGGTTTATGGCAACTTCGATGAGCTGTATCCCTTGGTGTACCCAGGGGCACCTGCCTTAGCTGTGGCGGACAGCGCCGAACTCATGCTGGACAACTCGAAAGTTCACGAAAGTACCATCGAAGGCTATCTGAAGGTGGAATTCGCGGGCGATATCGGCAGCATACCGATGACCGGCGGCCTCGGCGTACGCGTCGCACATGTCGGTACGTCGAGCAGGGGTTATCAAACCTTTGACAATCAGGCCACCTTCTCGCCGGTTATGCTCACGAACAGCTACACCGACGTGCTGCCCAGCCTGAATGCGACCTTCCACTTTACGGACGAGCAACAGCTGCGTTTTGGCGCTTCGATTGCCGTATCGCGTCCGCCGCTGGATGCGCTGATCCCGGGCTTGAATTTGGGCACCAATCCTCCGGGATGCACCCCGTCTCCCTGTACGGGCGGCGGCGGCAACCCGTTCCTCAAGCCTTATAAGGCCAATCAACTCGATCTGTCTTACGAGTGGTACTTCCATGACGAATCGATGTTGGCCGCGGCCGTGTATTACAAGCACCTCCTGACCTACATCACGGCGCTTTCGACTCAGGAGGTTATCAACGGCCTCAACTACACCATAACCGGACAAGGCAACGGCAAGGGCGGCGACGTCGAAGGCGTGGAACTGACGTTCCAGACGCGCTTCTACTTCTTGCCGGAGTTCTTTAGCAACTTCGGTACCTATGCGAACTACGCCTATGCAATGTCCAACATTCACGAGGTCTACCCCATAGCGTCAGCGTACGAGTCTCCGTTTACGATGGTCGGACTGACCAAGCATACGGCGGAGGTCGACCTTTACTACGACAACAGCGGCTTCGAAGCGCGGGTTGCTTACAAGTACCACAGTGCGACGACTGCCGCGCCGACCTGGGTCGGCACCGTTCTGAAGAAACAAGACGCTGAGGGATTGCTCGATGTCAGCGCCTCGTATCAGTGGAACGATCACATCGGTATGCGTCTGCAAGGCCGTAACCTCACCGGCACACCGAATCGGTACTCGATGAATAACAACACCAATGAACTGGCGAACGACCAAGGCTACCAAGTGTTCGGCCGTTCCTTCCTGTTCGACATCTCTTACAAGAACTAACAGACTGCGTGCGGCGGGGGATTTCCACTCCCCCGCCGTTTCCTCCCCGAGAAGAAACAGATTTGTTGCATCCTGATCGGCGCCGGTTCCGGCGCCGATTTTTTTGCCTGTCACGGACGTAAATTTGACTGCCCGTCATTTATCATATAAATCAGACGGCAACGCCGCTCCACCGCGTGCAAGCACCGTTGCGCACCGGATGGAGCGCATCAGGGAGGCTATCCGGTGACAGCCATTCGTTTCACGCTCCTTTGCGGCGTGGTAGCCGCGCTCTTCGCGCAACCCGTTGCGGCGCGCGACTTGTACTTCGGCGCCGATCTTTCCTTCGCCAACGAGATGGACGACTGCGGCGCGGTCTATCGCGAGAACGGCGCGCCCAAGAACCTCTATGCCCTGTTCAAGGAGCACGGCGCCAATGTCGCCCGCATTCGCATCTGGAACGCGGGCAACCCCACGAAATACAGCAATCTCGCGGATGTCGAACGCAGCTTCAAGCGCGCCAAGGCGCTGGGCATGCTGACCCTGCTCGACTTCCACTATTCGGACTGGTGGGCGGACGGCGGCAAGCAGATCATTCCCGCGGCCTGGGCAAAGATCAAAGATCCGAAGAAGCTGGCGCAGGTTCTCTATCGCTATACCTACGATACGCTGATGGCGCTCGACAGGGCCGGCGTGATGCCGGACATGGTGCAGCCCGGCAATGAGATCAACCACGAAATCCTCGACAAGGGACGCTGGAAAACCGGGCCCATCAACTGGAAGCGCAACGCGCTGCTGCTGAATGCGGCGATCAAGGCGATCCGCGATGCGGGCCGCAAGGCAGGCACCCATCCCAAGGTGATGATCCAGATCGCCCAGCCGGAATACAACCTGCCTTGGTACGAGGCGGCGACCAGGGCGGGCGTCACCGACTTCGACATGATCGGCCTCAGCTACTACCCGAAATGGTCCACCAATTCGTTCCGCGGGCTGGGCCGCACCATCAACCTGCTGCGCAACCGCTATCCCGGCAAAGAGGTGCTGGTGGTGGAAACGGCCTATCCCTGGACGCTGGGCGGCAGCGCCGCGGCCAGCGGGCTTGCCAGGGACAACCAGACACCCGGCTATCCGGCGACGCCGGAAGGCCAGAAGCGCTTCCTCGTCGATCTCAGCCAGGCCGTGATTGCCAATGGCGGCCTAGGCGTGTTCACCTGGGCACCCGACTGGGTGCCCGCCCTGTGCCGCGGCAACGCCGATCGGAACGTGGACTGGCCGTCGATGACCTTCTTCGACGATAAGGGCGAGGTGCTTCCCGGCATCGACTATATGCGGGAGAAGTACGTGATGCCCGTGGAAGTGACCTTCCGCTTCAGCGGCGTGAAGCCGAAGAAAGGCCAGGTCTTCCGGCTGTGGGGCGACCTCTTCGGTGACCCGGATTTCACCTCGTTTCCGCTGCGCCGAGTGAATAACGAGCTGGTCTACAACACGACGCTGATGCCGGGCAGCCAGGTTCACTTCCAGGTGTTCGGCGACAAGGCGATGCAGAAGCCGCTCATCGCCGGAAAGAAACTGCTGGAAGGCGTCGTGCCCGAAACCGTGGGCAACACCGACACTGTTTTCGATTTCGACTTGCGCAAGCCGGTCGACTAGGAGGCCGGTCACGAAATCGCGTGCTGTTGCGGCGTCGGCAGCAGTTTCAGAACGGGAAGCGAAACAGGAACCGAACGAAAATGGACAAATTCATCCTTAGTGTTGTCCACAGACCGGAACTGATGCCGGAATACATCAACACCGATGCTCAGGCCGGCAAGACTGAAGAACTCGGAGGCACGGAGGTGGTCGGCGAGTCGCTGGACATCTTCCGCCTGCAGCAGGACATCGCGCACGCCAACGGGATCAAATGTACGATCCAGATGACCTACGCCTCGCTGTACAACGACGAGGCCATCCAGCTTGCCAAGGATTACCACGAAAAATACGGCGACGAGATCGCGCACACTTTCCTCGGCGTCCAGTGCGACCGCTTCCGCGAGACTTACGGCTCCAAGGAACTGGCAATGTGGCTGTTCCCTTGGGATCTGAAAGTGCGGGTCGTGCGTGACTCGTTTGAGCGGTTCAAGGAAGTCTTTGGATTCTATCCGACCTCGACCGGCTCTTATTTCATGGATGCCGAACTCATCAACTTCATCAAAGCCGAGTACCCGATGGTGAAAACCGCCGTGGCTGCCTGTTTTGAGGAAGGTCCGAAGGTGTTCCGGCATACCAACAACACCTGGTACACGCTTCTTGATGGCGGCCCGTGGACGGCCTGGGTGCCGTCCAAAGCGTGCTCTCACGCCATCGCGGAAAACGCCGACGATGATTCCGGCATCGTAGCCGTGCCGCACCTGTCGCGCGATCTGCTCGGCGTCATGGACAACCCCGGCGACATGTTCGGCACGCATCCGCAAAACATCATCCGAGGCCTGGCCTACGAGGACGACCGGCTGCCCTTCATGTACAACCTGGTGGACCAGTATCAGGCCATCAAGCGCTACAACAAAGGCTACTCCTATAATCTCGTCTATGTCGGCCCGGGCTGGATGGGCAAGGCCGGCCGGTGGGAGTGCCCCTACCGGATTCTCAAGAAATCCTACGAGGATTTCATGGCCTATTACGGGCAGCTGAAACGCCAGGGCAAGGTCACGGACATGACCATGACCGAGTTCGCCGACTGGTACCGCGCAAACAAGGCCGTCAACGAGCCGATCTGCGCCCTCTGGAAGGACACGATCTTCGGCACCAAGAACCAGTGCTTCTGGTATGCCGATTCGAAGTTCCGCATCCAAATCGATCTCAAGCTCGGCGGGGCAATTACCGATATCCGTCCTTACGCGTCCAAGCTGAAGCGGCCCTGCGGCGCCGGCACATCGGCCAATCAAGACGCTTCATATCCGTTCATCGTGCAGTCCCGCTATCGCGGTGGCCCCTTCACGCACTATGCCGGCGAAGGCGCCATCAAGAGCGCCAAGCTGCGGTTTGGCGGCGAAGAAGTGGATTTGAGCGCCTGCCGGTCGACGGGCCGGTATGAGGAGGGCCCCGGCTGGCGCAAACTGATCGTGCGTCCGGTGACCGTCGAGTTTCAGCACCTGAAGGTGCAGGTCGAGACGTCGTACACGTTCCACGAAAACCAAGGGACCATCGACATCGGCCGCAAGATCGTCGGTCTCAGCGATCCCTCCGCCAAGGTTGAAGTGGACGAGTTCATCACCGCCTGTTGGGGAACCCGGGAATATCCGGAGGACTTGACCGGCTGCACCCTGGCCGTGATCGACCGCAACGGTACACGTAATGCCATCGACTATGCTTACCGCTGCCGTGAGCACGCTGCCGCCGATGCCGCCGCCGTCGAAGCGGTCATTCCGATGGTACAAACCCGCATCCGGATGACTCCGAAATCGGGCCCGTGCAAGGGCTACTACGAAGAGGGATACTCCTTCGCTCCGAACCTGAAGATCGGCTTATGCCGCGAACTCGGGCTCGACGAGGAACTCGTGACCGTCTTCGCCATCGAACGCGCAAACTGAGAAAACCGACATGGCCCAAGGTAAAACCGGAAAGATCAACTACCGTTGCCCGATGTGTCTGTTCCGGACCATCGACTACGATCTTCTCTACGACCGTGACGCGGATCAATTCTACTGCCGCCGCTGTAATTGGGAGGGTAACGAGATGGCGATTCTCTCGTTGTACCGCGTGTACAAGCAGCAATATCCCGACATGCTGAAGCGCTGGACCGTGGAGGAAATCCTCGCCAAAAACGAGGAGGCCGACACACCCGGGACTCCGGCCGGGAAAGGGCCGTCCTGACTGATGTACCTCCAGCCACAAGCTGGTGCCTTGGCGGTGCTGTATTCTCGTATCCGCCGGTATCAAGAGTTTCAGATCACCAACCGCCGCAGGAAACGTCATGGGTAAATCCACCGAACTGGGTCGTACGATCGGCAAGAAGCGCGACAAGCTGACGATCAGGGAGAAGTTCTCCGTCGGCACGGGCGGCATAGCCGTGTCGCTCGGCAATCAGAGTGTCCGGACTACCGGACAGGGCGTTCTGAACATGATTCTGCACATCAACGCCTTTTGGGTCGGCCTTGTGCTTGCGGTTTCTCTGTTCTGGGACGCCATAATCGATCCCGTCGTAGGCAACATTTCCGACAATTTCCGCTCGCGGTACGGCCGCCGCCGCCCGTTTATTGTGGTCGGCGCAATAGCGATGGGCTTGACCTTTGCCTGCATATGGATGGTTCCGCTGCAGTGGAGCGACGCGGGCAAGCTGGGTTGGTTCATCGTCACGAGCCTGGTGTTCTATACGGCCTACTCCACCTTCTTGGTGCCGTACATCGGCCTGACCTACGAAATGACCCCGGACTATGACGAACGCACTTCGGTCCAGGGCTATGTGACCTTCTGGAACCGGCTCGGCGAGATGTCCTACATGGGGCTGATCCCACTGTCCCTGACTTACATCGCCTGGAAATACGGCTACGCGAACACCGATCATCTTACCTCCCCGGAAAAGATGGAGGGCATCCGGACCGTCGCGGCGGTTTATGGTTTTTTCGGCATGACCCTGTTCGGATTGCTCCCGGCCTTCTTCGGCCGTGAGCGCCTCTATGCGCTGACCGTCAAGGAGCAACGCGGCAAGAAGACTTCGTTCTGGAAGTCCGCCAAGCTCGCGCTGCAGAACAAAGCATGCGTCTACTTGTGCATCTTTACCATCTTGACGAACATTGCCGGCGTGTTTGCAAGCAACATGGATTGGTACCTGCTGATCTACTACTTGTCCGACGGCAATATCGCGGTGGGGACGCAATGGAAACTCATCGTGACCATCGGGTACGCCGCGGTGGGCATCTTGGGCATTCCGCTCGTCGTGTGGCTGACCGCCAAGATGAGCAAGGTCCAGGGTCTGCAGTTCATCTACACCATGATGATAGTGAACTCGGTACTGCGCTGGTTCGTGTACCAGCCCGGGCGCTTTAGTGAAGCCCTCCACTGGGGCAGTTATACACAATTCGCGCATTCCCTCGCTCTGATCGGCAAATCGTTCATCTGGCTCGATCCGCTTACCGGAGGCGTGTTCTGGATCGGCATCGGTGTGTTGGGGCAAGCGATGACGGCCGACATCTGCGACGAAGATGAGTTGAAGAACGGTCAGCGCCGCGAAGGTATGTTCGGCGCTGTCTACCAGTGGGCAACGAAGGCATCCTTTGCGATCGGCTTCGTCCTGGTCGGCACATTCCTGAGTTCCATCGGCTTCGACCCCGCCCTCAATTCCCAGACGCCGCATACCTATCTCAGCATGCGGGTTGCCATGTGCCTCGGTGCCGGCATTCCGTCCCTGCTGTGTTTCCTTCTTTTGAAATACTATCCGCTGACCAGACGGATATCCGAGGAGAACCGGAAAAAACTGGAAGCGCTGCGCGGCGAGGTTTGAGGGCCCGGCGGCACGTAACTCTGCAATTCCGATACGGGGGGAAGCTTCTCCCTCCGTACGATCCCGCGGACGATGCACAGCGTCCATGATCCCCTGAGCCATGCTCGCCGCGTCGTGTTTTCGATGCTGCGGAGGAAGATATTGACCCAGCCGAGCATTTATCATATAAATAGGCAAGTGTACGAAAACACAAGAACAGCAGGCATTTTCTTGAGGGAGGCAGAGAGATGATGGGATCGCGGCGCGCTTGGTTGCTTGCCGGGGTTTTAACCCTCTTCGGCACACTGCCCGCAGGAGCCGCCGACTTCGTGTTCGGCGCCGACCTTTCCTTCGCCAATGAGATGGACGATTGCGGCGCGGTCTTCAAGGACGACGGCAAGGCGGGAGACGTCTATGCCATCATGAAGGCGCACGGCACCAATCTGGTGCGGCTGCGCCTTTGGAACAACCCAAGCTGGACCCAGTATAGCACGCTCGACGACGTGAAGCGTTCCATCGCCCGCGCCAAGGCGCAAGGCATGCAGGTTCTGCTCGATTTCCATTATTCCGACGACTGGGCCGATCCCAGCAAGCAGGTTATTCCGGCGGCATGGGCGAACATCAAGGACGACGACGCGCTGGCCAAGGCAGTTTATCAATTCACCGCCGACACGCTGAAGCAGCTTGCGGCGGCCGGGCTTTCGCCGGACTACGTGCAAGTCGGCAACGAGGTTAATCACGATGTGCTGACGCTCACCGCCACAGAAGCGCTGACGAATTGGCCGCGCAACGCCAAGCTGCTCAACGCCGGGATAAGAGCGGTGCGCGACACCAATCCCAAGATCAAGGTGATGCTGCACATCGCGCAGCCGGAAAACATCGAGCCGTGGTTCGAACAAGCGGCAAGCGCGGGCTTGACCGATTTCGATATCATCGGCATCAGCTATTATCCGAAATGGTCGAAGTACACGTTGGCGGGGCTCGGCGCCCTCATCAACCGGTTGCGCTACAGGTACCCCAAGGCCGAGATTTGGGTGGCTGAAACCTCCTATGCTTGGACTTTGTCCACCGCCGACAATATGAATAATCTTCTGGACGAAGGTTCCGCCTTGCCCAGCTATCGCTTAACCCAGGAAGGTCAAAAGCAGTTTCTAGTCGATATGGCGCAGACGATCATTTCGAACGGCGGCAGCGGTCTCGTTTATTGGGCGCCCGATCGGGTTTCTACCAAATGCCGGACACGCTGGGGCCAAGGGTCCGATTGGGAAAACGCTACGCTGTTCGACTTCGACGGCAACGCGCTTCCCGCCATCGACTACGCGCGCCAGACCTACAAGCAGCAGGTGCACGTGACGTTCAGGTTCCACGGCCTGACGCCGCCGCCGGATCAGGCGTTCTATCTGTGGGGCGATTTTCTTGGGTCAAAGACGTTTGCGGTGCGGTTGCCTGCCGATGGCGTGTTCACCACCACCATGATGCCGGGCGCCAAAATCCGCTTCCAGGTGTTCGACAACCTGCAACTGCACGCCAAGCTGCTGGCGGGCGGCAAGGTGGTGGACGGCTTCGCGACCGAAACCGTCCCCTCCGGCGATGCGACCTTCGACTACGTGCTCACGCCACCGCCGGACGCAGTGCCACCGCCTTCGCACTGATCGAGACGGAGGCGGATTGGAGTCCGGGTGAGGCCGCCTCGATGCGGATATCTCCCGCCTGCTTGCCCGCCTGAACGATGGCGCTGGCGAGGCCGTTGAACGCGGCGCGTTCCGATGCCTTGTCGGCCTCGTGGCTACTGGGATCGCCGTTGCCGACGCCGATCAGAGCACCCGGTCCCGACACGCGGAAGCTCACCTGATTGCCCGCCGTGGGCACGATGCGGCCTTGCGCATCGGCAATCGACACCGTGACGACCGTCACGTCTTCGCCGTCCGCGTCGATGACTACCCGGTCGGGTTTCAGCAGAATCTGCGCCGGTGCACCCGTGGTTTCGCGCTTGTCGGTCGCCACGAGTTTGCCGTCTTTGTAGCCGCGCGCCTCGATCATGCCCGGCTCGAACGTCACGTCCCATTCGACATGACCGTACGGCTCCATCTTGCGCACACCTTGGCTGCGGCCATTCAGAAACAACTCGATGCTGTCGAGGTTGGAATAGCACCAGACGTTGACCGTTTGCCCCGGCTGCCAGTTCCAGTGCGGGAAGAGGTGCAGCACAGGCTCCTTGCCCCACCACGCCTGGTAATAGAAATAATTGTCTTTCGGAAAGCCGCAGCTGTCCATAATGCCGAATTGCGATGACACGTTCGGCCAGCGGTAGAACGGCGTCGGCTCGCCGCGATAGTCGAAGCCGGTCCACACGAAGCCGCCGGTGAAAAAGGCGCGCGGCATCGCCACCTGCATCCAAGCTTCCGCCGTGGAGGCCCAAAACGGAGCCTCCAAATCATAGGCCACGCAATAGCCGCGGGCCGCGTCGCGCACATAGACGCCGCGCGTGCCGACGGTGGCGCCGGCCTCGGTGCTTACGACGGGCATTTTCGGATCACGCATGTGAAAATCCGGAATCTTGGCGGCGTGGTAGTTGCAGCCCATCACGTCGAGCGCGGGCGTGATGCCGATACCCCATGCGTCGGGATTGTCGATCGCCGCGGTGATCGGGCGCGTGGGATCGAGCTCGTTGCACAACCGCCGCATCGAAAATGCGATGCGGGCGCCGCGCTCGGTGCCTTGCTGCTGCTGTTCCTCGTTGCCAATCGACCAGGCGATGACGCATGGATGATTGCGGTCGCGGCGGATCATGCGCGTGAGGTCGGAAATGCATTCCTCGTCCGACGACATGCGGCGCGTTTCGTCGATCACCAGCATGCCGAGCCGGTCGCAGGCGTCGAGCAACTCGGGCGTCGGCGGATTGTGCGAGGTGCGGTAGGCATTGCAGCCCATCTCCTTCAACCGCTCGATGCGCCAGTACTGCAGGCGGTCCGGCAGCGCCGCGCCGACGCCGGCATGATCCTGGTGGTTGCAGGTACCGTTCAGCTTGACGGACTTGCCATTCAGGAAGAAGCCCTTTTCGGGATCGAAATGGCTGGTGCGGATGCCGAACGCGGTCACCGCGTCGTCCACCACCTTGCCGCCCGCCTGCACTTCGGTCAGCACGCGATAGAGAAGCGGAGTCTCGACCGACCATAGCGCCGGCTTGCCGAGGACGGCGTGCTGGACGAGCGTGCGCTTTTCGTGCGTGCCCATCGTGAGCTGCGGCGTCTCGAGCGTGGCGACCGCGCGGCCCTGAGGATCGAACACCGTCGAAACCACGCGGCAGGTGCGTACCGCGAGGGACTCGTTGACCAGTTCGGTCGCGATGCTCAGCGATGCCGAATTGCCTTGCAGCGTCGTCTTTACCCAAGTACCCCATTGGGGCACGTGCAGCGGGTCCGTCTTCACCAGCCAGACATGGCGGTAGATGCCTGCGCCTTCGTAGAACCAGCCTTCGCCGAGGGTCGCGTCCACACGTACCGTCAGCACGTTCTTGCCGCCGTAATTGACGAAGTCGCTGACGTCGACGCGGAACGGCGCATAGCCGCTCGGGTTGCCGCCGACGATGTAGCCGTTGAACATCACGATGCAGTCGCGGAACACGCCGTCGAACTCCAGCGACAGGCGCCGGCCGAAGTCGGAGGCGGGCAGATCGAAGACGCGCCGGTACCAGCCGATACTGGTCTCGGGATATTCGCGGCCGAGCGGCTTGAAGCCGTGCGCAGCGCGCGGGTCTTCGTCCGCCGCCGGCGGATTGGCGCTGGGCACGAAAGGCAGCTCGACCGCCCAGTCGTGCGGCAGGTTCACGTTCTGCCAGTCCTTGTCGTCGAAATCGGCATCCGCGGCCAAGGCGACGCCCTTCCCCGCCTTGGCAAAAGTGTTCTGTTCGAGGCCAAAGCCGAAATCCTTGGCCGGATCGCAGGCGTGACCGAGATGAAATCGCCAGCCGAAATCGAGCAAAAGCCGCTCGCGAACCTTGGGCTCGATGGAGGCGACGGGCATGTGCGCGCGCGGTTTGCGCCGAACCGGCACTGCGTGGGCAGGCATCGTCGCACCCGCCGTGGCGACGGCTCCCGACTTGATCACATCGCGTCTCGTCATTGACATGCGATCTCCTATGTCCGAGCGGACTTCGCAAGGATCGTTTCGGTGTAAGTACGCGAGCGGTGCCAAGCGGCCGCGGAGCCGATCATCTGCTCGATTCCCCTTTGCGGCCGCCAGCCGAGAACCTGCTGCGCTTTGCGGCTGTCCGCAATCAGAACCGCCGGATCGCCCGCCCGGCGCGGCTCCGTTCCAGGCGCAAAATCGGAGCGGTCGAGTACTCTCCTTGCGGCTGCGACGATCTCGCTCACGGAAAAGCCTGAGCCGCTACCCAGGTTGAAGATATTCGTCCCGCCGCCTTCGCGCAGATAGCGCAATGCCCGCAGGTGTGCGTCGGCGAGGTCCGCGACGTGGATATAGTCCCGCACCGCCGTGCCGTCGCACGTCGGATAGTCGGTGCCGAACACAGTGAAGCCCTTTTTCAGCCCCAGGGCCTCAAGCACCTCCGCTCGCGTCCCGATCAAAGGCAGGACGAGACGCGGAATGAGATGGGTTTCGGGAAAATGCGCTTCGCCCAAACCGGCTTTCGGCTGCGCGCCCGCGACGTTGAAATATCGCAGTGCCACCGAGTTCACGTCTGCGACGGTGCGCAGATAGGTTTCCGCCTTGAGTTTCGACTGGCCATAGGGATTGATCGGCCGCGTCGGTTGGGTTTCGAGGATTGGCGTCTCGGCCGCCTCGCCGTAGACGGCGGCGGTGCTGGAAAAAACGACGTGCCTGACGCCCTTTTCGGCGAGAACATCGAAGAAGATTTTCGCCTTGTCGCGGTTGTTGGTGAAATAGGCCTCGGGCTTCTGCACGGACTCGCCCACTTCGATGAAGGCGGCGAAATGCAAGGCCGCGACCGGCCGGAACTCGTTGCAGACCGCGCGCACGAAATCCGCGTCGCCCACATCGCCTTTGCGGAAGGAGCCCGCCACGGCCCACAGATTGCCCCTGACGAGGCTGTCGATCACCACCGGCGCATAACCCGCGCCTTTCAACGCATGAGCGACATGGCTACCGATATACCCGGCGCCGCCCGATACGAGAACATTGCCCAGTTCAGGCTGCGTATTCATTCTCGGTGTTTTTCAGCGCGTAGGTCGAGATCAGTTTGCTATTCGGGTTTTCCCTGGAGACGTACGACCACCAGGCGGCCACCTTCCGGCGCGGCACCAGGGCGATGATGGCGCCGCCGAAGCCGCCGCCGACCAGCCTTGCCCCGCGCACGCCGAAACGTATCGAGGATTCCACCAGCGCGTCGATTTCCGGGATCGAACATTCGAAATCGTCGCGTTGCGAGACGTGGCTGGCGGCGATCAGGTCCGCCTGTTTTTCACTGTCGCCGCGCTCCAACGCCGCCACGAATTCGAGGACGCGCAGATTCTCGGTGATGACATGGCGGGCGCGCTTGGCGACATTCTCGGGCAGTGCCGATAGCCGCGGCAAATCCTTGTAGCCGAGTTCACAGAGCGTGCCGACGCCCAGCTTGTCGCGTGCCTCGGTGCATTCGGCGACGCGCTGCCTGTACCCCGAGCCTTTGGCAAGGTCGTGCTTCTTGCCGCAATCGACCAGCATCAAGACGATGTTCGAAGGCAGCGGCACGTTACGGTGTTTTAGTGTCTTAGTATCCAACAGGAGGGCCAGTCCGGGACGGCCCACCGATGAGGCGAACTGATCCATCTTCCCGCAAGGCACGCCGACGTAATCATGCTCGGACTCATAGGCCATGAGGGCGATTTCTTCGTCGTTCCAACGCGTGCCGAAGAGCCCTTTCACGGCCCGCACCACGGCGACGCACAGCGCGGCGGAACTGGAGATGCCGCTGCCGATGGGAACATCGCTCTTCACGGCGACCGTCAGCGCGGGCAACTCGACGCGCGTTGCCGCAATGCGCAGGCAGCCGACCACATAATCCGTCCAATGGCCGCGGGGCGTTTCCATCAACAGACGCTGGCAAGGCGGCTCGTCAAAATTCTCGCTCGAGATCGTCACGCGCCCGGCCGTGCCCGTAACCTTCTCCAGCTTGATCGTGGTGTGAAACGGCAAAGGCGTCGGCAGCACGTGTCCCGCGTTGGTGGCGTAATCGGTGTGTTCGCCGATGATGTTGGCGCGCGCGGGGGCCTTTGCCGAAAAGCTGTTCATGGAACGCCCTCAATGTTTCGCAGAGACTGCGCTGCCGTTTCCGGCAGAATGTCGACCAGGAAGGAACCGGCGCCAAGCTCGCAGCCCGCGATGAATTTCAGCTTCTGCGGGGCGCGCAGAAGCGGATAAAATTGAATGTGGAAGGGGAAAAACTCCTCCATGCCGCGCGGCGCGGCATAGACGATCATGACATAGGGACACATGCGGCCGAAGAAACGGTCGTATCTGTTGGCTACCGACGCCAGCAGGCGTGCCCAATCGCTTACTTCTCCGGCGTTCAGATCGGCAGGCCGCGCCCGGAAGCGCCGGGGAACGATCCATACTTCGTATGGGAACCTGGCAAACGGCGGAACCAGCGCGGCGGCACCGGCGGTTTCGTCGATCGTATACTGCTTCAGCTCCGCCAGCTTCGACAGATCGCAGCCTTCGCGGAAGCTCTGCGCCATCGTCTCGATGATCGGCGGCAGATAGGAAAACGCATAAATCTGGCCGTGCGGATGGTGCAGGGTAACACCCGCCTCTTCGCCGCGGTTCTCGAACGGCATCACGGCCTGGACGGAGGGCATCTCCATCAGCGCCCGCACTCGGTCGCCCCACACCTGGACGAGCAGCTCGCGACGTTCCTGCGGCAGCGTCGCCATCGAGGCGCGATGGTCCGCCGAGTAGATGATGACTTCGCAGTTGCCGGCCGCTTTCTCGACCGGAAGATCGAGGCCGGGAATCGGCAGGGGCTTAGGCGGGTTCTTCTGGAAGGACGAAAAGCGGTTGTCGAACACCGCGATCGAGAAATCCTTCACGGGGATTTCACCGTCGGGCGTCATCGGACAGAAGGGGCAGGTGTCGGCGGAAGGTTTGTAAGTGCGCGTCTGGCGGTGGGCGGAATAGATCACCCATTCGCGCCGCACCGGATGCCAGCGGCGATGCGAGAAGGCGACTTCGTGCCCCGTGCTTTCCGGCGGCCAGACGGGTTCGCCCGAGAAGGGACCGTAGAAATGCAGCAGCCGTCCGTCCGGCCTGGTGAATGTCGCCGGTCTCGGCATATGTTTCGGATCGCCCTCTGTCATCGGAAATCGGCCCTGCCCGCCCTCATTATTTGGCGCCTTACCGGCGCACGTGTACGATTCGGTTTACTCTCTACGAGGCGGCGGTGACTGGGCAATAGCACATTTGCTGCCTGTCATATGACCGATTCGAACCTCCCCACCGTATATCAGCCGGCGTTTTGTATTTATCATATAAATCAGCTATTTTTGTCAAGCTTTGTGGCCGCGTTTTTCGGCCACAGGAGCCTAAAAACCTCATATTTCCAGACCCTTCGCGCGCTAGACTGGGGCGCCGGATTCGCGGGAGCGCAGACATGAAACAGCGTGTTTTGGGAAAGACCGGATTCCGCGTCAGCGAGATCGGTCACGGCTTGTGGGGCATAGGAAGCTGGAGCGGCTCCGACGACGAGGCCAGCCGTGCCGCGCTGCGCCAGTCGATCCGCGGCAGCTGTAACTTTTTCGACAGCGCCTTCGTCTACGGCAACGGCCGCAGCGACAGGCTGATCGGCGAGGTAGCGCGCGAGTTCCCAGGCCATTCCCTGGTGCTCGCCTCAAAAATCCCGCCGGCCGATTTCAAATGGCCGAGTTCCCCCAAGAATAAACTCCATGATGTCTTTCCGCGCGCCCACGTCCTCGAATACGCCGCGAAGATCAGGAGCGCCTTCGGTCGCCCCATAGACCTCCTGCAATTCCACGTCTGGGAGGATATCTGGGCCCGCGAAGCGGAATGGCAGGACACGGTGGCGGAGCTGAAGGCGTCCGGCACGATCAAGGCGTTCGGCATCAGCATCAACCGCTGGCAACCTGAAAACGCCCTCGCTGCCATCGAAACCGGTCTCATCGAAAGCGTGCAGGTGATCTACAACGTTTTCGATCAGGCGCCGGAGGACAAGTTGTTTCCCGCCTGCCGCGCCCGCAATGTCGGCGTCATCGCGCGTGTGCCGCTCGACGAAGGCAGCCTCGGCGGCAAAATGACGGCCGAGACGCGCTTCCCGCCCGGCGACTGGCGCGCGGGCTATTTCAATCCTGCCAACCTCGCCGAGACGCTGAAGCGCGTGGAAGCGCTCAAGGCCGAGCTGCCCGAGGGCATGAGCCTTCCGGAGATGGCCCTGCGCTTCATCCTTAGCGAACCGGCTGTCACCACCTTGATAGCCGGCATGCGTGCGCCCGGGCACGTGCAGGAGAACCTGGCCGTTTCCGAGAAGGGTCCCCTGCCCGCCGATCTCCTCTCCCGGCTGCGGCCCCATCGCTGGGACCGCAAGCCCGGTAATTGAATCGGCTCACCACCAGGTCGCGTACAGTGCGATCAGGATGGCGATGATGGCGCCCGAGGCGATCTTGAAGGACGTCTTTGTCGAATAGTCGACGTTGGTCACGTCCACCGTCACGTTCTCGGGCTTCAACCTCTGGAACATCGAGAAAACGACGGCGAGGCCAAGGCAGATCAAGAAGATATAGCCCATCCGGTTCATGAACGGGACCTTGCCCATGTCGTCGAGAAGTCCGGCCAGTTTCGGATCGCCGGCGAGCGGTGCCAGACTGCCGGCGAATTTGTACAGGACCGACAGCGCCACCGAGCCCACGGCGGCCATGATCGCGCCCAGCTCGGTCGCCCGCTTCCAGAACAGGCCGAGCAGGAAGATGACGCAGATGCCTGGCGTGAAGAAGCCGGAGAACTCCTGGATGTACTGGAATGCCTGATCGAACCCGCCGAGCAGCGGCTTGACCACGGCCACTGCGATCACCAGAGCAAGGATGGCGGTCGTGCGGCCGGTGATCACCAGCGTCCTTTCGCTGGCGTTCTTTTTGAAGGCCCTGAACACGTCCATCGTGAAGATGGTGGCAATCGAATTCACTTTCGATCCCAGCGAGGCGATGATCGCCGCGATCAGCGCCGCGAACACGATGCCGAGAAGTCCCGGCGGCAACAGCGTCATCAGCACCGGATAAGCGTGATCATTGCAGACTTTCGTCACGTCGTCGGGGCAGGCCATTTGGGCTTTCGTAGCAAT
Organism: Alphaproteobacteria bacterium; assembly: GCA_003158585.1. Classification (GTDB taxonomy): domain Bacteria; phylum Pseudomonadota; class Alphaproteobacteria; order Micropepsales; family Micropepsaceae; genus Rhizomicrobium. The sequence continues at coordinate 50,768 of PMKE01000121.1, forward strand.
CAATACCGCGGCGATGCCCGGCACCACGACGAGCAGCGGGATCAGCAGCTTCAGGAAAGCGGCCAGCACGATGCCCTTCTGGGCTTCGTGGATGGACTTGGCAGCGAGGCCGCGCTGGATGATGTACTGGTTGAAACCCCAGTAGGAGAAGTTGGCCACCCACATGCCGCCGAAGATCACCGACAGGCCCGGCAGGTCCTTGTAGAATGGATTGTTGGGCTGAAGGATCATATGGAAGTGGTTGTCCGGCACCTTCTGCAGCAGCAGCTGGAAGCCATGCCAGGCCCCGATCGCACTCGCATCGCCCGACACGCGGGTCAGCGCGATGAACAGGATAACCATCCCGCCAAGCACGAGCATCGAAACCTGCACCACGTCGGTCAGCGCGATAGCTTTCAGGCCGCCGTACAGCGCATAGGCGCCGGTGAAGGCCGCCAGGATCACGACGCTCCACATTTGCGGCACGCCGGTCACGGTCGAGAATGCGGTGGCGCCGAGCCACAGGATCGAGGTCAGGTTGACGAAGACGTAGAGCGCCAGCCAGAAGATCGCCATAACGAACTGGATGTTCGGCCCGTACCGGCGCTTCAGGAACTCCGGCATGGTGTAGATCTGGTTCTTCAGGAACACCGGCAGGAAGAACACGCCGACGATCAGAAGCGTCAGCGCCGCCATCCATTCGTAGGAGGCGATACCCAGCCCGATGGCGTATCCCGATCCCGACATGCCGATGATCTGCTCGGCCGAGATGTTTGCGGCGATCAGCGATGTGCCGATGGCCCACCAGGGAAGCGAGCGGCTGGCCAGGAAGTAGTCCTGCGCGTTCTTCTTGTGACCCGCCTTTTCGCGCGACACGACCTGGGCCAGCACAAAGATGCAAAACGCATAGATGACGACGATCCAGATATCGAGTTGAGTAAGGTGCATACGTTCCCCCTGTTGGCCGGCTTCGCCGGCTCGTATTCCGCCCCGGCAGTCAACCGTGACTCATCCGGTTCCTCAATGCGACTCGCGATCGACGACAGAGCCGCTTTTACCCACGAGAAAATCGAGGTCGCAACCCCGGTCCGCCTGCAGGACGTGGTCCTTGTATAGGCGGTAATAACCGCGCGTGTACTTCGAGGGCGGGCGCGACCTGCGCCAAGTCGCCAGGCGCGATTCGATCTCGTCCTCGCCGATCAAGAGATCGAGCTTGCGGGCCGGACCGTCGAACAGGATCTCGTCCCCCGACTTGACGATCGCCAGGGGACCGCCCGCCTCTGCTTCCGGCGCGACATGCAGGATGACCGTGCCGAAGGCCGTGCCGCTCATGCGCGCGTCGGAGATGCGGACCATGTCCTTGATGCCCTGCGCCAGCAGTTTCTTCGGCAACGGCATGTTGCCCACTTCCGGCATGCCGGGATAACCCTTGGGGCCGCAGCCCTTGAGAACCAGGATGGAGTTTGCGTCCACCGGCAGTTCGGGATCGTCGATCCGCGTCTTGAAGTCCTCGATGGATTCGAAGACCACAGCGCGCCCGCGATGATGATAGAGCGAAGTCTCGGCGGCGCTGGGTTTCATAATGGCGCCCAATGGGCACAGGTTTCCGTGCAGCACCCAGATTCCAGAGGCGCGGCAGGCAGGCCGCTCGAACGGCCGGATGACCTCAGGAGCGAAACATTCGCCGTCGGCGACGATCTCACGCAGCGTCTGTCCGGAAACGGTCGGCACGTCGAGCTTCAGCAGATCGGCGATCTCTTTGAGCGCAGCAGGCAATCCTCCGGCATAATGGAACTCTTCCATCAGAAAGCGCCCGGAAGGCTGCAGGTCGACCAGCAGCGGAATCCCGTTGGACAGCCGGTCGAAATCCGCAAGCTCAAGCGGCACGCCGATGCGCCCGGCGATCGCCAGCAGATGGATGACGGCGTTGGAGGAGCCGCCGATCACCGCAATGGTGCGGATGGCGTTCTCGAAGGACTCGCGCGTCAGGATGTTCGAGAGGCGCACGTCCTTGCGCGCCATGTCCACAATCCTCCGGCCGGTCTCGTGCGCCAGCACGCGGCGCCGCGAATCCACCGCCGGGATCGTCGCGTTATACGGCAGCGACAAGCCCATCGCTTCGACCAAGCAGGCGAAGGTGGAGGCCGTGCCCATCGTCATGCAGGTGCCGGGGCTGCGCGACATGCCGCTTTCCGCCGCCATGAAATCCTTGAGCTGCATCTCGCCAGCGCGCACCGCTTCGCTGAACTTCCACACGTCGGTGCCCGAGCCGATGTCGCCGCCGCGGAACTTGCCGTTCAGCATCGGGCCGGACGACACCACGATGGTAGGAAGATCGACGCTTGCCGCCCCCATGATCTGGCCCGGCGTGGTCTTGTCGCAGCCGCCGAGCAGAACCACGGCGTCGATGGGATTGCCGCGAATCGATTCCTCGACCTCCATCGACAGGAGATTGCGGAACAGCATCGTCGTCGGCCGCATCTGGGTCTCGCCCAGCGACATGGCGGGAAACTCCAGCGGCAAGCCGCCCGCCTCCCAAACGCCGCGCTTTACGTGCTCGGCCAGTTCGCGCAGATGGGCGTTGCAGGGCGTCAGCTCCGACCAGGTGTTGCAGATGCCGATCACCGGCCGGCCGTCGAACACATCGTTCGGCAAGCCTTCGCTTTTCATCCAACTGCGATGAATGAACCCGTCCCGATCGGACCTGCCATAGGTTCTGGCGCTGCGAAACCTGCTCTTCTGCGCGGACATGCCTGTTCGATCCTGCCCAGGAGGATTGCGCCGGCCGTTTCGGGACCTGCACCCCTAATTAATATGATAAATATTTCTTCTGCAAAGTGCCAGCAGCATTTGCCGGTTACGGCCCCGTGCGGCGATCAGCCAGTGTGCCTGCCGGATCGGCTTTGGCGTGCGGAGGGCTGAAAAATAACCGGAAAATCCGCCATTTATTTGCATTCGGCCGTCAGCATTTCTCTGACAAGCTCGCTCGGGCGGCACAGGCGGACCGCCCTATCCGTTACCACGATCGGCCGGTTGATGAGGATCGGGTTCTCGATCATGGCGTCGAGCAACTCGTTTTCGCAGACATCTCTTTCGTCGAGTCGCAACTCTTGGAACAAGGGTTCCTTTGTTCTCACCAAGCTTCGTATGGTCCGCTGCATGCGGGCTGCCAAGTCCTTCAGTTCCTCGCGCGACGGCGGTGTCTTCATGTACTCGATAATACGCGGCTCGAAGCCGGCGGCACGAATGGCTGCCAGGGCATTGCGCGAGGTTCCGCAGTCGGCGTTGTGATAGATCGTGATTTGCATGGTGTTCTTCCACCTCCGTTCCACATCGGTCCGGAGTGCATTCAAAACGTCCCGTGGCTCTCCAGAGGCCGTACCGGCGGATTTGAACCGGCCAAATCGGCCTGCCCCGCGTCGCGCGCCAGGGCGCGATTCAGTTCACCGGGATCGACCGGCATATATTCTGTCGTGCCGTCCCGCGTCAGCGGCATTGTGGTCGCGACGCGCCTCCAGGCTGCGAAAGTAAGACCCTCGAGCAATTCTTCTTCGGTGACGACCGTATAGGTCCCCGCCGGCTGCGGAGAGTCGAACCCGCTCAGCCAAAACGGGCGGCGGAAGGTCACTTGCCTGCTGTTCGTGCGTGACGCCATCGCTTACCTGCCTGCCCCCAAACCGAATAGCGAGATGCGGCGACGAAACTGGCGAACTTCGCCGTTCCATCGCCGCTCTCACCCCAGCGTCTCATTTGCCCAAATCACGTCTAATCGGCGTTACTCGAGCCGGGAACGTGAAGGCCTGCGCCGGTATCCCGTTTACCGGATCGCGAGCGGCCTAGTGCCGCTGCCAGCCGTTATCGCGATCGCGGTCGTGATTCCAGTCGTGGTAGTTGCTGCCATGTTGGCCACGATAGTGGCGGTAGTCGCGGTCATTGTTCCAACGATGCCAGCGATGGCTGTTGTCCCAATAGCCGTCGCGATACGCTAAAGAGATGTCGCTGTAACCGTTCGAATACCCGTTGCCCTGCCAGCCGTCGCCACCATAGCGATCGTGATTCCAATCGCTATAGCTACCGGCGTGGTGGTTGCGGTAATTCCTGTAGTCGCGGTCGTTGTTCCAACGATGCCAGCGATGGCCGTTGTCCCAATAGCCGTCGCGATACCCGAAGGCAGCGTCGCCAAAACCTACCGAGATGGTTGCGCCGGACCTATGGCGGTAATTGTCATAGCCATTGTTGTTGCCGACGGTGACGGAAAAACCATCGGCGCTTGCCGGTGTGGCGATCGCAAACGACGTGCCTGCTAAAGCCAGCACAATCGCGGCACTTGTCAAAAACCTACGCATGCTCGATTCCTTTCTTGCTGGCTCAGGCGACGCTGGGGCGCTGCATGGCAGCTGGTTCGGTGTCGGTTTTCTCATCCTGATGATGAGGACACCGGGGCGGCAATTATCTGACGCTAACAATAAATAGTACTGATGCCAAAGATTACAATATGTATTTATGTAATATTACTGAAATCATCATTTCCACTGTTCAACTAATTGCTGCACCAAATATTACTCTATCTTTCCATATGATTGAAGAATGCATAGCGCGGCCGACGTCTCAAAGTACATGCTTATCCGCACTCGTTTCGACGGCCTGTCCCGCCTGGGAGACATCCCGGCCGACTTCGGCAATCGCGTATCAGGTGCCCAGAAGCAAAACGGCACCCGAGAGCGCAAGCAGGACGAGGGCCAACATCGTCGTTCTTTTGCTCATGGCAATGACCTTTGGCTGAGTGGTTACGGTTGGGGCTAGATGCGTCCCATGAGAAGCAAGACGACGACGATGATAACGATCACGCCCAGCCCGCCGCTTGGGCCGTAACCCCAGTTCGTGCTGTGCCGCCATGTCGGCAACGCGCCGATCAAAAACAGCACCAGGACGACTAAGAGAATAGTACCTAGCATTGCTTGTACTCCCAATTGGGGCGGCGCGAGAGGCCGCGCTTGCATCCGTCGGCTTGATACTTGTCGATCCGGGTGCGTCCGAACGCGCGTGAAACGAGAGGCGGATCTCCCCGCCTCCGCTTCATCCGTGTCCCGGATGATATTCGAGACTAGCTGCGGGATAGTAGTGGAGACAGCCTCGGAAACTACTCAGCGGTGCCCGCAGGATAGCTTCGGGTAACGTTAAACGCGCCGGACCAGCCGTATGAGAAGCAGCAGTACGACTGCGCCGATCGCCGCGCTGGCAATCACGGGCACAAGTCCGACGCCGAGATGAACGCCCAATTTGGGCAACAACCAGCCGCCAAAGAACGCGCCGACAATGCCGACGGCGATATCGCCAAGCAGGCCGAAGCCGCCGCCCCTGACAATCATGCCGGCGAGCCAGCCCGCAACCGCGCCGACCAAAGCCCAAATGAGTAGAGTTTGGTAGGTAATATCATAGATCATTGGTGGTTGCTCCTTCTGTCGAGAAACTGCCGTACGGATCGCGATGATCCGTACGGCAATCGCATGCGCCAGCTCGTCTTGAGCGAGCGCGACTGTTGATTAATCCGTGTACCAATTACCGTCGTCGTGACGGCAGGCCGTGCCGTGGCGGTTGTACGAGCGTCTATTGCTGTAGCCCGCTTCACTGAAATCGCGGCAAGTGTAGCCCGCGCGTGAAAATTCGCGTGTGGGGGTGAAGGTGCCGTAACTGCCGCCGTTCCCATTACGCCAGCTATAGCGATTGCCGACGCGGCCTTCGAACCCCTGGCTATAGGAACTCATGGCATAGCGACGATCGTTGCAGTTCATGTTGCCTGAGATCGCATTGCCTGCGAGACCGCCGAGGATGACGCCGCCGACGACGGCGCCGCCATTACCGTGGCTTGCCGCGCTGCCGATCAATCCGCCCGCGATGGCGCCCAGGACGGTGCCAGCGGCGGTATTGTTGTTGCAATCGCTGCCGTAATAATACGCGCCGCGTTGATAACGGTTCGCGTGACGGTACGGGTCCGAACGATACCGGTCGTTGCGGTCGCGACGGGCATAACCATCGTCGTAACCGTAGTTGTAGCCGTTTCCATACGTGGGCTGGTTCTGATCGTTGCGGTCGTACTGACCGGAGTTATATTGACCGTCATTCTGCTGATTGCGATCGTTAGGGTCGGCGTTTGCCGCGCCGGCGCCGAGTACGATTGCGGCGGTCGCGAGCAACATGCTCATCCTTTTTAACATCGAATTTTCCTCGATTGATGCCCGCGCGAGGTTCCGAAGGGAAATAGCGCCGGATAGGGGAAGCGCCTAAAGCGCTCACTCGATAAGATTGTAGTTAGCGGCGCGGGGCGCGGGCAGTCTCGGAAACTACTCACTTCGATCAGAGGCCGGCCGCCGGCTTGATTCTAAGCGGCGGTGCAGCCCTTGCTATCGCTGCGATAACAAACGGCTTCAGCAGTCGGGACGCTTCAGCGTGACGTAAACTGCCACCGGACGGTCGAAATAGCGTTTCGAAATCTCACTCAAGGTCGACGCGATATGTTCAAGTGTCACGTTGCCTGAAAGGCGGAACGACGCCTCCCTGTCGGGAAGCACGACTTGTATACGAGTGTCTCCCAAACGCTCGATGGAATTGCATTGCATGGGCCCCTCCGTGATTCGTTCGCGCCCGGGCGGTTAATGACCGGCACCCGACGCGTAGCCTCAAAACTACCCCGCCAGCGTATATGCGCCCCGGGGCGCGGGGGGAGCTTCGGAATCTACTCAGATCATCAGAGAAATCATGAGAGTGAGGCTTCGGGCCGCCTTACCGTAACGTCGATTGCGACTTGATTGCCGTAACTCCGTCGTGAATTCTCGGCGAGCGTCCGCGCAATTTCCCCTACGTCACATTGGAGGCAAGGCTGAACGACACCACCTTGTTGCCGAACAAAAATCTAAACTGGCTGTGCCTCACTTGATCGATCCGGAATGCCCGCATCTGAAGCTCCGCGATAGGTCTGCCTAGCAGGCTACCGGCACGTACTGCTGCCGCGATAGGTTCGGAATCTACCTGCCGGTTATCCGCGGTGCGGCGTTCGCAGGGGGGCTGCGTTCAACGGGGGGGATTCGACGCAGCAGCAATCGCCAGCCGTGCCAGCGCCGGAAGGGACTTGGAGCCTGTCTTCTGCATGATCGCCGCGCGATGATTCTCGACCGTGCGTTGGCTGATGCCGAGGTCCGCGGCAATATTCTTGCTGGGATGGCCGGCGAGGACAAGTTCCATGATTCGCTGCTGTTGCGGCGTGAGCTTGGCAATACTATCCGCAGCGGCGGCTTGCCAGGCGGACAGTTTGGTCTCGTCTTTGGACTGTTCGAGTGCGCGATTGACGCTGGCGAGCAACTCCTTGCTGCTGATCGGCTTCTCGAGGAAATCCGAAGCGCCCGCCTTCATGGCCTGCACCGCGATCGGCACGTCGCTGTTCCCCGTGATCATGATGGAAGGCAGTTGATGACCGGCCGCATGCAGCCGTCGCAGCAATTCGAGCCCGCTCATGCCGGGAAGGTAGGCATCGATCAAAAGGCAGCCTTCCGAGCCAGGACGATAGTCAGCGAGGAACGCCTCACACGTCGAATAATCCCGCACAGTTCGACCCTCAGCTTCGAACGTGCTGCGAATCCCTTCGCGAATTTGATCGTCGTCGTCGACGATGAAGATGACGGGGGCGCTCGGCCGAACGGACACCTCGGCCGGGTGCGGATCGCGTGTCTGCAGTGCCGGCCGTGATTTCGGCAGGAGCCGTTTGATGACTTGCGTCAGCTCTTTCGGCTTCATCGGCTTGTTGAGCTGAATACAGTTCTGATTTGCGATGCGGCGCAAGGTCTTCGTCGTGATATCGCCGGTCAGAACGATGACCGGGATGTCGTGGTGTAACTTCTCCCGCACCTTTGCAGTGACTTCCAGTCCGTCCATGCCGTTCGGCAGATTGTAGTCCGCAATGATGAGATCGGGCTTGATCGCCCCTCGCGCGATTACAGCCAGCGCCGCGACACCGTCGGATGCCGCTGCCACGCTATATCCCTCGCTCTTGAGCAGGAGTTCGAGCAGCTCGCGCACTTCCGGATCGTCTTCGACAACCAGAATGGCGCCCGCGCCGCGTTCGTCATCGACGATCGCGGCATCCTTGCCGACATGGTCTTTCTTGGGTTCCGCCGCCGTTTCGCCCGATGCGAGTTTTACCTCTATAGTGAATACCGAGCCTTTGCCCATGCGCGAGCGGACGCGCACCCGATGGCCGAGCATGGTTCCCAAACGCTGCACGATCGACAGGCCGAGGCCAAGACCGCGGCCGCGTTCGCGCGCTGCATTGTCGAGCTGATGGTATTCCTCGAAAATCGCGGAAAGTTCCTCGGACGGGATGCCTACGCCAGTATCGCAGACATTGATGCTGAGCATTCCGTTGCCACGGCGGCAGCCGAGCAGCACCTTGCCGTGCTCGGTATATTTCAGCGCATTCGAAAGCAGGTTGCGGATCATCTGCTCGAGCAGATGCGGATCGCTGTGGATGGATTGGCTGCACTTCACCACCCGCAGGTCTAGCCCCTGGGATTGGGCATGAAAGGCGAACTCGTCCTTCAGCCGCTCCAGCAGATCGTCGACCGGAAAATCGACCATCTCGGTGCGGACGGTGCCGGCCTCGATCTGGTTCAAATCGAGCAGCGTGTTCAGCATGCCCGAAATGGAGCCCAAGGTCTGGTCCAGCCGTACGACCAGCTTCTGCGCCCCCTCGCCCTCGACCATCTTCGCCAACAGGCCTTGAAGCAGCGCAAGCGTTTGCAGAGGTTGGCGGAGATCGTGGCTCGCGGCAGCGAGGAAACGCGATTTTGCGATATTGGCGAGCTCCGCGTTCTGCTTGGCCTCTTCCAGCGCCCTTGCCGTGCGCTTGCGCTCCGTGACGTCGGTGAAGGTGATAACCACGCCCTCCACCCTATTGTCGTGGGCGCGATAGGGCAGTATGCGGCGGTTGAACCAGACGCCGCCCAACGCTTCGACCTCGCGCTCGCTCGGCGTGAGGCTGTGCAGCACGGCACGGGCGTCGGCAGAAAGAGAGCCGTCTGCGGACAGCGAGCGGAGGTCCGCCAGCGGCCGTCCGATATCCGTCGGAATGATGTTGAAGAGTAGTTTGGTGGCCGGCGTGAAGAACCGGATGTTGAGGTCCTGGTCGAGAAAAAGCGTCGCGACATTCGTGCTGTAGAGGATGTTTTGCAGATCGTCGGATGCTTCGCGCTGCCGATCCAGGGTTTCCTGAAGCTGGGTGTTGAGGGCGGTAAGCTCCTCGTTGAGCGACTGCAATTCCTCCTTGGAGGTCAGCAGCTCCTCGTTCGTGGACTGGAATTCCTCGTTGACGGACAACGCTTCTTCGTTGATTGCCTTCTGTTCTTCGCTGGATATCTCAAGATTGCGGATGGCACCCCTGAGTTCCGATCTGGTGGCTTCGAGTTCATGCTCGAGATCGGCGACCCTCGCAGTGTCCGCTGCGGAGATCGGGCCGTTCTCCTTCTGCTCCCGCTTCGGCTCGTCGACAAAGCAAATCAGGAAAAGCTCCTCGCCTTCGCAGTGAGCCGGTTGGACGGTGATAGCGAACGAATAGGATTTACCGTCGTGGCTGGTCTGTCCGCCGGCAACGGTAACGTGTGTTTTCTCCTGGCCGACCTGCTTGATCGCCGAGCGCAGCTTGGTGCGCATGCCCTCGCTCACCATCGCGAGCAGATCGTAAGTGGGTTGCCCGGCCGGCACGCGCAGATAACGCTCCGTCGGTCCCAGGGAATAAAGGCATTCGTGCTTGCGGTTGATCAGGACGGCTGCCGGTGCATAGGCATCCATCACCAAACGCTGACAAAGATCGGCGAACGCGACTTGGCGCGAGGCTGCTTTGTCTTGTCCGGGAACCGTGAAGGCTCGAACACTCTCGCCGGCAGTTTTCAAAATCTCGAGACCCTCCGACCGGGTGCTGCCGGTGCGCCGATAAAGACGCTCCGCCTTCGAGCAGTCCTCAAAACGACCGTCGTCGGTGTTTATCGTCTCCGCGTTGCCGAGAAGAAGCAGCCCGCCCTCGCTCAGCGCAAAACGGAAGACCGAAACGGCTTTTGCCTGTGCCTCGGGCCGCAAATAGATCAGGAGGTTGCGGCATGAAACCATGTCGAGGCGCGAGAAGGGCGGATCGACGAGCAAGTCCTGCACCGTAAAGACCACCGCCGCGCGCAACTCCGGCGACACTCTGTAACCGTGCTTCTCCCTCTTGAAAAAGCGGGCAAGCCGCTCGGGCGACACGTCCGCCTCGATCGTTGCCGGATAAAGGCCTTCCCGGGCGCTCTCTACCGCCTCCTTATCGACATCGGATGCGAAAATCTGCAGCGCGGTGCTTTGTGCCGCCGCCGCCATTTGCTCGCGGAAGAGAATGGCAAAGGAATAGGCCTCTTCGCCCGTGCTGCATCCGGCAACCCAGATGCGGATTGGGCGATCGGGCGGCTGCCTGCGGATGATGTCCGGAACGATCTTCTCCGCCAGAAGGGCGAACACCTTCGGGTCGCGGAAAAAGCTGGTGACATTGATGAGCAGGTCTCTGGAAAGAAGTTCGAGTTCGGTTTTGTTGATCCGCAGGAGCTTGAGATACCGATCCATGTTGCCGGGCGCGATGGCGGCCAGTCCCATGCGCCGTTCGATGCGGCGCTCAAGCGTCCCGTGCTTGTAGAGTCTGAAATCGTGGGCGGTCCCCTTACGCAGGAGTTCAACGATTTCGGGCAACCGATCCTGCCCGCCATCCTCCGCCGGCAGCCCGCCCGGCGTTCCGGCGAGGGACGTTCCGCGCGCGAACTTGGCGATCGCCTCGGGCATCTTCGCCACGGGAAGCACCAGGTCCACTGCGCCCGTTGCCATCGCATTGCGCGGCATGCCGTCGAAACCGGCTTCGTTGGGATCCTGGACGATGACGAGCCCGCCTTTTTCCTTCACCATTTTCAATCCAAGGCTGCCGTCGGTGCCCGTTCCCGAAAGGACCACGCAGGCGGAACGTGCGCCGCACTCGTTCGCCAGCGAGGTCAGCAGGAAGTCAAACGGCAGACGGGAACCGTGGCGCGCAAGCGGGTGCGAAAGATGGAGGGCCCCGCCGGCGACGGAGAGATAGGTTCCGGGCGGGATGACATAGAGGTGATCGCGCTCGATCGGTATTCCCTCCGCTGCCTGGCACACGGTCAACGGCGTGTGGTCTTTCAACAGATCCACCATCATGCTCTCGTGACTTGGATCGAGATGCTGGATCAGGACGAAGGCAATGCCGGTATCGGCGGGAATCTCGCCCACGAGCTTCCGGCAGGCTTCAAGGCCGCCTGCCGAAGCGCCGATGCCGACGACAAGGATGTCCTTAGTCGCGCGCGGGGTGACTTCGGGCGCGCGTACGCGAGCGCGCGAAGGCACGGGACGCCTAATCTGTCGCACCCGGCTCTTCGAGGGCCGGTGCGGACGGCTCTTGGGCATTCAGCGATGTTCTCTAAGCGTTGATTCCAAACGGGAAGTACAGATGGATAATATCATAATCGGCCTGTCGCGAAACGCGAATGCAGGGATCTGAGTAGATTCCGAACCTCCCCCCGGGCGATCTTCCAATTCTATCATCAAGCTCAGCAAACTGCGGTTTTAGGCCCGTTCGGCGCGACACCGGACGCCGGGGGCATTGTTCAGTACTGGAGATCGAGCCTTGCACTCGACAGACACCACGCTCCCCCAGACCGTCCGGGAACAGTCCGCCGAGCTACTCAACAAGTATTTGGCTGCTGCGATTGATTTGCAGGGCCAGGTCAAACAGGCCCGCTGGAACGCGAAGGGGCCCGATTCCAACTCCATCCGCATATTGTTGGAGAAGGTGTCGGACGAAGTCCAAAGCTGCTCCGAGCTAATCGCAGAACGCACCCGCGGGCTCGGTGCCTTGGCGCAGGGTACCGTTCAATTCGCAGCAAAACGCTCCTTTCTCCTGCCTTATCCCCTCGATATCGCCGACGCACGGGAACACGTCTTTGCAGTGATCGCGGCGCTGGCCGCGTTCGGCCAATGCGCTATCGAGGCCGCGGCGGCTGCGGCGGCCTTCGGCGACGCGAACACCGCCGATCTCCTCAGGGACATCTCTAACCGCATCGACCAGCAGATCTGGCTGGCCCATTTCCACGTGGTTCCGAAAAACCGGCCTGCACGCCTTGACGAGGTTCCGAGCCAAAGCTGGCAGGCCGCAAAAAGCTCTGTTTGAAACACACAAACCGTCCGGCCGGTCGCGCCGCCTAAGGAGAGTTTCGTGAGTCAAAGCAACATTCTCAAAGTCGGAATGACCGTCGGACTGCTGAATTTTCTGGCCTTCATGATGTCGATGTGGGTGCTGGGAGGCAGCGCCGTTCTCGGCCTGGCTCTTGACGGCCAGTATTTTCTCGATGCCGGCCGACACCTGGTGCAGGTCAGCGGCGCGGTGTTTTTCTTCAGCAAATGGCAAGCGTACAGCTTGATAGCAACATTGCCTTTGGGTCTGGCATGCGCGTGGCGGTGGTCGGAACTCCCGATAAACTCTCGATCGGAAGTCACAGCAGCAGTGGACGCCGGCGACGCTACAACTGCGCGCCTTGTCTAGATTGCAGACACTATAATTCAATGCGACCGTCGTTCAATGAATAATGGCCAATACATCGTTAAAATCAGCTAAGTAAACGTACTACACAGTAGAAACGCACCGAATTGCAAGTAAAACAATAAAATTACAGTGCTTTTCTTTGCAGGTATTAACACATATTAGTCAATGGCTTGAGTAGTTTCCGATCCTATCCAATATTATTTTGGCGCGTATCGTCCTCTTCGTCTCATGGAGACGTGGAGCGGACCATGCGAACCAATCAACAGGAACTGGGAACCGAACGCACGGATAAGGCCGAATCCGGCATCCGCCAGCATTCGGGTGCCAATGAAAATACCGAACCGTGTCATGTCAAAATGCCGGACATCTTCACGGCTCCTTCTCAACCCAAGCGTTGGGTGGCTCACAGGAAGGCGGAGATTGTGACCGCGGTGCGCGGCGGATATCTCAGTCTCAGCGAAGCCTGCCTACGCTATGCGCTGTCGATAGAGGAATATCTCTCCTGGGAGCGTGAAATCGACATTTCCGGTTTGCAGGGGTTGCGCATGAACAGAACACAGCAGCGCCGCCGGACCGGACTAAGTTCTGCGGACCGCTGAGAAGAAGAAGGGCACATAGGTGCCGTATTCCGCAAGAAACGGGTAATGGTGGGGTTGTTTCATGTCCGAGTTCGCACTGCCTCTCACGCCGCGAGATCAAGAATGGATCGAATATCGCGAGCGGCTCGCCCGGGCGGCCCGCGAACTCCATTTCTCCGCCACCTCGGGCGACGCCGCAAACGGAGCGACGCTTCTCGTGATCGCGGGAAACCTCGCTGGGCTAGCCTTGAGCATTCCCATGCCCCCCGCCCCCGTTCAAGACACGACCGGCGGCCCGGTCAGCGCGTACACCCTTTTTGCCACCCAGATCCTCAATCGCGCCATGCAAACGGACGGTGACGACAAGTTCGGCGAGGGTCATTGAAGGCTGCTCTGGATGGACGTGCCGCCTCGCCGCAGCAGCTTGAGATTGAGGGAACCGTGCATTCCAAGACACCCACTTCCGCCGTTCTTGCGCACGATCCCGGCCAAGTCCGCCGTGCCAAAATCCGCGTCGACGAGCTCATCAAGAAATCCGGCGCTTTGCAGCAGGCCATTCTCAACAGCTCCAATTTCTCGGTCATAGCCACCGACGAGAAGGGCATCGTCCAACTCTTCAACGCCGGCGCGGAACTCATGCTGGGTTACGCGGCCTCCGACGTCGTCGACAAGATCACGCCGGCCGATATCTCGGACCCGCATGAGTTGAGTGCACGCGCCACCGCGCTGAGCAAGGACCAAGCAACCCCGATCGCACCTGGCTTTGAAGCGCTGGTCTTCAAGGCCGCGCGCGGAATCGAGGACATCTACG
>PMKE01000023.1 GCA_003158585.1 Alphaproteobacteria bacterium
GCCCACGCGAATCCACAATAATTGTTCCGGCAAGCATACCGGATTCCTCACCGTGGCGCGGTATTGGAACGTGGCGACGGCAGGTTACGAACACGTCGATCATCCGGTCCAGCAGGCGGTGGCCACATCGCTGCGCGCGCTTTCCGGTGTCGACAAGTTGCCCTGGGGCGTCGATGGCTGCGCCGCGCCGAACTTCGCCCTGCCGCTCGGCGGATTCGCCCGCGCACTGGCGAAGCTGGCGGGCGGACGGACGCCGGGCGCGGCCCGCATTGTCAGTTCCATGATTGCCCATCCCGAGCTTGTTGGTGGAACCGGGCGCGCCTGCACGACCCTGATGCGCGCCGCCGCCGGCCGCGCGGCGGTGAAGACCGGCGCGGAAGGCGTCTATGCCGGGATCGTCCCCGAACGCGGACTGGGCATCGCGCTCAAGATCGACGACGGCGCGACGCGCGCCGCCGAAACCGCCATCGCCGCGATCCTCGACAAGCTCGGCGTGCTGGATGGCAGCGCGCGCAAATTCCTCAACGCGCCCGTGCTCAACACGCGCGGCGCGAGCGTCGGCGAACGCCGGCCGGCAGCGGCGCTGTCGCAGATCGATCTCGCCGGATTTTAGGGCGCGGTCGACCCTTTCGCTTTGGCGGCCTCTTTGTCGGCTTTCTGCATTTCCGGCGTATAGAGTTCGATCTTCGTGATCGGACAGTGCTGCGGGCCGATGACATCGCGTTGGATGACGCTGTCGCCGGCGGTCAGGCAGCTTAACGCGTCGCCGCCGAACGCCTTGAAGCCCAACGCCTCGTGGAGATTCAGGCCCGTACAGTGTCCCATCAGGGAGAGCTTGAACTTGTAGTGCTGGTAATCCTCGACGATCAAGGTTTGGTCGTTCGGCGAGTTCCAATTGAAGATTTGGCTCAGACGCAAGCAAGGTTGCGCCGCGTGGGCCGGTGCTGAAATCGCCAGCACCAGGGCCGCCAACAGGATTTTCTTCATTGCTCGGTTCCTTCCGATGCCGCCTCCCGGAACGAGATTACAGCCCCGTTCCGGTAATTTCCATCCGCTCCCGCTGCCTTGGCGCGGGCTTGCGGCGCGCTTATGGCCCCTCGGCGCGAGCCTTGCGCTTCGCCCATCGCCTACCCATCTTAATGGGAGAATCTTGAGGAGCGCCCCATGTCCATTCTCGGCTGGATCTTTTTCGGACTGATCGCCGGCTTCATCGCCAGCAAGATTGTCAACCGCCAGGGCGAGGGCTGTTTCCTCAACATCGCGCTAGGCATCGTCGGCGCAGTGCTGGGCGGGGCGCTCTTCTCCTTCCTCGGCCAACCGGTGTGGTTCCACTTCAGTATCCGGTCGATGTTCGTAGCGGTGCTGGGCGCAGTGATCGTGCTCTTCCTCTGGCACGCGGCGACGGGGCGAAGGACGCTGAGATAGGCAAAACGGTACGGCTGGGCGGAGACAATTCTCGGTCGGCACTGCGTTACAATGCAAGGTTGATTGCCCCCCTCTTTCGACGGTAAATTAACCCCGGAATTGCTTCACTCCTGTCGTGCGCGAATTCGCGTCGTGACGATAGTGAGTTTGACGGGGGGATCATGTTTAAGTGCATCGCTCTTGCCGCTCTGACGGCATTGGTAATGTTCGCTCCAGCCGCTTCAGCGCATGGCGGCGGCGGGGGATACGTCTATATTCCGATCTACATCCCCACAGTGCCGCAGGTACCGGGCGCCGATGTGGGTGGGTATGAAAAAGTCCACAAAGTGGCAGTGCTGTCGGCCATCGGCACGAAATTCGAGCTGGAGAAAACGGCTTTCCTGCAGGACAAACTCGGCAGCTTGGATATCGCCTCCTGGCAGATAGACGAACACGTAAAGGACACGCTGAGTAAGTACCTTGGCGGCAAGTTCGCCTTCGTGGACGTGCCCTACGACCGCACGAAACTCGCTCCCATCCTCTCGACCATTTGGCACGCAGGCGAGATGGAAAGGTTCCTCAAAACCGTTCCGAACGAGGGCGTGGACGCCTTCATTGTGGTGCGGCCCGACGTGGAAAGCGGCATCCTGCTGGAGAGCCGCCCTACGGACCTGGCGGTGCTGTGGGTGCGCTACCGCATGGACGTCATCGACGCCCACACCTACAAGACCATCTCCAGCTCGACATCGCGTTTTCAGGTTCGCGAAGGCACGGGACCCGAGTTCCCCGGGATCGTCGTCGGTAAAGATTACGCGCTGGACGATACGATGACCTTACCGCCCGAAAAGGTCGAGAAACTGCACAAGCTGACAGTCGCCCTGCTCGACGTTACGCTGGTTGAGACGATCCGCTCGCTCCAGTTCGTCGTGACGCTGCCGCCTGTGGGCGACCATTCCCTGCTGCCGCCTCCGCCCACCAGCCGCACTGCGGGCGTGAAGACCATCGCCGTCTATTCGGCCATCGGCGACAAGCTACATCTGCATAACCCCGGCGGCACGCTTTCGAAGGATGCCGACGCAGAAATCCCGATCGCCGATTGGGGAGTGGATGCGGATGTGGAGGCGATGATCCGCAGTCTGCTTGCGAAGAATTACGTTTTCAAAAGTCCGCCGGTGGACCGCGCCGCGCTCGCCGGGAAATGGTGGGCAAAGCAAGGGGACGCGCCTGTAATCGCGGTACCTGCGACGCAAGAGGTGGACGCCTTCCTGCTGGTCCTCAAGGACGATCGAAAGTTGTTGAGCGGCTTCGGGCTATGGCGAGACGGCAATTGGGTCAACGATTGGACCTATGTCGCGGGCAATTATCTCGTCCTACTGGTCGACGCGCACACGCAAAAGCCGATCATCGCACAAAGCGCCGTGATGAGC
>PMKE01000073.1 GCA_003158585.1 Alphaproteobacteria bacterium
CCTGATCGATGCCGAAAGCAATCTTCAAACGGCGCTCCAAGCCTTCGGAAACAAGAAATGATCGCGCGCATCATCCGCTGGTCCGCGGACCATTGGGGCTTTGTTCTGATCGGAACGGCGGTTCTCGTCCTGCTCGGCATTCTGGCCGTGAGCCGCATTCCTCTGGACGCCATTCCGGACCTCTCGGACACCCAGGTCATCGTCTACACCGAATACCCCGGCCAAGCGCCGCAGGTGGTGGAAGATCAGGTTACGTTTCCCCTGACCTCCGCGCTGCTCAGCGTCCCCAAGGCCAAGACGGTGCGCGGCGTTTCCTTCTTCGGCGTCTCATTCATCTACGTGATCTTCGATGAGGGCACCGACATCTATTGGGCGCGCTCGCGTGTACTGGAGTATTTGAACGGCGCCGCGCAGAAGCTGCCGCAAGGCGTGACGCCGAGTCTCGGACCGGACGCGACGGGCGTCGGCTGGGTCTACGAGTACGCGCTGACCGGCAACAAGCAGGACCTCGCCCAGCTTCGTTCCCTCCAGGACTGGCATCTTCGGTATGCGCTGGCAAAGACGGAGGGTGTTTCGGAAGTCGCCGGCGTCGGCGGCTTCGTGAAGCAGTACGCGGTCGTCGCCGACCCCAACAGAATGCGAGCCTATGGCGTCACGCTGGGGCAAATCCGCGATGCGGTGGCGGGCGCCAATATGGACGTCGGCGGTCGCACCATAGAACTCTCCGAAACCGAGTTCATGATCCGTGGGCGCGGCTACCTCAAATCGCCCCGGGACCTCGACCGCGTGGTGCTAAAGGCCCAGGACGGAACGCCCGTCCTGCTCGGCGCCGTGGCCCATATGGAGACCGTTCCGGACGAACGGCGGGGCCTCAGCGAACTGAACGGCGAGGGAGAGGTGGCTTCCGGCATCGTGGTGCAGCGCTTCGGCGCGAATGCCTTGACCGTGATCCGCGCGGTCAAAGCTCGCATTGCCGAAGTCGCCGCGAGTCTGCCGGCGGGCGTGAAGCTGCTTCCGGTCTATGACCGTTCGCAACTGATCGAACGGGCCATCAGCACGCTCAAGAGCACGCTGTTCGAGGAAAGCGTTATCGTGGCGTTGGTTTGCTTCATCTTCCTGATGCATGCGCGCAGCGCGCTCGTCGCCATCATTACCCTGCCGGTCGGCATCCTGATGGCGTTCATCGCCATGCAGGCGCTGGGCATCGGCTCCAACATCATGAGCCTGGGCGGTATTGCCATTGCGATAGGCGCGATGGTGGATGCGGCCATCGTGATGATCGAAAACGCTCACAAACACCTGGAGCGGGCTGGGCCTGACGAACCGCGCGGCAAGGTATTGATCGCAGCCGCTGTTGAAGTGGGTCCTGCGCTGTTCTTTAGCCTGCTGGTCATCACCGTGTCGTTCATCCCGATCTTCGCGCTGCAGGAGCAGGAAGGCCGTCTGTTTCACCCGCTGGCCTTCACCAAGAGCTTCGCCATGGCGGCGGCGGCCATGCTGTCGGTGACGCTGGTGCCCGCTCTTATGGCCCTGTTCGTGCGGGGCAAGATCGCCCCGGAGGCGAAGAATCCCATCAACCGTTTTCTCATTCGGGTTTATCGCCCGGTCATCACCGCGGTGTTGCGCAAGCCGTGGGTGACGCTCAGTTTGGCTACCGCAGTCCTCCTGGTAAGCCTCTATCCCGCCCTGCGCATCGGCAGCGAGTTCATGCCGACGCTCAACGAAGGCACGCTGCTGTACATGCCGACAACCTTGCCGGGCCTGTCGATCACCAAGGCCGCGCAAATACTTCAGACGCAGGACCGCATCATCAAGTCCTTCCCCGAGGTGGACACCGTCTGGGGCAAGGCGGGGCGCGCGGAAACCGCCACCGATCCCGCGCCCATCGAAATGTTCGAGACGGTGATCACGCTGAAACCGCAGGAGCAATGGCCGTCCGGCATGACGACGGACAAGTTGATCGCGGCGCTCGACAAGGCCCTGCAATTCCCCGGCATCAGCAACGCCTGGACGATGCCCATCAAGGCCCGCACCGACATGCTGTCCACGGGCATCCGCACGCCGGTCGGCGTCAAGGTCTATGGCAAGGACCTGAACGAAATCGAACGGCTTTCGCGGGAGGTGGAGACGGCGGTGCGTTCCGTTCCGGGCACGACCTCCGCCTATGCCGAACGGGTGAACGGCGGCTATTACCTGGACATCACGCCCGACCGGGAACAAATCGCCCGTTACGGGCTCTCCATCGACAACGTGCTGGATACGATTTCGAGCGCCATCGGCGCGCGGACCATCACCACAACCGTCGAAGGGCGCGAGCGGTACGGAGTCGTCGTCCGCTACCCGCGCGATGTGCGCAGCGATCCCGAGGCTTTGGCCGCAAATGCGCTCGTTTCGCTTCCTTCGGGCGGAGCGATCCCCTTAGGCGAAGTGGCGAATGTCACCCGCTCGCGCGGCCCCACGATGATCCGAACGGAGGACGGTCAGCTCGCCAATTACGTCTACGTGGATTTTCATGGCCGCGACTTGGGCGGCTATGTTAAGGATGCGCAGCGCGCCGTGGCCGAGCATGTTTCCTTCCCGCCCGGCTATTACGTGCGCTGGAGCGGGCAATTCGAGTACCTCCAGCGGGCCAATGAGCGATTGCGGATCGTGGTTCCGGCGACGCTGCTGGTCATCCTCTTCCTGCTCTGGCTCAACTTCCGCAGGATCGCCGATACGCTGATCGTCATGCTGTCGCTGCCGTTCGCTTTGGTCGGCGGACTGTGGTTGATGGATTTGATGGGTTTCAACATGAGCGTTGCGTCCGCCGTGGGATTCATCGCGCTGGCGGGGGTAGCGGCCGAGACCGGCGTCGTCATGCTGATCTATCTCAACAACGCCTTGGCCGAAGCGAAGGCGCGCACCGAAAGCGAGAGCCGCAGCCTCACACGCACGGACCTTACTGCCGTGATCATGAGCGGTGCCGTAGACCGGGTTCGGCCCAAGATGATGACCGTGGCCGCGATCATGGCCGGGCTGATCCCGATCCTGTGGTCCACCGGAGCTGGCTCCGAAATCATGCAGCGTATCGCCGTGCCGATGATCGGCGGCATGGTCTCCTCGACAGTACTGACCCTGGTGGTGATTCCGGTTCTGTTCTATTTCGTGCAAGGACGCCGATTACGAAGCTGACGGGCCGTCGTCTCCGGCCCAAAGGCAGCCGTTGCCACCGCCGTCACAGCCGGAACGGTCAAAAGTGGAGTTCTCACTTTTGTAGGGGAATGGCGCACCGGGCAAGATTCGAACTCGCGGCCCCCAGATTCGTAGTCTGGTGCTCTATCCATCTGAGCTACCGGTGCCTTGGGGCGGCAGAACCTATGCATCGGGCGGTGCAAAGGCAAGCGCACGCCGCCCGCCTATCCGCCAAGTCCATGTCGCCAAGGGCAAAACTCCCCAGAAAGCCGCAGGCTTCACCCTTGTCCCGGTGCGTTTGCGTGGATAAGACTGCGCTGTGCCTTGCGCCGGAAGGGCGCGCGGGCGGGATATTCGCCGGGCGCGGGCGGATTGGGAGAGCGGCAATGACAGCGGAAATAGCCGGACGGGTAGCAGTTTCAAACGTTTCGTCTCGGGTTTTCAGGGTTTTGGTACTGGCCGCGGCCTTGGGATTGGCGGGCTGTGCCGACGTCGACTCGATGCTGTTTGGTGAGTCGGAGCAGGCACCTGAGGATCAGACCTCGACTGCCACCGTGGGGCCTTCGGGCACGACGCCGGTCTACAGCCAGCCTTCCGTCGCCTCGGAGACGGGTGCCGCCGGCCAGGTTGCGACAATAACGCCTGTCATCATCGAACCCGGCAGCGACACGGGAACCGCCGTCAGCAAGACCGTCGCCACGCTGCGCGGCCAGGTTTCGGGCCTCCAGGGCTCCCTGATGCAGAACGCCCAGCGCTACGCGGACCTGCGCAATTCGGGCGCCGACGCGGCCGCCCGCTATCACGAATCGAAGGCCCGCATCACCACCCGGCTCCAGATGGGCACAACGCGCGGCAATCCCGAGCTGGTTGCCGAATGGAACCGGGCGCAGTCGGCGCTCGATCTGCTCTCCGCCAATATCAACAGCTTCAACGCGCTGGGAGCCTCGATTGCGTCCACCTCTTCGTCGGCGCACACCTTCCTCGATCAGATCGGCGTGACCCTCAATGTCTCGGGCGCTGTCGACGAGGACCATCGCCAGCTTTCGGTGCTCCAGGACGAGACCAACCAGACCATCGTGCTGATCGACAAGCTGCTGACGGAAGTCTCGGCTGACGTGCAGCGCCAGACGGCTTATGTCGCCAACGAGCGTGCCAACCTCACGACGCTGGCCAGCGCCATCAAGAACGGCGAACTGTACGGCGCAGACATCGGCTCACCCATGATGTCGATGGCGTCCGGCAGCCCCAGGACGGGCGGTTACGCCTATTCGGGTACGCCGCTTGTGGTCATCCGTTTCGACCGTCCCAATGTGGACTATCAGCAGATTCTCTATGCCGCCCTGACCCAGGCGCTTCAGACGCGGCCCGGCGCCGCCTTCTCCATCGTGGCGGTGTCGCCGACGCGCGGCACTGTTACGGCCGTGCAGCTGGCGCAAACGGCGGCGCAACGCCACGCCCAAGACGTACTGCGCTCAATGACCGAGATGGGAGTGCCTGCCTCGCGGCTCACTGTCGCCTCTTCCACCGACCCTGGGGCGACGGCCAGCGAAGTGCGGGTGTTCGTCAGATAGCGGGTTCGCTATCTGCCATAAGTGTCCCTGTAGCTCTTGAATTCCCCGAGCGTTTCGGCCTCGTAGACGCCGCGCGCGATGGCGCGGGCGAGGCAGTCGGCCGCCATGTGCCCCAACTTGAGGACGCAGAGCGGGCGCGGGCCTGACAGCGGGCGGCGCGCCGACGACACGGCATAGACGAGATCGCCGTCGAACGGCGTATGCACTGGCCGCAAGGCTCGGGCGAAGCCGTCGGCCGCCATGATGGCGATACGCTTCAGCTCGATGCGGGACAGATCGGCATCCGTGGCGACGATGGCAATCGTGGTGTTGGCCCCGGCGCGCACGGCGCTCTTCATGTCGGGCGGCAGGTCGATGTCCATCGGCGGAACTGTGCCCCGCCGGCCGCCGAACTCACCGTCCTGTTCGAGGGGATGCGCCCAGAACAAATCCATGCCTGGAATGACGGGCGAGCCCACTGCATTCACCGCCACCAGCGCCCCCACCGTGAAGCCGTCGTCACCGACGCTGGAAGCGCTGCCGACGCCGCCCTTGTAACGTCCCGCGACCGCGCCGAGGCCTGCCCCGGCATTGCCGAGCGCGAAACTCTCTGCCGCGTTTTCCGCCGCCGCCTTGCCCAGGGCGCGATAAGGCGACTCCTCGCCCCACTCCTTGTTTCCGCCGCTGGCGAGGTCGAACAGGATAGCTCCCGAGACTACCGGCACACGTGGCAAGCCGGGCGCGATCTGGTAGCCGCGGCCCCGCGCGCGCAACACGGACTGCACGCCCGAGGGCGCATCGAGGCCGAAGGCCGAGCCGCCCGAAAGCACGATGGCATCCACTCCGTCCACCAGAGACACGGGATCGAGCGCTTCCACGTCGCGCGTACCCGGTGCCCCGCCGCGCACGTCAACCGCCGCGGCCACGGGCGCATCCGGCAGCAGTACGGTGACGCCCGTGCGCACTTTGTGGTCTTCGGCCTGGCCGACGCGCAGCCCGGCCACGTCGGTAATCAGATTGCGCGGACCCTTGCGTATCATGGCCGCGACGCTAGCCTCTCGCAGGTGACGCGGAAAGGGCGATGGAATGAAACGTCTGTGTGCCGTCCTGTTGTTCGTCCTGGCTGCGCTTTCTCCGGCTGCGGCCGCCCGCCACCACATGATCGCGGCGGCCAATCCCTATGCCGCCGAGGCCGGGCTTGAGATGTTGCGCAAGGGAGGCTCGGCGGTGGACGCCGCCATCGCCGCCCAGATGGTCCTCACTTTGGTGGAGCCGGAATCTTCCGGCCTCGGCGGCGGCGCCTTCATGCTGGTGTGGGACCCGGCGGCCCAGAAGATCACCAGTTTCGACGGGCGCGAGAGCGCCCCGGCTTCGGCGAGACCCGGCATGTTCCTCGATGCGGATGGAAGGCCGCGTGAGCATGACGATGCGATACCCGGCGGGCTATCGGTCGGCGTGCCGGGCGTCGTCGCCATGCTGGAGCTGGCGCACCAACGCTATGGAAAGCTGCCTTGGGCGACGCTGTTCCAGCCTGCCATTGCGCTGGCGGAGAAGGGTGTGCCCGTCGCCCCGAAGTTGGCGCGCAGCCTGCGTCAGTTCCCGGCCGCCGCGTCGATGCCGGACATCAGGCGTCTGTTCACTAAGCCGGACGGGTCGCTTTATGGCGAAGGCGAGCTTTTTCGCAATCCGGAACTCGCGGCCAGCTTTCGCCTCATCGCCAAGGGCGGCGCACGCGCCTTCTATCGGGGCGGTATCGCGCAGGCCATCGTCGACCGAGTTCAGCACGCCCCAGTCAATCCCGGGGGCATGACGCTGATAGATTTGGAGAAATATCGCGCCCGCGAAAGGCCTGCCGTCTGCGACTTCTATCGCAGCTATCGCATCTGCTCGATGGGCCCGCCGAGTTCGGGCGGCATCGCCATCCTGCAAATCCTGAAGATGCTGGAGCGTTTTCCCGCGCCGGACCTCGCTCCCAATTCGCTCAGGGAGGTGCACCTCTTCTCCCAGGCAAGCCGCCTCGCTTATGCCGACCGTTCCGCCTATCCCGCCGATCCCGACTTCGTGCGTGTGCCGGTGCGCGCGCTGCTGGATCGTCGTTATCTTCATAGGCGTTCGCTGCTGATCGATCCTGCGCGCGATATGGGTACAGCGGCGGCCGGAAAGCTACATGCTGATTTTGCCCCGCAAAGGGCGCAGGAACGCCACGGTACAAGCCATATGTCTATCGTGGACGACCGGGGGGTCGTCGTCTCCATGACGACGACGGTCGAATCCGCGTTCGGCGCGGAGATGGTCGCCAAGGGCTTCGTGCTTAACAACGAGCTGACGGATTTTTCTTTCGAGCCGATGCGCGACGGCAAGCCCGTCGCCAATGCACCGGCGCCGGGTAAACGCCCGATGAGTTCGATGGCGCCGACCATCGTGTTCGACAAACTGGGCCGCTTCTTCATTGCCCTCGGCTCGCCGGGCGGGCCTGCGATCATCGCTTACGTGGGCGAGACGCTGGTGTCGATGCTCGACGGCGGTCTCGATGAACAAAAGGCGGTGGCCCTGCCGCATCACGTCATGATGAACGGGCCGCTGCTGCTGGAGAAGGACACGCCTATCGCGACGCTGGCCCCGGCCTTAACCGCGATGGGGTACGACGTGCATCCCGCCTCGGTCGAGATGAGCGGCCTTCAGATCATCCAAAGGGTGAAAGACGGCTATCTGGGTGCAGCCGATCCGCGCCGCGACGGCGTGGCCTTGGGCGATTAACCCGGCAGGACGATACGAAAGACCGTACTCCCCGCGTCCGTGGAAACCAGCAACACGTCCCCGCCATGACCGCGCATGAGATCGCGCGCGATGGAGAAGTCGAAGCGCTCAGTAGCGGCCGTCGGGGTCGTAATAGGGGATGGACCTGAAGAACTTGGCGACGGCTTTCCACACCCAGACCACAATGGGCACGCCGCACGCAAGCGCGACTACGATCGCCATGGCGCCATTGCCGAGTTCTTCGACCTTCTTCCAGGGAAGGAAGATGGCGGCAATCGCTCCGGCAACACCGATCAGGATCAGGCCCAAAAACATGATCAGCGCGTAGTAATTGGTCTCGTCCGAAAACGTCTGCAGCTTCTGAACCTCGGAAAGCAGAGCCTTCGCCATCTCGAAGCGTTGGCGCGATTCCGCCGTCGGGCAATAACGCCGGTCGGCCGCATCGTAAAGCGTGACGGCGGCCTTGGCACTGTTGCGGATACTCTCCGAGTCCTGGTGTCTTGAATTCACGAATGCCGCGACGGTCTCAAACTCTTTGGGGTACGCTTTTGCCAGTTCCGGCTGGGCGCTCAGGAGACAGCCGCAGAACAACTCCATAAGGCGCAATTGGCCGCTGTATTTCTCCCTGGTGTCTTTCGGAATCCGCGCGTTCCGCCTTCGCGCCGCTCGCGCTCGTTCCTCATCCCTTTGCTTCACCCATCGGGAGATCTCGGCATTCCGGTCCTGGATGTCTCGGCGGCCGGCTTCCGAGCCGACGCCCCTACCTTGAAAATGCCCGCGGCAATGCGGACATGACGTGGCCCCTGCAGCTACGATCCCGCCGCAGTTGCTGCAGTAATGCATGATCAAGCCCCCCTCGCCCCGATGTCGTGAATTGTACATCTGCGAAAGGCGTTTTCGAAAGACGGTGAGCGGGCGCCTGCCCGGGCCGCCGGTGTGGCAAAATACCCCGGCTGCGGTGGCATAGGATCAATTCGCGCCGCTGGTTCCCGTCCGATGTCTTAAGAGTGGGATGGATTATCGTTGAATCGCCTTCCCGCTCTATCTTTTTTATTGTCGCGCAATTTGGCAGAAAACCGCTTCGCACTTTTCCGGATTGCGCTCTAGAAGCCGAAAGGTCTACGGCGCTGGCATTGGCGGCGTGCCGTCACGGGATTTCGCGGTCACCGGCAGAGTAAAGCGAAACACCGTGCCGGCGGGGCCGGTGGCGACGAGCACGAGATCGCCGCCGTGACCGCGCATGAGATCGCGCGCGATGGCAAGTCCTAAACCGGAACCGCCCGGCCGTGCCGCAGAGACGAAGGGCTGAAACAGCTTGGCGCGCACCTTTTCGGATATGCCCGGGCCGTCGTCGGCAATCTCGATCTCGAGGGCATCCTCCCGGCGAACAGCCGATGCCGCAATCGTTCCTGTGCCGCGCTCGGCGAGCGCTTCGGCGGCGTTGTGCACGAGATTGAGGATGACACGGAACAACTGCTCGCGGTCGGCATCGGCGGAAAGCGCGTCCTCGATGCGGTTGTCGAAGCGTATGGAGGAGGAACTGCTGCGTTCGAGCGCACTTTGCGCGGCCTCCTCGACCAGAGTGCGCAGGGCGAACACCGAGCGCTGCGGCGGCGTGTATTCGGCACGGCCGTATTTCAAGGTGGTGGTGGCGAGCGCGATGGCGCGGTCGATGGCGGTGACGAGGCGTTGCGCCAGCGTTTTGACTGCAGGATCCTCGCTGGCGGCAAGCCGGTCGGAAGCAAGCTGGGCGTTGGCGAGGATGTTGCGCAGATCGTGCTGGATGCGCGCCACCGCCGCCCCCAGCGCCGCCAGCCGCGCCTTCTGACGCAAAAAGCCGTAGAGGTCGCGCTGCATGGCGGAGAGTTCGCGCTCGGCGACGCCGATCTCATCGGCACGCAGCGAGGCCGGCAGGATGCGCCTCGCATCCTCGGGATTCTCGTGGAACGTCACCATCGCGCCGGTGATGCGGCGCATCGGCCGCACCACAAAAAAGTAGAGGCTCGCAAAAACCAGCGCCCCGGTCAGGCCGGAGATGAACAGCGCCGCGCCCACCACGCGCCTGGCATAGAGCACCAGGGCCGTGCGGATTGGCGCCTCGCCCAGGATGATGGCGATGGACTGTGCGTCGGGGATGCGCGTCGGGGCGATCACATAGAGCGTGCGTGCGCCGCCTCGCAGCAGGCACTCCATGCCGTTGGCGATGTCGGCGAGCAGAGTGTCCCCGGTCAGATCGAGGGTGCGGTCGATATGCGAAGGCATGTCGCCGATGGGGAAGAGGTCCCGCTGGTAGGTCCGGCGCAGCAGAACCTGGTCGGCGTTGGCGTGCTTCAGGAGCCGCTCGCGTAGCGCCTGGGGCAGGCTTTGCCCGCCCGCAGCGGTGAAGGGCATGATTGCCAACTCGGCGGACAGGATGTGGTCGTCCAGCAGTTCGCGCTCGTAGAGGCCGATGGCCGGCAGGAAAATGAGCGCCCCGCTGGACAGAACGTAGACGATGGTCAGAAGCAGGAGCCGCCCCGATAGGCTTTGCGCCACGAGGCCCCATACCCCCTTGAGGAGCACCCCAATCCTGACTCGCATCGGGCGGCATAAAGCCCCATCCCGGGGGCGAAAAAAAGGCTGCGAAGCCTCCCGGGGCGCTATCATTGACAGCTTCCGGCCCAGACCTTAGAAACCCCGCCTCTTTCGCCGTCCGGAGACCGACCATGAAGCGCACCTATCAGCCGAGCAAGATTGTGCGCAAACGCCGCCACGGGTTCCGTTCCCGCATGGCCACCAAGAGTGGCCGCAAGGTGCTTTCGCGGCGGCGCGCTCATGGCCGTACGAAGCTTTCGGCCTGAGCCTCACCCCCCGATGGCACGGCTTTCGGCCGATCGCCTCAGGAAAAGAGCCGATTTCCTGCGTGCCCAGCGCGGCGTCCGCAAGAATACGGCCGGTTTGACGCTGGAGGCCTGCGCCACGCCGGAGGATTTAGCCAAGCCGGGGCGCTTCCGCGTCGGCTTCACCGCCAGCCGCAAGGTGGGCGGGGCGGTCGAGCGCAACCGGGCCAAGCGCCGGCTCAGGGCCGCCGCGGCGGCGGTGCTGCCCGGGGCGGCCCGCGAGCGTACCGATTATGTTCTCATCGCCCGGACGAGCACCCTCGTCCGGCCGTTTGAAAGCCTGCTCGACGACCTTGCCTCGGCGCTCGCCGCGGCCCATTTGAAGCTCAAAGGGGCGGAGAATCGGAATGAAACCCGTTGAGCGTCTGCGGCAAATCGCCGGCATCTTGCTGATCGCGCCGATTCATTTCTATCGGTACGTCATATCTCCCATGCTGCCGCCGACCTGCCGCTATGTGCCGACTTGTTCGCAATACGCCATCGAAGCGATCAAGGTGCACGGCCCGCTGAAGGGATTGCTGCTCGCCGTCCGGCGGCTGTTGCGCTGTCATCCCATCACTTGGCTTGGCGGCTCCCACGGCTACGACCCAGTTCCACCGCGATAGGAAGTAAATGGACAACAACCGCAATCTCATCGTCGCCGTCGCGCTTTCGGCGCTGGTCCTGTTGGGCTGGCAGTTCCTGGTCGCAAAGCCTCAGCTGGATCAGCAGCAGCGCCGGCAGGCCGTGGCCACACAGCCCAAGAAAGCGGAAGAGCCGGCCAATATCGCCGCGCCGCCTGCCGCGACGCCCAGCACCCCCACGCACCTGCCGCGCGTCAAGGCGCTGGCACTAGGCGGCCCGCGCGTTTTCATCCGCACGCCCACGCTGGAGGGTTCGCTGCTTCTGGCGGGTGCGCGCTTCGACGATCTGAAGCTGAAGAATTATCACGTGAACATCGATCCCAAGAGTCCGGAGATCGATCTGTTGGCGCCTTCGGGTTCGGAGAATCCCTATTTCGCCCAGTTCGGCTGGAGCGCCGCCAATCCGAAGACCGCCGTACCCGGCGCACACACACCCTGGCAGCTCAAGAGCGGTAGCGTGCTGTCGCCGGGTCATCCCGTGACGCTCGTCTGGGACAACGGCCAGGGCCTTCTCTTCACCAGGACGATCGCCGTCGACGATCAGTACATGTTCACCATCACGGACAGCGTGGCCGAGAAATCGGGCGGTCCGACCGTGCTCTACCCTTATGCGCTGGTAGTGCGCGACGGCGTGCCGAAGAGCAACTCGCACTTTACGACCTATCTTCTCCACGAAGGTTTTGTGGGCATAGCGGACGAGAGCTTGAAAGATCCCTCCTACAAGGACTTCGACAAGGACGATGCCAAGCCCGTGAACTTCGGCTCGACCGGCGGTTGGCTCGGCATCACCGATAAATACTGGATGGCGGCGCTGGTGCCCCCGCAATCGGAACGCTTCGAAGGCGTCTTCCGCGCCACGCCATACGGCGGGATCAAGTCTTATCAGGCCAATTACAGCTTGTCGGGCCGCAAGCTGGCGCCCGGCGGCGCGATCACCGTCACCCATCGGCTGTTCGCCGGCGCCAAGGTGGTCAACACTTTGCAGCAGTACGAGAAGAGTCTGGGCATCAGCAAATTCGACTACGCCGTCGACTGGGGCTGGTTCATCGTCCTGACCAAGCCGCTGTTCTGGGTGCTCGACAAGATCTACCGCTATGTCGGCAATTTCGGCCTCGCCATCATCCTGGCGACCATTCTAATCCGCATCCTTCTGTTCCCGCTGGCCAACGCCTCCTTCAAGTCGATGGGCAAGATGAAGAAGGTCCAGCCGGAAATGGAGAAGATAAAGAAGCGCTTCGCCGACGATCAGCAGCGCCAGCAGCAGGAGATGATGGAACTCTACAAGCGGGAGAAGGTAAACCCGCTGACCGGCTGTCTGCCGATGCTGGTTCAGTTCCCCATACTGTTTGCGTTCTACAAGGTGCAGATCGTCACTATCGAAATGTACCACAAGCCGTTCTGGGGCTGGATCACGGACCTCTCCGCTCCCGATCCGACGTCCTATGCCAATCTGTTCGGCCTCTTGCCCTACGCCGTGCCGCAGACCTTGCCGGGAATTCTGGGAAGCGCCGCGTTCCTGCTGCATGTCGGCGCCTGGCCGCTTCTCATGGGCGTCACGCAATGGGTGCAGTTCAAGATGAACCCGGCGCCGACCGACCCGATCCAGGCCAAGATGTTCGGCCTGATGCCGCTGATCTTCACCTTCATGTTCGCGGCGTTCCCTTCGGGCCTCGTCATCTACTACACCTGGAACAACCTGCTCTCGATGGCCCAACAGGGCTACATGATGAAGCGCGAAGGCGTGCCCATCCACTTGTTCGAAAATCTCAAGCCGCCGGCTTTCCTTCGCCGGTTGTTTGATCGCATCAAGTTCCAGGCAGGCGAGTGACGGCGGGCGATCCCTCGGAAGAAGCGGCGCGAAAGCTGTTCGCCGGGGAGTGCCGTTTCGTCTGGGGCGCGGCCTCGGTGGAGGGCCTGCCGCCCGCCAGCCTGCCGGAAGCGGCCTTCGTCGGACGCTCCAACGTCGGCAAGTCGAGCCTCATCAACGCGCTGACCGGGCGCAAGGCGCTGGCGCGCGTATCGCAGACGCCCGGGCGCACCCGTGAGATCAACTTCTTCGACCTCGGCGGGCGGCTGATGCTGGTCGATCTGCCGGGCTATGGCTACGCCAAGGCGTCCAAAGAGCTCGCCGCCGAGTGGCAGAACCTGATCTTCTCCTATCTCAGCGGACGGGCGAACCTTAAGCGCGTCATCCTGCTGCTCGATGCGCGGCGCGGCGTGATGGAGATTGACCTTGCCGTCATGGAGCTTCTCGACAGGGCGGCGGTCTCTTATTGCCTGACGCTAACCAAAACCGACACGCTGGCCTCGCCTGCGCTCGAAACCGTGGAAGCCGAGGCGCGACGGCATACCGCCGCCTATCCCGAGGTATTCGCCACTTCGGCGCACAAAGCCGCAGGTCTTATGGCGCTCAAATCGCACCTGACGGCGTTGGCCGCGCCGTAATTCTTGGGCTATAAGGCCGCGATTGCCAGAGGCGCGCGACATGGCCATTCAGGACGACGTCGGTCAGGACAGAAACCTGCGCCTCATGGCGCGCTGGCGCACCACGGCTCGTGTTCTGGTCGAGGCGCTGCCCTACATCCTGCAATACGACGGCAAGGTGGTGGTCGTGAAGTTCGGCGGCAATGCCATGACGGGCGGCGTCGCCGAGGATTTCGCGCAGGATATCGTGCTGATGAAGCAGACGGGCATGGAGCCCGTCATCGTGCACGGCGGCGGGCCGCAGATCGGCGCCATGCTGAAGAAGCTCGCCATCCCCTCCACCTTCGTGGACGGCTTACGCGTCACCGATAAGGCCGCGATGGAAGTGGTCGAGATGGTGCTGACGGGCAGCATCAACAAGCAGATCGTCACCGGCATCAATGCCGCCGGCGGCCATGCCGTGGGCCTTTCCGGCAAGGA
The DNA here is from genome assembly GCA_003158585.1 of Alphaproteobacteria bacterium. Classification (GTDB taxonomy): domain Bacteria; phylum Pseudomonadota; class Alphaproteobacteria; order Micropepsales; family Micropepsaceae; genus Rhizomicrobium. Next base: position 13,885 of record PMKE01000073.1, read on the forward strand.
CGGCAATCTGGTGATTGCCAAGAAGCTCGAGCGCATGAAGATCGATCCCCATACGCTGGAGTCCAAAGCCGTCGATCTCGGCTTTGTCGGCGAGCCGGAACGCATCAATCCCGAGGTGCTGCGCACCTTCATCAAGTCTGACCTCATCCCGGTCATCGCGCCGGTGGGCGTGGGACGGCACGGCGAGACCTTCAACATCAACGCCGACACGGTGGCGGGCGCGGTGGCGGGCGCCATGCAGGCCGAACGTCTGGTGCTGCTCACCGACGTGGAAGGCGTGTTCGACCGGGAAGGCAAGCTGATCCAGCGCCTGACCTTGCGCGAGGCGCGCACCCTGATCGCCGACGGCACGATCTCCGGGGGCATGATCCCCAAGATCGAGACCGCCATCGATGCCGTCGAAGGCGGCGTCAACGCCGCCGTCATCCTGGACGGACGCATTCCGCATGTGCTGCTGCTCGAGCTGTTCACCCAGCACGGCGCGGGAACACTGATTACCGCGGAATGAACCGGCTGGTTCCGGCTTTCGCGACGGCAACGGCATTCGCTCTCGTACTGTCTCCGGCGAATGCATCGCTCAAGCTGTGCAACCGCACGAGCTACGTGCTCTACGCCGCGACCGGTGTGGGATCGCCGGGTGATATCGCCGTGCGCGGATGGACGCGCATCGTGCCCGGCGCCTGCGCAACCGCCATAGAGGGAGACCTAGCGGTCCAGGACTATTACGTCTACGCGCGCAGCTCTCCGGCACATGCGGGCACCCCGCGAGACTGGAGCGGGCAGATCAATCTCTGCGTTCGCGACAAGGATTTCTCCCTGCGCGTTCCGCGCGGCTACGTCCAATGCCGGAACAGTTACACGCTGCCCTTCGCCGCCGTCGCCACCCGTCATATGCGCTCCTGGACAACCACCTTCCACGAGGCGCCCGATCTTGCTTCCATGAAGAGCGCGGAGGACACCGGCCTGAAGCGACTGCTCGGCGATATCGGCGTACGCAACATCGCCGGCGCAAAAACGATGGAAGCGGCGCTCGCAGGTTTCCGCAAACGCATGCATCTGCCGCAAAACGCGGGAACGGACGCCTTGTTCGGCGCGCTCGAAACCGAGGCGATGACGACCGCCAATCCCGTCGGCTACACCGTCTGCAACGACACGGACAAACCGGCCTGGGCCGCGCTCGGACAGAAGAAGGGGACGGTCTTCATCTCGCGCGGCTGGTGGACGCTGGCTGCCGGAAGCTGCACGCGCGCCGTCACGGAGTCCGTCGCGGGCCGCACGATCTATCTGCGCGTCGAAAGAGAGAGGGGCGCCCCTCTCGTCTCGGGCCCGGAAACGTTTTGCGTCACCAATATCGAGTTCGAGATCCAGGGACGCGAGCACTGCTCCGGCCGAGGTCTGGTGGAAGCAGGCTTTGCCGCCACCAGCAGCAGCGGCGCGACCGGCTTCACCGTGCATGTGACGGAAAAAGGACTGGTGCCCCGATAAACACCGTTGCGCTCAAGGGCGCCGCTATGATTTCGCGCCGGGAAGTTCCGGCACGTTGAAATAGGTGAGTTGCCAGCACATCTCTTCCTGGGTCAGGGGAAAGTCCTTGCCGTTGCGCGCCGGGATGACATCTCCTGCGCGTAGTCTCATCACGGAGGTCTGGATTTTGAACGCCACGCGCATGGAGAGCTGCGCTTTCCAGACCAGCGCGATCACCGCCTTGGCCGAGCGCGATTCGACGATGCGCCGGACGGTGTCCAGCGGCACTTTCGCCGACTGCGCCAGAGCGTTCAGGACGACCTCCTTTTGCCCCGCCCTGACCGCTTCCATCACGCCTTCTTCGTCCAGCACGATGTCTCTTGCGGGAGGGGCTGCGGCGGGCGGCGATTTTACCTGATAGGCCGGGGCGGTCTCTTCGCCTTGTTCGAGCCGCGCGCGGAGGCGGCGGTTGAGGAAGAAGCAGGTGTCGTCGTCGAGGCCGCGCCGCTGCGACAGGGTTTCAAGGAGCGCGGCGCCCACGAAGGAGGCAAGCCGACGGATAGTGCGCACCGACAGATCGCCGCGCAACACCAACGGCTCGTGCAGCGTGTGGATTTCTTCCGCCGATTCGACGAGTTGCTCCAGCGTCTCATCGCGGATCGAAGCCTTGGGATTGGCGAGCAACGTCGCCATAGCCGGGATGTCCAGCGAGCCGACGATGGCGTCGCTGACTTCACTGGTCAGAGGCTGGCGCCGGGCGATGGCGGAAAGAGCAAATTCGGCACGGGCGCCAGCGACGATCTCGACCAGGTCGGCGTCGGAGAGCAGCGGCGAGTATTCCAGGATCGGCGCGGCGACGATTTCCTCGACGTCGCGGGCCAGCGTATCGATCACCGATTTCGGTGCGCAATCCAGATGCTTGATCTCGTCGGCCAGGATGGCGCGCACCCGCGGCGCCTGGTCACGCGCCAGCTTCTCCAGAAGCTCGATCGAGATGGCGCGCAGATGCAACATCTCTTCGCGCGACAGGTCCGGCATCAGCCGCACCATCTTGCGGGCGAGTTCGGCGCGTACCTCGTCGTCCTCGTCGTCGCCGAGCAGCCGGTTGGCATGGACCGGCGCGGCCCGGTTGGCCGCCACGGCTCGCCGCGTGGCGACGCCGCCGTGAATTGCCAGATAACCGAGGATGTCCGAACCGACGTCCATACGGTGTGCCAGTTCGTGCGGCGCGTTCTGGGTGCGCTCTTCGAGCAGTTCGAGAACGCCGCCCTCGGCCTGCTGGCTGGACTGTTGCTCTTGTCTGTCGTTCAGTCCCATCGTGCTTTCATGGTTTGCACGTGCAGATTGTACGGCTGACTTCTTAATCGAGTATGAAATATCCATATAATAGCCGTCTATCGCGTTTGCGGCCGCTTCCCGCCATACGGGGAGAACCCGAACTCGTCACTCGCACCGATTGCGGTGTTGTGTCGTAACGCCAAATAAAATGTCTAGGTTCATCGTATCCTGCGTGTCTTCGCCGTCCTGCTCATCCATTCACAATGGTTCTCCCTATGCCGCGTAATGGAATACCGATCCCGGAAAAAGGTCCCGACTTCCGGCATGTCGATACCTGGATCTTCGATCTCGACAACACGCTTTACCGCTCCGACAGCGCGCTGTTCGCCCAGATCGAGACCCGCATGACGGACTACATCGCGCGGCATCTGAAGCTCACGGACGAAGAGGCGCACCGTTTGCAGCACATCTATTACCGCGACTACGGCTCGACGCTGTGCGGGCTTATCGAGCACGACGGCGTCGATCCCGAACATTTCCTGTTCGACGTCCACGACATCGACCTCTCGGCGCTGAAGTCGAACGCGGCGTTGGGCGAGGCGCTGGCACGCCTGCCCGGGCGGCATTACGTGTTCACCAACGGCTGCCGCAAACACGCCGAGCGGGTGCTGGAACGCGTCGGGCTGACGGGGAGCATCGACGACATCTGGGACATCCGCACCTTGGGCTTTGTGCCCAAGCCGCAGCCGGGCGCCTACGACCGGATCGTGGAGTTCGCGGGCTTTGCACCGCACAATGCGGCGATGTTCGAGGACATGGCGCGCAATCTGATGCCCGCCTATGCGCTCGGCATGACGACGGTGTGGATCAACGACGGCTCGTCCTGGTCCCATCAGGGGCCGGAGTATCCCCCGGTGGCACGCCGCTATATCCACCACGAGATTGACGACCTCGGCGAATTCCTTCAGACCATTCGGCTCTGAAATCACGCCGGGTTCGCCATGCCGAACAAATTTGCCCGCATCATCGATCAGGCCTGGAAACAGCGCGAATCCCTGAACGTCTCGACCAAGGGCGAGGTGCGCGAGGCCGTGGAAGCGGCGCTCGACGGGCTCGATGCCGGACGCTGGCGCGTCGCCGAGAAACAGGACGGCGAATGGCGCGTCAACCAGTGGCTGAAGAAGGCCGTGCTGCTGTCCTTCCGTCTTAACGACATGAAGCTCATCGAGGGCAATCCAGGGCGGTGGTGGGACAAGGTCGAGTCCAAATTCGCCGGCTGGAACGAGGCGCGTTTCCGCGCCGCGGGTTTCCGCGCCGTGCCGGGTGCCGTCGTGCGGCGCACCGCTTACATCGCCAAGGGCGTGGTGCTGATGCCGAGCTTCGTCAACGTCGGCGCTTATGTCGACGAAGGCGCGATGGTGGACACTTGGGCGACGATCGGCTCCTGCGCCCAGATCGGCAAGCACTGCCACATCTCCGGCGGAGCGGGAATCGGCGGCGTGCTGGAACCCATGCAGGCTGCCCCCACCATCATCGAGGACAACTGCTTCGTCGGCGCGCGCTCGGAAGTGGCCGAGGGCGTCGTGGTCGGCGAAGGTTCGGTGCTGTCGATGGGCGTCTTTCTCGGCCAGTCGACCAAGATCGTGGACCGCGCCACCGGCGAGGTGCTTTACGGCCGCGTACCGCCCTATTCCGTCGTGGTTCCTGGCACGACAGGAGGCGGCGAAGGCAAGCCGGCGCTTTATTGCGCCGTGATCGTCAAGCGCGTGGACGAAAAAACCCGGGCCAAGACCTCGATCAACGAGTTGTTGCGGGATTGAGGCGCGTCGATTGACCATTTCCGAGGCCCGGCATAAACCGCATCCATGACGGCCCTCGATCCCCTCGCCCTTGCCCAGGCCTTGATCCGCCGTCCTTCGGTGACGCCCAAGGACGAAGGCGCGCTTGCCGTGCTGGAAGCGGCGCTGAAGCCGCTCGGCTTTACCTGCCACCGCCTCGTCTTCGGAGCGAGCGACCGGACGGAGAATCTCTATGCGCGGGTCGGCACCGGCGCGCCGCTGTTCTGCTTCGCGGGCCATACCGATGTCGTGCCGCCCGGCGACGCCAAATTGTGGCGTGACGATCCCTTCGCCGCCGCCATCCGCGATGGTGTGCTTTACGGCCGCGGCGCTGCCGACATGAAATCCGCCGTCGCCGCCTTCACGGCCGCCGCCTCGCGCCATCTGGCAAATGGCCCGCTCAAGGGTTCCATCGCCCTTCTCATCACCGGCGACGAGGAAGGCGACGCCCTTAACGGCACCTGCAAGGTGCTCGATTGGCTGGCGGCCAAGGGCGAGAAGCTCGACCATTGCATCGTCGGCGAGCCGTCCTCGATCTCGGCCGTGGGCGATACGCTGAAGATCGGCCGGCGCGGCTCGCTCAACGTGCGCGCCACCGTCTCCGGCACCCAGGGCCACGTCGCCTATCCGCTGAAGGCGCTCAACCCGATTCCGGCTGCGGCCGAGCTGGTGACGAAGCTGACCAGCCTCAAGCTCGACGACGGCACGGCGCATTTCGAGCCGTCTACGCTCGTCTTCACCAGCCTCGACGTCGGCAATCCGGCGACCAACGTCATCCCGGCCGAGGCGCGTGTGATGTTCAACATTCGCTTCAACGACCGGCACGGCCCCGACTCGCTGCTGAAGCTGCTTGAGAACGTGGCGGCGGCCGTGGCGATGGACACAGCCTGCACCATCACGCTCGAACATGCCTTGAGCGGCGTCGCCTTCGCCCTCGAGCCCGGGCCCTTCACGGCGCTGATCGCCGAGGCGGTCGAGAGCGTGACCGGCAAGGCGCCAGCGTTCTCGACCGGCGGCGGCACCTCGGACGCGCGCTTCATCAAGGACACTTGCCCGGTGGCGGAGCTGGGCCTCGTCAATGCCACCATGCACAAGGCGAACGAGTGCGTGGCCCTCGCCGACATAGAAAGGCTAACGCAAATCTATACCGCGCTGCTCGATTCCTATTTCAAGAACCCTCCCAAATGAATGACGCACCCATCGGCATCTTCGATTCCGGCATGGGCGGCTTGACCGTCATGCGCGCGCTCGCCCTGCGCCTGCCGCGCGAGCAATTCATATATCTCGGCGACACGGCGCGCCTGCCTTACGGCACCAAGAGCGCCGACACCGTGCGCCGCTATGCGCTTCAGGCGGCGCATGCCCTGACCGGACGCGCCGTCAAGCTCGTCGTCATCGCCTGCAACACCGCCTCTGTTTCGCTGGCCGCCTTGCAGGAGGCGCTCAAGCCTTTGCCGGTGATCGGGGTGATCGAGCCGGGGGCGCGCGCCGCGCTCAAAGCCGCCCCGCAAGGCCCCATCGCCGTGATCGCCACCGAAGGCACGGTGAAGGGCGGCGCCTATGTGCGGGCGATCCACGAGATCAGCCAGGCACCGGTGGTGCAGCAGGCCTGCCCGCTGTTCGTGCCGATGGCCGAGGAAGGCCTGACCAGCGGCCCAATTGTCGAGGCGGTGGCGCATCGCTATCTCGATCCCCTGATGGCGACGATGCCGAAGCCTCGCGCGCTGGTCTTGGGCTGCACGCATTTTCCAGTGCTGAAAGAGGTCATCGCGCGCGTCGTGGGCCCGGACGTGATCCTGGTCGACAGCGCCGCCACCACGGCCGAAGCTGTGGCGCAACTCTTGGCCGAGCGCGATCTGGCGCGCGCCGCCCCTCCGGGGCCGCACCATTTCTTCGCGACGGATGCACCGGATCGCTTTGCGCGCGTCGGAGAGATTTTCTTCGGAAAACCGATCGATCCCGGTTCGGTGGAACAGATCGACCTGCAATAAACCCTGTCATCCCGGCCAAGCGTCGCGTAGCGACGCGCAGGGCCGGGACCCACAGGCAAGCAAGCGCATGCTGCAAAGTGTTCCGGACAGCCACTTCGTGGCTTCCGGGATGACAGGCGGGATTAATAATCTACCTTCACCAGATGCAAGCCGTCCGGCGGCGCCACGGGGCCGCAGCGGCTGCGGTCGCAGGCTTTGAGCGCGTCGGCCACTTCGCGCACCCGCCATTTGCCTTCGCCCACCAGCTTCAGCGTGCCCACTATCGAGCGCACTTGATGATGCAGGAAGCTGCGTGCCGAGGCTTCCACGTCGATCTCGTCGAGGGCGCGGCGCACCGTGAGCCTGTCCAGCGTCTTGACCGGCGACTTGGCCTGGCATTCGGCGGCGCGGAAGGTGGTGAAATCGTGCTGGCCGATCAGGGATTGCGCCGCGGCGTGCATCGCCCCGGCGTCGAGCTCATGCACCACATGCCAGGCACGGCCGCGCTCCAGCGCCAAGGGTGCCCGGCGGCAGACGATGCGATAGAGATAATGGCGCGCCTTGGCCGAAAAGCGGGCGTGGAAATCGGGCGCGGCGATTTCCGCTTCCAGCACGGCGACGGGCTCAGGCCGCACAAAGTGGTTCAGCGCGTCGCGGATTTTTTCCGGCGCAAATTCTTTCGCCAAGTCGAAATGCGCCACCTGTCCCAGGGCGTGCACGCCCGCATCGGTGCGTCCGGCGCCGGTGACCGTGACGGTCTCGCCGCACAATTTGAAGATCGCCTCTTCCAGCGCCCCCTGCACCGACGGTCCGTTGTCCTGGCGCTGCCAGCCGACGAAGGGGGTACCGTCATATTCGACGGTGAGGCGGTAGCGCACCATCAGCCTTTGTCCCGCCGCCAGACGGTGACGCGCTCGCTGATGTCCTGCGGCCCGGCGAAAACACGCATCCATTCCGCCCTGATCGCAGGCCAGCGATTGAACATCGCGGCGGCGAAATCGCCGTAGCCGCGATAATGATCGTAGACGGAGAGCGTGCTGTTGGCGAACAACACGACGCAGAAGCGCTCGGCGCCCACATTCGGCATCCGCACCACGTCGATCTGGCGTATATCGCTCCAATCCATGGACCAAGCGGACCGCCAGCCGCGCAGGCCGACGCCTCGGGCCGTGACGGCGACCGCCGGACTCTGCTTGGCCAGAACCCGCCGCACGACCATGACAAAAAGCACGATCAGGAAAACGAAAAGAATGAGTCTGATCACGGCACGATTCCCAATCTGCTGCCGGGCGGCAGCGAAAAACCACGCAGCAGCTCTACGGCACTCATGGCGGATTTGCCGGCGCGCTGGAGGCGCACGAGGCGCACGGCGCCGTCACCGCAGGCAATGGTCAAATCTTCGTCCAGGATTTCACCCGGCTCACCCGTCTCGCCCGGCAGATGCGGATAGGGTTCGGCGAAGAGTATCTTCAGCCGTTCGCCGTTCGTCTCCGTCCAGGCGCCGGGCCAGGGCGACAATCCGCGGATCAGACAATCGATCTCGGAGGCGCTTTTCGTCCAGTCGATGCGCGCTTCTTCTTTGGCGATCTTCTTGGCGTAGGTGACGCCTTCTGCCGGCTGTTTCTGCTCGACGACGACGCCGTTTTCGAGTTCCGCCAAGGCTCGGGCCATCAACAAAGCGCCGAGGCGCGACAGCTCGTTGGTCAGCTCGCCCGCCGTGCGCCGGCCTATGGAGATGCGTTCGGCCAGCAGCACGGGGCCGGTATCGAGGCCTTCTTCCATACGCATCACCATGACGCCGGTTTCGTCGTCGCCGGCCATCACGGCGCGCTGGATGGGCGCGGCACCGCGCCAGCGCGGCAGAAGCGAGGCATGCAGGTTGAAGCAACCGAGCCGCGGCGCATCCAGCACCTGCTTGGGCAGGATCAATCCGTAAGCGGCGACCACCGCGGCATCGAGCCTAAGGGCGGCGAAGTCTCTCTGTGCCTCTTCGTTGCGCAATGTGGCAGGTGTGCGGACTTCAAGGCCGTGCGCGGTGGCGAGCTTCGCCACCGGCGAAGGCTCTTCCGCCAGCCCGCGCCCCTTGGGGCGCGACGGCTGGGTGTAGACGGCAGCGATGTCGTGACCCTCGGCGATCAATTCCGCCAGCAGCGGCACCGAGAATTCCGGCGTCCCCATGAAGGCTAAACGAAGAGTCATGGCCCCTCCTCTTTTACCTCCCCCTCGCGGCAGGGGAATCGCATTTGGCA
>PMKE01000103.1 GCA_003158585.1 Alphaproteobacteria bacterium
CATGCTGAACCGCTTCAAGGTCTCGCTGGCGCTTGCCTTCCCTGTCGTTGTGCTGGCGATGCTGGGCGAGACGGGAATCTTCGATACGGCCGTGTCGCCGGTGTTGCGCGAATGGGTCGAGGCCGTTCTCACCCTGCCCGTGGTGACGTGGGCCGCATGGCCGTTCTTCGTGCGCGGTTGGAAAGGCGCGGTCACCGGCCACNNGAAGCCGCCGCCGTCATCGTCACACTGGTGCTGATGGGACAGGTGCTCGAACTGCGCGCCCGCGCCAACACCGGCGCCGCGTTACGCGCGCTGCTCGATCTTTCGCCCAAGACGGCCCAGCGCCGCAGCGCACACGGAACCGAGACTATTCTGCTTGCCGAAGTCGCCGTCGGCGACGAACTCGTGGTGCGTCCGGGAGATGCCGTGCCGACCGACGGCATCGTCATCGAGGGCGAGAGCGCCGTCGACGAATCCATGATTACCGGAGAATCCGTGCCGGTCGCAAAGACGCCCGGTGCTGCGGTGACCGGCGGCACGCTGAACGGCAACGGAGCCCTGGTGATCCGCGCCGCGCGCGTCGGCGCCGATACGATGCTGGCGAAGATCGTAGCGCTGGTGGCGGAAGCCCAGCGCAGCCGCGCGCCGACGCAAGGCTTGGCGGATAAGGTGTCGGCGTGGTTTGTGCCGGGTGTCGCCGCCATTGCCGTCGTGACGTTCGTGGTCTGGCTGTCGGCGGGTTTCTCGTTCGATTACGCCCTGCTGGCGGCGGTGTCGGTGCTGATCATCGCCTGCCCCTGCGCGTTGGGAATGGCGACGCCGATGTCGGTGATGGTGGCGGTCGGCAAGGGTGCGCAATCGGGCGTGCTGGTGAGAAATGCCGCGGCGCTGGAACGCCTCGCCTCCGCCGATACGCTGGTGATCGACAAGACCGGCACGGTGACCGAGGGCAAGCCGAAAGTCGTGGCGGTGCGTGCCGTCGCCGGGGCGCAAGAGAACGACGTATTGACCATTGCGGCAGCGCTGGAATCCAAGAGCGCTCATCCTCTGGCGCACGCCGTGGCCGAAGCCGCCAAGTCGCTGAAGCTGCCGGAGGTCACGGATTTTGTCAGCGTCACGGGCAAAGGCGTGAAAGGCAAAATCGCCGGTGCGACGGCGGTTGCGGGCAACGCGGAATTCCTGCGCTCCGAAGGCTTGGACCCCAAGTCTCTCGCGGCCGAAGTGGAACAACTCGGGCGCGACGGCGCCACGGTGATCTTCGTGGGGCTGGGCGGCAAAGCCGTCGGCCTCGTCGCCGCCAAGGATACGTTGAAGCCGGATGCCAAAGCCCTGCTTGAAGCCCTCGCCCGCGACGGACTGGCGATCACGATGGCGACGGGCGACGGCGAAGCGGCCGCTGCGGTCATCGCGCGCGAGGCGGGCATCGCGTATTTCGCGGCCTCCCTCACCCCGGAGGGCAAATCGCAACTCGTGGACAAGTTGCGGCGCGACGGCCGCGTCGTGGCCTTTGCCGGAGACGGGGTGAACGACGCCCCGGCGTTGGCCGCCGCCGACGTTTCCATCGCGATGGGTTCGGGCTCCGACGCCGCCATAGAGACCGCCGGACTGGTCCTCCTGAAGGGCGACCTCAAGGCGCTGCTCAGGGCCCGCAAGCTGGCGCGCGCCGCCGTGCGCAACATGAAGCAGAACCTGTTCTTTGCCTTCGCCTACAACGCCCTGGGCGTGCCGCTGGCGGCGGGCGTGCTCTATCCGTTCACCGGCTGGTTGCTGTCCCCGATGATCGCGGCTGCGGCAATGAGCTTCAGTTCGGTTTCCGTGATCGGCAATGCGTTGCGCCTCAAGCGGGTCAGGCTCTAAATTCCCTCTCGCGAGGGGAAACGATGAAAAGAATATTGCAGAGGCTCGGCGCCTTTCTCCATTGGACGTGGTACGGCAACGGCGAACGCAGGCCCTGGCTGCGGCGCATCGCCGTCGTGCTGTTCGCATTTCTGCTGCCGCTGCCGGTCCTCTATCTCCTTATCTTCCGCTTTGTGCCGGTGCCGTTCACGCCGCAGATGGCGCTGGACGCCGTGACCTTCCAGCCGGTGCATCAGTCCTGGCGCGCCTATGACGACATCTCGCCCAATCTGACGCGCGCCGTGGTCGGCTCGGAGGACCAGAACTTCTGCAACCACAACGGTTTCGACTGGGATGACATCGAAAAGGCGTTGAAGCAGCACGACCGCCATCCCAGGAAGCGCCTGCGCGGCGCATCGACCATCAGCCAGCAGGTGGCGCGCACGCTGTTCCTCCTGCCGAACCGGAGCTGGGTACGCAAAGGCGCCGAGGCCTATCTCACCGTGCTGGTGGAGGCGTTGTGGCCCAAGAAGCGCATCCTCACCGCCTATCTCAACCTGGTCGATTGGGGCCAAGGCAATTACGGCGCGGAGGCGGCCTCGCAGACCTATTTCCACGTCCCCGCCTCGATGCTGTCCAAGGCCCAGGCCGCCCGGCTGGCGACGATTTTGCCCAATCCCGACAAATGGCGTGCCGCCCGCCCCGGGCCCTATGTGACCAGCCGCACGGAAACGGTGATGACACGCGCCTGGGAAGTCCAGCGCGACGAACTCGACTGGTGCCTGAAATAGAGTTGCACGGACTGACAACGGGCTACGGCATATCAGCCTCGTCCATTTTCACGACCCTGCCGTCAAATCCGTGCGTCTCAACCTCCAAGACAAGCCAAAAACCCAATGGGCACGTGTACTGGACGGTATAGGCCTTCACACCGCGTTTGTGCGACGCTATACGATCAACATCCTCGCTGAATGTTCGCTTGTCTAGGCACGCCCTCATGTCGGCTGCCAACTGTGCATCCCAATGGACAATGGCACCGCAAAACTCGAACGCATTAAAATCGGGCGGTGAGGGTCGATCTTTGTCACGATAGGGCTTACCGAGATTGCGAGGCTTTTCAGCCCTCGCGCAGTCTAGAAAGCGGTCCACGGCAATCCTGACGCCCGGAAGTGCGTCTCCTCGGGACAAGCTCGATTGTGCAGCGTTCGACTGGCTGGTGCTAATTGAGGCCGTCGCGGCCACAATCGCCAGAAATACTAAGCGTCTCGACATCGTCCCACCCCAAGCAATCTCTCCGACAATACACCGCGGCCGATGCTAGTAAAATTGGTGCGTACGGGGTAGCCAAGGCTCTAGGAGCGTAGGCACATTTTAATTACATTGCCCGCCATGCGCCATCTCACCCACCTCGTCTTTCAGCCCGCTTCGCGCCTGGTGCGCCTGATTGCGGGCGAGAAGCGCCTCGTCATAGATCCGCACACGGCGGACGACGCCACGGCGCATCTGCCCGTTTTCGTCGATCTCGACGGCACGCGCTGCGAGGGCCTTTGGGCCATCGTCGATCACCTGGAGGGCAATTATCCCGAAGTGCCGCTGATCCCCGAGGACGCGGCCGAACGCGGCGAGACCCTGCGCTGGCTCGACTGGACGGTGACAGTCTTCGGCGATCAGGTAACCAGGAGGATCGTCTACGAAAAGGCCAATCCGCGCTTCACCGGCGCGCCGACGCGCTCGACGCCCGACATGAACGTCATCCGCGGCGGCCGGCAGGCCTTGCGCGAGATGCTGCCGGTGCTCGGCAAGACCGTCGAGGAGCGGGGCAATCTGGCGGGACGGCTCTGCACGATGGCGGACCTTGCGCTGGCGGCACATTTCTCGGCCCTGGACTATTTCGGCGAGGTGCCCTGGGACATCAACGCTGCGATCCGCGAATGGTACACGCGGATGAAGTCGCGCCCGTCCTTCCGCTCGCTGCTCGCCGACCGCGTGCCCGGCCAGCCGCCGATGGCGCATTATGCCGAACTCGACTTCTGACATCCGCGAGGCCGTCCGTGCGCGGGCGCTGGAGGAAGGCTTCGACGTAGTGCGTTTTGTACGCGCTGCTGCGCCACGCGATACGGCGACGCGTCTCTCCACTTTTTTGGAACAGGGCTTCCACGGCACGATGGAGTGGATGGAGCGCAACGCGGATCGCCGCGCCGATCCGGCTCTCCTGTGGCCCGAGGCCCGGAGCATCGTCGTCCTGGGTGCAAATTACGCGCCGGATCACGACCCGTTGGACGATCTGAAGCAGCGCCGTTCGGGCGCCATTTCGGTCTATGCCCGCGGCGACGATTACCACGACGTGCTCAAGAAGCGGCTCAAGCGGCTGGCCGGGTTCGTCGTCGGTACGTTCGGCGGCGACGCGAAGGTATTTGTCGATACCGCGCCGGTCCTGGAAAAAGCTCTGGCGCAGGAAGCGGGCCTCGGCTGGCAGGGCAAGCACACCAATCTCGTGAGCCGCGATTTCGGTTCCTGGCTGTTTCTGGGTTCGCTGTTCACGACGCTTGAATTGGCGCCCGACGAGCCGGAGGTCGATCATTGCGGCCATTGCCGCGCCTGTCTCGACGTGTGCCCGACGCGGGCATTTCCGGCACCGTATCAACTCGATGCGCGGCGCTGCATTTCCTATCTGACCATCGAGCACAAGGATCACATCCCGCGCGAGTTTCGCGCAGCCATCGGCAACCGCATCTACGGCTGCGACGACTGCCTCGCGGTCTGTCCCTGGAACAAGTTCGCACGGACCTCGCGCGAAGCGCGGTTTGCGGCGCGCGATGCCCTGAATCGGCCTTCACTTTCCGACCTTGCACGCCTCGACGACGCCTCGTTCCGTGCCTTGTTCCGCGGCTCCGCCGTCAAACGCATCGGCCGCGACCGTTTCGTGCGGAACGTGCTCATCGCCATCGGCAATTCGGGCAACCCCGCCCTTGCCGGCGAGGCCGAACGCCTGCTCGGCGACCCCTCGCCGCTGGTGCGCGCGATGGCGGTGTGGGCGCTGTCGCACCTTGTCGACAAGCGGCGCTTTACCGAGCTTTCTGCTGAGCATATGCCGTTGGAAAAGGATACGGCAGTCCGCGACGAATGGACCGTCAGTGCCTAGCGCTCTGTGCCTTCAAACACGGCGAAGTCCCGGCGTGATTATCCGATCCCCAAAGACGGTAACTTTTGGTGTCGATATGGAATCGCATCCCGCCATAGAAACCTAGGCCGAAGTTGTAAGCCCGTCCGCGATCTCGGTGTAGCTTACAGAGCGAGGCAATCGAAGCCTGTTGCGTCGTAGTCCTTTGCGGCACGAGATCGAGTGCATAGAACTCCGCATGTGCGCTCCTCGGTGCGCCGTGCGCGCAACGGTTTAGCTTGGGTTCACGATAGCCCGACTCGACACTGACCGAACCGACGAGCGGGATGACTTCGTCGCGAATGAATTTCAGTGTCTTCACGATGTGCGACCAAAGTGGCCGCGGCGGTATCGAGTATGGCCAATCCAGCTTGCAGTATTGCCAACTCGTGGCGTTGAGAAGCAGTTGATCGGGGGGCAAGACGTGACCGACACCGGCATTCTTAAGGTACAGTTCGAAAGATTGGACGGTGCCCTGCCTCTCAGCGTCCGCCCGCAGCCATTCGGCGAAACTGCCGCCGGCAGGTTCGCCATGCGCGATACCGGCGAGCAATAGGAAACCGCAGGCAATCAACGCGGACTGATGCCCCACGCTATTGCCCCGTAATAGGTTTGGGTTCGGCGTCAAGCTCCGCGATGTAGCGCTTCGCAGCGGCGGCGGCTTCGCCCTGGCCCGAGGCTGCGGCCTTCGACCAGTCCTTGCGTGCGCCGGCCTTGTCGCCGGCCGAGTACTTCATCCTGCCGCGCTCGACGAGCGCCGGGGGATAATCGGGATAGAGTTCGAGCGAGCGCACGATATCCGTCGCGGCGTCTTCCTTTCGCCCCAGGGCCCATCTGGCGCTGGCGCGCAGCACCAGAAGATCGGCGCGGTTCTGGTCCTGAAGCAGCGCGGCGCTGAGATCGGTGTCGGCACCCTTCCAGTCCTTCAGCATGGCGCGGGCGTGGGCGCGATCCGCCAGGATGGCGATGTCGTTCGGGGAGGCTGCCAGCGCCTCCGAGAAGGATTGCGCGGCGTTGCCGCCCTGCCCGGCCAGCATCCAGGCGGTGCCCGCCTGATCGAACAGTTGGGCGCGGTCAGCGGCGTCGATGTCCCGGTTGCGCGCCAAGGCGTCGAGCACGCGCGCCGCCTCGGCGTAACGCCTGAGCGCCGACAGCGCCAGCGCGTTGCAATGCATGGCCGCTGCGCCGCCGCCATGCGTCTGCCAGGAGCGGGCACTTTCCTCGGCGGCGGCTGCGTTCCTGTCCACCAGTGCGACGCATTGGGAATAGTTGGCGATCTCCAACGGCGCGGCGCCCGCGGGCACGGCGAAAGCGGCGATCACGGCAATTTGAACGCAGGTTCGCTTCATCATCCGTCCACGTCCCTAACCAGCCCATCCAGGGTCCGCTCGATCAGCACGAGATCGGCGGGCCGGGACAGGCGATGATCGCCGTGCTTCACCAGAGTGAGCGACACATCGCCCTCGATGGCCTCGACGGTCGTCAAGGCATGCTGCCACGGCACGTCCTGGTCCGCCATGCCGTGCAGGATGCGCACGGGCACGCCCGGCGCCGTCTTGAGGTTAAGAACGAGGTTGCTCCGCCCGTCCTCGATCAGCTTGCGCGTGACAGGATACGGCTCATCGCCATGATCGGAGGGCCGCAGCCAGCTTCCCTCCTCCAGGACTTGCCTTTGCGCGGCCTCCGGCAGGCGTTGCCATATCAGGACTTCCGTGAAATCCGCGGCGGGCGCAATCAGAAGCAGCCCCGCGATGCGCTCCGGCCGGGCACGCGCCAGCAGCAGCGAAATCCAGCCGCCCATGCTGGAACCCACGAGGATCTGCGGTCCTTGGGCGACCGTATCGAGTACCGCCAGGGCGTCGTCGCGCCAGCGCGAGATGGTGCCTAGCCGGAAATCGCCCGAGGACCGGCCGTGGCCGTAATAATCGAACCGCAGGCAGGCGCGGCCGCTGCGACCGGCCCAGGCGGCGACGGCCTGCGCCTTGTTGCCGTCCATGTCCGAGTGGTACCCGCCGAGCCACATGACACCCGGATCGCGGCCTTCCAGGCGGCGATATGCGACCCGTTCGCCGTTCCCGCGATCGATAGTGGACAGATCGGCCATTGCTCATTCCTGAAAAATCCGACAAAGCGTCATGGCACGATCCGTTGCGCGGGGGCAACCGCACATGGTTTGCTAGGTTGGGTTTGTGTCACGGGAGGGAGTCATGGCAAAACGATTGTTCGCGGCGTTCTTGTTCATCATCCTGGCCGGAGCCTTCTGGACGCCCGCACAGGCGCAGGGGCCTGCCGCCGCGCCGACGGCGCATGTCGAGGTCGCGCAACTGCCGCCGGCAGGGGTGGCCCATTTCGACCAGCAGAAGGCGGTGGACGCCTATGTCGCACGGCTCAGTCCGAAGGACAGAGCGCGCTCCGACGCCTATTTCGAGGGCGGCTACGTCCTGCAGGTGGTGGACGTCATCTACGTGCTGGCGGTTGCGGGTCTGCTGCTGTGGCTGCACATCTCGGCCCGCATGCGCAACATCGCGACGAAGATCACGCGCTTCCGCTTCCTTCAGGCGCCTATCTATGTCGTGCAGTACGTCGTCATCACGACCGTTCTGTCCCTGCCGCTGACGATCTACGAAGGCTTCATACGCGAACACGCCTACGGCTTATCCAATCAGACCTTCATGCAATGGGCGCGGGATTTCGGCGTTCAGTTCCTGGTGAGTCTGGTGGCATTCACAGTTCTTCTGACGGTGATCTACGCGGTAGCGCGGAAAGTCCAGCAGAACTGGTGGGTCTGGGCCACGGGCATTTCGGTCGCCTTCATGGTGTTCTTCATCATGATCGCACCCGTCTACATCTCGCCGCTGTTCAACAACTATACCCCGCTGCCGGACAGCGCGATGAAATCGACGATCCTGTCGATGGCACGCTCGAACGGGATTCCCGCCGACAATGTCTACACTTTCGATGCTTCGAAGCAATCCAAACGCGTTTCTGCCAACGTATCCGGCATCTTCGGCACCACGCGCATCTCGCTTAACGACAACCTGCTCAACCGCTGCACGCCGTCCGAAGTGCTTGCCGTGCTGGGACACGAGATGGGTCATTATGTGATGAACCATGTGGGCATCCTCGTTACTTGGTTCGGCCTGCTGATCCTCGTAGGGTTCTGGTTCATAGACAGGGCGTTCCACGGTCTGGTGAGGGTCTTCGGCAAGCAATGGGATGTGGAATCACTCGGCGATCCGGCGGGCCTGCCGCTGGTGATGGCGCTGTTCTCGGTGTTCTTCTTCTTCGCGACGCCCATCAGCAACACGATCGTCCGGACCCATGAGATACAGGCCGACATCTTCGGACTGAACGTGGCGCGCCAGCCGGACGCGTTTGCCACTTCGGCGTTGAAGCTTGCCGAATACCGCAAGCTCGATCCCACGCCGCTGGAGGAGTTCGTGTTCTACGATCATCCTTCGGGACGCAACCGGATCATGGAGGCCATGCGCTGGAAGGCCGAGCACATCAACGATCCGGACATCATGGCGGGCCCGATCTCGCCGCAATGAAACGGCTTATCCGAGCAGCCGCGCTTTGCTCGCTCTGCTTGCTTGCGGGCTGCAGCGTGTTGAGGTTTGACGACCGATACGCGCTCAACGACACCCGAGTCATCGATTACGTCACGCCCGATAACGTTCGGCAGTTCAAGCTGTACATAAGCCTGCCGCGCAATTACGAAAAACGCACGGCAGAGCGGTTTCCGGTGATCTTCCTGTTGGATGCGGACTATTCCTTCGCAATCACCAGGAATCTGCTTCGCCACTACACGGACCGCGGTCAGGCGCGGGAATCGATCATCGTCGGAATCGCCTATCCCGGCGCCGAAGACGACATCGACATCTATCATCGTACCCGCACCCGCGATTACACGCCGAGCTTCACGCTTGAGAACGGCTATGGACCGGAAATCCAGAAGCTGTCCGGCGGCGGCCCCGCCTTCCTGAAAGTGCTAGCAGACGACATATTGCCCGAGATCGATCGGCGTTTTCGCACGGACCCCGCGGAACGAATGCTCGTCGGCAATTCTTTCGGCGGCGTGTTCGCGACCTACGCCCTGTTGCACCGATCCGATCTCTTCCGCCGCTACCTGATCGTCAGCCCGTCGCTCTGGTACGACAACCGGATGATCTTTGCCGAGGCCAAGAAGTTCATCGCCGAGCATCGGTCGTTGCCGGTGAAGGTGTTCTGGTCCGTCGGCGGAGAAGAAAACCAGCCCCCGCCTGAAGGCTCTCCGATGGTGGACTATCTTGTCGAATTCGCGGCGCTGATGAAAGACGCAAAGCTCGACGGCTATGAAAGCACCGTGATGGTTTTCCCGGACGAGACGCACAACTCGGTATTCCCGGCGGCGCTGTCGCGCGGCTTGCGCGTGCTCTACGATTACAAGGGCGAAAAGCCGCCGCACTGACTCAGGACGGCAGCGTCGCTCCAAACCGCCCTACCAGCGCGGCGGCGGCGGCGCGCATGTCAGTATCCCATTCCGCCGCAAGGCTCATGGCGAGCGTCGCCTGGCTTTTCAGGATCACGCCGTCGTCGAGGATTTTAAGGCCGTTGGCTTTCAGCGTCGCACCTGTCGTGGTGATGTCCACGATGGCTTCCGCGGTACCGGCGGTCGGTGCGCCTTCGGTGGCGCCCGCGCTCGGCACAATGCGGTAGTCCGAAATGCCGGCATGGGCGAAGAAAGCGCGCGTCAGCTGCGTGTACTTCGTGGCGATGCGCAGGCGCTTGCGATGCTTGTGCGCATAGGCGGCGCAGATGTCGTCGAGATCGGCCATCGTGGAAACGTCCACCCAACTGCGCGGCACGGCCACCACCACATCGGCGTAACCGAAGCCGAGGGGCTTCAAGAGCGCCACGCGGCCTTCGAGTTCCGGCGCGGCCTCGCGGATCAAATCCTCGCCTGTGATCCCGAGATGTACGTCGCCGCCCGCCAGCGAGGATGCAATCTCCGACGACGACAGCAGCATCACGTCGATGCCAGGATGCCCTTCGACGGTCGCGCGATAGCCCCGCGCGCCCGCAATCTGCTTCAGCGCCACGCCGGCTTTGGCGAAGCAGGCGTCCACCTGTTCCTTGAGGCGACCCTTGGAGGGAATGGCGAGCGTGACCGGTTCCATCACAGCCCCCTCGCCTTGACCAGACGCTCGGTACGGATGGCGCAGCCGATGGCGGTGGTGCCGCGCGGCGCGCCGAGCGACTCCAGCAGCGTGTCGTAGCGCCCGCCGCCCGCCACTTCGCCCGCGCGCGCCCAGAACTCGAACACGAAGCCCGTGTAGTATTCCAGATTGCGCCCGAAATGCGCCACGAAGCGGATGCGTTCGGGCGGGATGCCCAACCCCTTCAGGGCGCGCAGGCGCTCCGCCATCGCGGCGAGCGGTTTCACCATCTTGGCGGCGACGGGCTTGGTCAGCGTGCGGATGTCTTCCAGCGCCGCTTCTCCAGGCCCGCTCACCTTGAGGAACGCCGTGATCATCTCCGCGACGTCCGCATCGAGCCGGGGTGCCGCGCCGTCCGAAGCCTGGATCGTAAGGCGTTCGACGATCTCTTCGCGCGTGCGCCCGCCGAGCGGCGCATCGCCTTCCTTGTCGATCAAGGCTTCGATGGCGGGCTTGAGGTCCATCAGCTTGAGGCCGTGCAGCGCATCGACGGCGCGCTGCGCCTCGTTCGTTCCGCCCGCCACCATGCGCGCCAACAGCGCCTCGAAATAACCGCTGCGCCAGAAGTTTCGCTTCAACCGTCCGCGCCATTGCGCCGGCACGTCGAGCGCGTCCACCAGCGTGGCGAAGAGGCCGAGATCGCCGACGATCATGTCGAATTCGGTAAGCCCCGCGGCGCGCAGCGCCTCCGCGGTGAGGCTCATCATTTCCACGTCGCCCGCGGCGCGGTCGGCAAGACCGAGAAGCTCCGCGCCCGCCTGATAGAATTCTCCGGCACCCGGCGCATGGCGGAATGCCAGCCCGTGATAGCAAAGCCGCGCGGGATAGGCGCCCCCGCTCTCCACCTGCCATTTGCAGGTCGGGATGGTGAGATCGGGGCGCAGGCAAAGCTCGCGGCCCGAAGGATCGGTCAGTTCGAAGGTGCGCCTGCGGATTTCCTCGCCCGAGCGGTCCACGAAGATCTGCGCCGGTTGGAGGATGGCAGGCTCGAGCCGCGTGTAGCCGCGCTTATCGAAGACGCCGAGCACCGCGCCCGCGACCTTGTTCAGCGCGCCGATCTCCTCCGGACCGTATGTCGGAAAGGCGGGCATGGGTCAGCCTTTGCGCGCCAGAATTTCGCGAACCTTCTCGACGAGCTTGTCGCGATCCACCGTCTCCTGACCGGCACGCGCCCCCACCCATTCCGCACGCGTTTCGACGGCCTTCGAGACTTCGGCACCGCGTTTCAGGTCTTTGATCGTGATCTTCTTGTTGGCGCGCTCGTCGTCGCCTTCCATCACCACCAACGCCGCGCCGCGCTTGTCGGCATATTTGAGCTGGTCGGGTATCTTCTTGGTGCCGACATAGGCTTCCGCCCGCAGCCCGGCGCCGCGCAACTCGCGCGCCGTGGCGAAGCTCGCCGCCGCATCGCCCATCGAGAGCACGACGATCAAGGGCTTTTCGTCGCCGGTCAGTCCGCGCTGCTGCATCGCCGCGAGCAACCGGCTGACGCCGATGGAAATGCCGGTCGCCGGAACCTGCTGGCCGGTGAACCGCGCCACGAGATCGTCATACCGCCCGCCGCCCGCCACGGAGCCAAACACCACCGTCTCGCCGGCATCGTTGGTGACCGGGAACGTCAACTGCGCCTCGAACACCGGGCCGGTGTAGTAATCGAGGCCGCGGATAGTTCCCAAATCTATCTGAACTCGGTCGAGATAGTTTTGATGATCTAATATTTTAAGAATTTTACCGAGCTCGCCAACGGCTTCGGCGGCGGCAGTAAACAAAGACATTGAACTATCGGATTTTGCCCAAGCCAATTCCAAACCTTCCACTGAAGCGGTCTGGGATGGCGTGGTAATCACATCCATTAACAACACGATCTGCGACGGCAGCAATCCGGCTCCTTTTGTGAAGTCACCAGATTCATCCTTGCGCCCTTCACCGAGCAAATGTCGCACGCCATGTTGGCCCAATCGATCTAGCTTATCTATGGCGCGCAGAACCATTCCACGTTTTGACAGATCGACATTCATGCCAGTCAGAACGCCATCCAGCAATTTCCGGCTGTTGACCTTCACTACATATTCCCCCCGCTTCAGCCCCAACGCTTCAAGCGCGTCGCAGACCATCATCAGCAACTCGGCATCCGCGGCGGGGGAATTGCTGCCGACCGTGTCGGCGTCGAACTGGGTGAATTCACGGAAGCGGCCGGGGCCGGGCTTCTCGTTGCGCCACACCGGGCCCACCTGATAGCGGCGGAAGGGCTTGGGCAGGTTCTGGAAATTCTCCGCCACGTAGCGCGCCAGCGGCGCCGTCAGGTCGTAGCGCAGCGACAGCCACTGCTCGTCGTCGTCCTTGAGCGAGAACACGCCTTCGTTGGGCCGGTCCACGTCGGGCAGGAATTTGCCGAGCGCGTCGGTGTACTCGAAGGCCGGGGTCTCCAGCGGGGCGAAGCCGTAGCTTTCGTAGACGCCGCGGATGGTGTCGATCAGGCGGCGCTCCGCCGCGATCTCGCCCGCGGTGCGATCGCGAAATCCGCGCGGCAGCCGCGCTTTCGGCCTGGAGGTTTTCTCGGGACTCATGGCGTGCCTTTCAGGACAAGCGGGCCTTGTAACGGCTGGATTCCCGGGCGGCAAGGAAAACGCCCACAGCTATCGGCCGGCGCCGGAAAGACCGGCATGGCTTGCGTCATTATGTCTAACCAGTTGTATCCACTAAGAAATATCGAACGTCCGAGCGGCATTCCCCTCATTAAAATGGAAGATAGGATGGACGGCCTTCCCGGTGTTGCCGCCGGGCCGCAGAATTCCTCAGCAAATGCATCGGTTAGCCCGGCAAATCGCCCCTGACGGCAAGTTGCGCTATACTGCCCGTTAGCCCTGGCCGGATTGGTTGCAGGGGGCTTCGGCATACCTGACCGGCCAGCGGCAAAGGGAGGGGTCAGTATGCAAAACCGGAAATTGGCGATTGCGCTCGGTCTCTTGAGCGCGACGATGCTTAGTGCGCCCGCGAGCGCGCAGGATACGGCCAAACAGGATACGGGCAACACCGCGTCGAACCAGGTGCTGTCGATCGAGACCGTCACCGTGACGGCCCGGCGCAAAGCCGAGAGTCTCGAACGCGTCCCGGTCGCCGTCACGGCGATCACACCGGAGACCATCCGCACGCTGAATCTGAAGACCGCAATCGACCTGCAACAGCTCTCCCCGTCCCTGACGGTGTCGGGCAGTCTCGGCTCGCGCGACGACAACGTCTTCACCATCCGCGGCCAGAGCCAGCCGTTCGGAGGCGCAGACCCCGGTGTCCAGGCCTATCTGAACGAAGTGCCGTTCGGCGCCAGCGGACCGGGCAACTACTACGACATGGACAACATCCAGGTTCTGCGCGGACCGCAGGGCACGCTGTTCGGCCGCAACACGACGGGCGGCGCCGTGCTGTTCCAGCCGAAGAAGCCTAGCGACCAGTTCGGCGGTTACATCGACGGACAGGTGGGCGACTTCTCGATGCACGAGGTCCAGGGCGCGGTGAACGTACCGGTGCTCGGCGACAAGCTGATGATCCGTGCGGCCGGGGATTGGAACCGGCGCGACGGGTTCACACGAAATCTCTCCGACGGCAGCGATTTGGACAACGTAAGTTATGACGCGTTCCGCGTCGGCGTCACCGCGAAGCCGTTCGCCGGTTTCGAGAATTATCTCGCCTTCAATTACCTCAACACCCACGACCACGGCACGGGCGCCGTGCTCACCGGAATCGCACCGGAATCGACTTTGCAGGGACGCTACGGCGCCCAGGTCACGGCGCTGGTTTATCCGTATGTCTGGCAGGGCATCGTCGATACCTACACCAACGACCCGTATTTCCTGCCGTTGCCCGTGGCGCAGGGGATGGCGGACACCTACGCTCCGGATGCGGCGGCTGCGGAAGCCCAATCGCAGATTCACACCATCTATACAGGCATGTTCCAACCGACGTTCGCGGGCCAGCAGGCGTTGGGCGTTCGCAAGACCACCTCGACCATTCCTCTGTTCTACAAGCGGCACCTTTGGAGCATAAGCGACACTGCGCAGTACGACATCACGGACAATCTGCGCATCCGCAACATCTTCGGATATCTCAGCGACAAGACGCAGTCGGCCTTCGATTACGACGGCTCGGCGGCTCCGCTGCTCGAGATTCCAAACCCGCGGACCTGGGAGCAGAACTCGCGCCAGATCACCGAGGAATTCCAGGTCTCGGGCGAGAACGGCGACGGGATGTTCAACTGGATCGCCGGCTTCTACTACGAGCACGACTATCGCGGCGGTTATGCCGAGGTGGAACGCGATGTGTTCGGCGGCGGCTCGGGCCTCGGACCGTTCGCGGCGCTCGGCAGCACGGAAGTCGACGCCCTGAGCAACGGCGGCAACTCCCTGGCGGCCTACGGTCACGTGACCTTCGATGCGTCCCAATGGGTGGAAGGCCTCAGCTTCACAGGCGGCGGCCGTTACACCTGGGACAAGAAGATCGCAACCGCCTTATCGTGCATTCAATACGCCGTGACTATGGACGCACCATGTCCCTATCCCCTCACCGGAACCTCCAGTGTCTACACCGCATCGTTCCATGCACCGACCTGGGACCTGGGCGCCAACTATCAGGCGAGCGACGACACCCTGCTCTACGCCACGTGGAGGCGCGGCTATAAGAGCGGCGGCTTCAACAGCGGCGCGGCCGGCGTCAATCCGGACTATCTGCTGTTCAAGCCCGAGTTCCTCACCGATATCGAGGTCGGCACCAAGAACAATTGGGAAATCCTCGGCGTGCCGGGCCGCACGAACTTCGACCTCTACTACGGCTGGTATCAGGACGTGCAGAAGAACGACATCGTCGGCTTCGGCACCGTACCGCGGCCTCCGGTGGTGCTGACGGTCAACGCCGCCAAGGCGACCATCAAGGGCCTCGAGTTCGAATCCACCTTCATTCCGGACGAGAACTTCCAGATCACGGCGTTCTATTCCTATACCGAGGCGAGCTACGATTCGTTCCTGCTTCCGGCGACGCTCGATTATACCGGCATGACGGTAACATCAGTGGCCAACCACAAGGGCGATCCTTTCGCCTACACGCCGAAGCACAAGCTGGGCTTCACCGGCCGCTTCCATCTGCCGGTCGACGGCTCCTACGGGCAGCCTTACTTCTCGGCCACCTGGTACTGGCAGAGCAAGGTCTGGTTCAGCGACGTCTCCGACGAAGAGCCGGATGCCTTCCAGGGCGATTACGGGATCGTCAATCTCCGCCTCGACTGGAACGGCGTGCTGGGGTCCGACTTCGACGCCAGCGCATTCCTCAATAACGCGACAAATCGGACCTATAAGGTGGGCGCCAACGCCCTCGAGCACGAGATCGGCACCAACGCCTCGATCTTCGGCGCGCCGCGCATGTTCGGCATCGAGCTGCGTTATCGCTTCGGAGCGGACGCGAATCCGTAAACCGCGTTCTTAAATTCGATCACCCGGCCGGGCAGCGATGCCCGGCCGTTTTTTTTGCGCGGACAAAAATGAGTCACCTAGAGTAAAATGCTTTCAGACGGAGTCGCCCCTCATGCTGGTCGGCACGCTGTCGCTACCGACTGTCGAAGCATGAGGACTACGCGATCTCGTCTGAATGCACGATGCTCTAGCGTGCACCAGGGACCGGGGCCGTCGCCGCATCCTGCAGCACGAAATCGATCGGTGTGCCCTCCTCGACGGTCCGGAACATGACCGGAATGTCCCGATTGTCGAACCAGACTTCCTGCCGCTTGTCGCCCATTACAGTGAAGTGCCGGGCGGAGACCGAAGCGCCGTTCACGGAAATCGTCTCGTAGTGGCCGCCGGAAATGTACATATTGGTAATTCTGCCCGTGTCCGTGAAAATCACGGTCTGCTCACCGGTGCGCTTGAGGATCCACGGGTCCGAAGGAGCGATGGTTGCCGGACCGGCGAATGAACCGGTCGTCGCATTTACCACGAACTGGTTGCCTCGAATCTCGCCATGCACCTCAAAGTGCCTTCCGTCCTTCTCGGTGACACTTTGCAGCGAGACCAGCCGATCGCCTTGCAGAATCTCAGTGGTGTCGGTGTTTTGGCGCGAGACCACGATGCCCAGAATCTTCACTTCAATCCGCAGCCGCGCGTCGATCCGCGTCGTCACCGAGCCACGGTCGATCGTGTCGGTGAGCGTGCCGATTTTGCCGTAGACCGGATGGTGGATCGAGTAGTTGTAGACCTGTGGTCCAGAAGCCCCCGGCGCCGCGCCTGCCATGACGCTCAACCCCACCGCGGCCGCAATTGCCCGTGTTTGCGTCATACCCATTAGCCCGTCTTATTCGTGGCGCTTCGAGATTTGAGCGACGGCTGCAGCAGACTGCCCGGCTCCGAATCAGGCAGGGAACCGTTCTTCTCCTCCTCCAACATGTCGGAGAGCAACGAATTCACTTGCTCATCCGAAAGCTGGTCCAGGTCCGCCAACAGACGTTCCGCATTATTCTGCCCCGCCGGTTGTGCATCGGCCCGGACCGGAGCCGTCGTGGCGTTCGTAGCCTCGGCAGCCAGTAGATCGAGCACCTGCGTGACAGCCTGGTCGACGCTGAAGTCGTCGAGGAATTTCACCACCGGCACGTTCACCTTCAGGTCGGCCGCGATCCGGTTCTTCAACTCGACCGCCATTAGGGAGTCCAGACCGAGATGGCTCAGGGGTAACTGGATGTCCAACTTGGACGGGCTGAGTCCGAGCACGCGGGCCACTTGCTCGCTCAGATACGATTGCAGCAGCTGCCGGCGTTCCGCGGGTTCGGCCGCAAGAAGGGCATCCCTCTTTTCGCTCGTGCGGCCCGCGGGACGGGGGACTTCGACTTCCTCTTGCGCCAATTCAGAGAGCAGCGGCGGGACACTTCCCGCCGGAAAAACCTCCCGGAGCTGCTTCCAGTCGACCGGCACCGCCAAAACCTGGGTTGCGCTTTGTCCGAGCAGCCGTTCCAGTATTTCCAGCGCTTGTTCGGGTGCGATGCTGCCAATTCCCAGGAGCGCGAGGCGCGCGGCGAGACGCTTGCCTCCCACCGAATCCGCAAATCCCTCTCCGGCCCAGGCGCCCCAATTGATGCTCAGGGCGTGCAGGCCCTTGGCTTGCCGGTAATGCGCCAGGGCATCCAGGAAAGCATTGGCGGCGGCATAGTTTCCCTGACCGGGCTGGCCCAGCACGGAACCCGCGGACGAGAATAGTACGAAGAAGTCCAAGGCATCGTCTTGGAGCAAGCGATGCAACAGCCAGCCGCCCATCACCTTTGGCCGCAAAACCGTATTCAGCGACGCCGCATCGAGTTGCGTCAGCAGTCCGTCCTGCAGCACGCCAGCCGCATACACCACGCCCCGGATCGGCGGCCAGCCCTCCGCACGAAACGCCTCCAGAAAGCCGCTTAACTCCTTTTCGTTCGCCACATCGGCCGACGCCAGATGCACACTGGCTCCCGAAGATTCCAGTTCTCGTATGGCGGCGATTTGCTTGGCCAGGCGGCTTCCCGATTCCACCGAATTCCAATTAGAACGCGGCGGGAGTTTGCTACGCCCCAAGAGGATCAATCGCCGCGCCCCTTGCTCGACCATCCAACGCGCGACCAAGAGGCCGAGGTCTCCGAGCCCTCCGCTGATCAGA
>PMKE01000125.1 GCA_003158585.1 Alphaproteobacteria bacterium
ACGTCTCTGAGTTCGATCAGCGGGGCGCTCATCAACCGCTCACGGTGACCGAGGCGCCGCCAGCGGTCTTGCTGTCGGTGATCACTTTATCGCCGGGCTTGAGGTCACCGCGGAGAACTTGCGTCGAATGGCCGTCGGTACCACCGAGCTTGAGGTCATGCGGCTTCAGCGCGCCGTTCTCGACCGTCCAGACGCGCCCGAGATTGACACCGACCGGCGCCGCCGGGATTGCGGTCGTCTGGATGGCCGGCGGCACGAAGCGCAGCGCCGCGGTAGGAACCAGGATGCTGTCCGGCAGGGTGCCGGTGATGATTTCCGCCGTGGCCGTCATGCCGGGTTTCAAGAGGAGCTGGGCATTGTCGACCAGCAGCACGCCCTTGTAGGTCACCACGTTCTGCACCGTGGTCGAGTTGGAACGGACTTGGATCAGCTTGGCGGTGAACTTCTTGTCGGCATAGGCGCCCACCGTGAACTCGGCGCGCTGGCCGGCCTTGACGGTTCCGACATCGGCTTCGTCGATGTCGACGTCGAGTTCCATCTGGGTGAGGTCGCTGGCCAGCGTGAACAGCACCGGTGTGCTGAACGAGGCCACCACGGTCTGACCCTTGGAAACTTTGCGGTCAAGCACCACGCCGTCGATTGGCGCATAGATCGTGGCCTTGGTGAGTTGCGTTTCGTTCTGCTGCACCTGTGCCGCCGCCAGCGCGACGCCGCCCTTGGCGCGCAGATAATCGGCCTTGGCGGCATCGTATTGCTGTTGCGACAAGGCCCTGCTCTTGAGCAGTTCCTCGTCGCGATGGAAAGTCGCTTCGCTCTGCGCCAGAGTCGCCTGGGCTTGCATCAGCGTGGCGCGCGCCTGGCCGAGCTGGGCCATGATCTGGTCGGTGTTGATCAGGGCGAGCTTCTGTCCCTTGGTGACATGGTCGTTGTAGTCGACGTAGAGCTCGTCGATCCGCCCGGAGACTTCGGCACCGACGTCCACCTGCACGCGTGGCGCCAGCGTGCCGGTGGCGCTGACACTCAACGTCAGGGTGCCATGCCCGGCCGGTTGGAAGACGTAAACCGGCTTGGCGCCGCCCCGGCCGAACAGCAGAAAGCCCGCCACCAAGACGACGACGATGCCGCCGGTCCACCACATCCATTTGCGGATACGGCGCTTCTTCTTGGGGGCTGTGAGACCGAGCCGCTCGATGAGGTCGGCGCCGGAATCTTGCACCTGATCGTTCAAAACACCCCTCCCGGAAGACCGTACTCCAAACAGATAGGAACCGTTTTTTCCACTTTAAGGGCAATCACGCACTTTTTTTAAGGCCGTAGCCGTTAAGTATATCTGTTCGGAATGCCATAATGGCCCGTTTCCGGCGGAAGGCGTTAATCGCAAACCATGCGATTAAGGTTCCGTTTGTCAGTCTCCGAGCAAGTCCGGCGGTCTACAACCCAATTTAGAAGTAAGCAATTATGTCGCACGATACTTACCCCGCCAAAGGGCGCGGTGGGGCGCATGAGCATCACGACGGGATTTCGAGACCGCAAGGAGGTCAGAAGCTTCCACAGGATTCGCAACACGAATTCTGGACGCATTCTTAACCTCATCGATCTCACCGACGCTGCCTCGGCCGGGAGCCGGACGGAAGGCATCAGCGCCAGCTGTATCTTCCACGCCAAGGCGCTCAACTACTCGATCCTGGCCAAGCACAACATACGCGACAACGAGCGCGAGCTGTTCACGCGCAACCTCCAGGTCGCCACCAAGATATTCATTCCCTTCGATCCGAAGCGCCTCGACATCGGCGGCCGTTCTTTTTTTATCGAGGAACATCAGTTCAAGGACCATCTGAAGGAACTCGTCCACATCGATTCGAGCCTGGCCGACCCGCATGTGCAACACGACGTAAAGGTGCTGGAGACGCTCGGCCAATCGCCGACGCTGGACCCTTTCATCGTCACGGAGCGCCTGCGGGCCGAAGGCATCGTAGTCGCGCCGACTTTCTTTGCGGAAAGCTATGCACTCACGCACAAGGCATCCTCGGACGCCTTCCAGGCGTTCAAACCGTTGTTGCAGAAGGCGCTCGGCAAAGTAGCCTCGGACGAAGAGATGGGGCGCTTCATCGATCAGGTGTGGAACGTCACGGCGGCGACAAGCAGCAATCCGTTCCTCGAGGCGCTGATGATCCCGCGTTCGGAATGGGCCAACGTGATCTTCGCTTGGAAAGCGCTCATCTATTACGACATCGTCTCGCGCGACTCGCCGCAGCGCCTTCAACGCGTCTTGAACATCTTGCAGGGTATCACGCCCAAAGGCCGCGTCTCCAAGGGGGCACACCACGACCTGATGGAGCTGAAGCGGGAGTTTGCCCGTCAGCTCTACAAGCTGCACGACGGCTCGACGGGCTACATCCAGCTTGCCCTTCAGAAGATTGTCAACGCAATCCTGAGCGAGTCGGGCGCTTCGGAGATTTCCGAATGCCTGCGCGGCATGGCGCGCAACATCACCAAGGTGGGAACCGACGTCATCCTGTTTGACCAGATCACGTCGTATTTCCTCTATATGTATCCCAAGCCGAGCATCGATTTCGTGGACGCCGACGAACTGGGAAGCCAGCTCGCCAATCTGTGCGATATCGTTCAGTTGAGAGACGTCGCTGCCTGATCCCGCTACATCGGGTTACTCGCCAGCAAGAGGCTGGTTTCGGACGCCGAGATGCCGTCGATCTGGCGGATGCGGTGCAGCACACGGTCGAAGGCTTCCAGCGTGTCGGTGTTGAGTTCGACGATCATGTCCCACCGCCCGTTGGTGGTGTGGACTGCGGCGACTTCGGGATGGCCGCGAAGCTGCTTCAGGATGCGGTCGGTGCGTTCGCCCTCGATCTCGATCATCATGATGGCGCGGATGCGCGGGACTTCCGCCTCCTGGCGCAGGCGCACCGTAAAGCCCTGAAGCGTACCTCGTTCGACGAGGCGGTTGATGCGGTTTTGTACCGTGCCGCGTGAGACGCCCAGCGTCTTGGCCAGTGTGGCGACAGGCAGCCGCGCATTGGCACGGAGCAGGGCCACAAGCTTGCGATCGGTGTCGTCCATGTCGGATTGGTCACTTAGTCATCTCTACTGAACAAAATGACAGATTATAGTGCATATTACAACACCTTGCTGTCTTTCTGTTAACAAGCTCTCGGCGCACTCTGAAAGTGTGAAGAAAAAACGGTGTAGCCATGCGTGAGAAACCCACTCTTCTGCTGGTCGATCCTTCTCATTTCGAGGTCGCCTACGTGATCAATCCGTGGATGAAGCCCGCGGCTTGGCAAGCAGACCCCAAGGGCCATTACCGGGCGGCGCAGGAAGCGTTTGCGGCCTTGCACGAGGCGCTGTCCGGCGCGGGCGCAGAGGTGCGTGTCGTTCAGGGAGCCGCCGGCCTGCCGGACATGGTGTTCCCGGCCAATGCGGCCGTGGTGCTCGACCGCCGCGCGATGGTGGCACGCTTCCGCTTCAACGAGAGGCGCGGCGAGGAACCACTGTTCCTCAAGGCGTTCCAGTCGTTCAAGGCGCAAGGACTGCTCGACACGGTAGAACAATTTCCTAAGGGCTGCTTCCAGGAAGGCGCGGGCGACTGCATCTGGGACGAGACGCGCCAGCAGTTCTGGGTCGGCTACGGCCAGCGTTCGGTGCGCGAGGCTGCGGGCGTCGTCAGAAGTTTCTTCGACGCGTCTGTAGTGCCGCTCGAGTTAGTGTCGCCGCGCTACTACCATCTCGACACCTGTTTCCTGTCACTGTCGGGCGGCGAGATCGTCTATTATCCGCCGGCTTTTTCCGATGCGGCGCGCGCCACGATTCGATCCGCGGTGCCGGCCGACATGCTGATCGAAGCGAGCGACGAGGATGCGGAAGGCTTCTGCGTCAATGCCGTCAATTTCGGCCGCGAGATCGTGATGGCGCGGCCCCGCGACGGCCTCAGAACCCGCCTTTCCGAGCGCGGCTACCGCGTGACAGGCGTCGGTCTCGATCCCTTCATCCTGTCGGGCGGCGGAGCCTATTGCATGACGCTGCGGCTCAACCGTCATCGTGTGGCGGCCCCTTTGGCGGTGGCCGCGCAATAGAGCTTATCCCCGGGAGGATAAGATGGACTTGGTAAGAACATCTCCGCGTGCGGAGCGTGCTCCGAATTCCACGGAGGCCTACATCGCGCTCGAAGAGCGCTACGGCGCCTCGAACTACAAGCCGCTCGACGTGGTGCTGACGCGCGGCGAGGGTGTCTATGTCTGGGATGTGGAGGGACGGCGTTATCTCGACTGCCTGTCGTCCTATTCGGCGGTCAA
>PMKE01000074.1 GCA_003158585.1 Alphaproteobacteria bacterium
CGGTCGAGATAGCGCACGAACTGCTCCAGCCCGCCCTCGTAGTGGAGCTTGATTTCCTTCGGCTCGACGCCGCGCTTGTCGGTCAGGCTGATCGTCAGGCCGGAATTGAGGAACGCCAGCTCGCGCAGACGGTGCTCCAGCGTAGCGAGATCGAACTCGGTCATGGTGAAGGTTCTGGTCGACGGCAGGAAGGTGACTTCCGTGCCGCGCTTGCCCTTCACCTCGCCGACCACCTTCAGCGGCGCCACCGCGTCGCCGTAGGCGAAGCGCATGTAGTGCTCTTTGTCGTCGCGCCAGATGCGCAGGTCGAGCCATTCGGAGAGCGCGTTGACCACTGACACGCCGACGCCGTGCAGCCCGCCCGAGACCTTGTAGGCGTTGTCGTCGAATTTCCCGCCCGCGTGGAGCTGGGTCATGATGACTTCGGCGGCGGAGACGCCTTCGGTGGCGTGGATGTCGGTGGGGATGCCGCGGCCGTTGTCGCGCACCGTGCAAGAGCCGTCCGGGTTCAGTACCACGTCGATCTTGTCCGCGAAGCCGCCCAGCGCCTCGTCGATGGNNGATATACATGCCCGGACGCTTGCGTACGGCATCGAGGCCTTTGAGGACCTTGATGCTGTCGGCGCCGTAGTCGTCCGATTCCTGCTGCTGTTTTGCCGCTTCGCTCATTCGCTCACCGCCACCCAGAGTCCGGCGCCCGCAATCGCGACCGCCGCAACCCGGTTTATGCCCTTACGTGCGCGCCGGCTCGTCAGGAGTTCCCGCACGCGCGCTGCCAATGCCGCATATGCCAACATGATCGAGGGGATCAGCACCGCCGTCGCAAGGACGAGCTGGAGATACCCCGCCGCATTCAGATGCTTCAGATCCACCACCTGGGGGAACACTGCCAGGAAAAAGCCCATCGCCTTGGGATTGCCGAGCGTCACCGACAGCTGCGAGAAGAAGCTCTGGCTCATTGTCGCGGGCACGATTTCCGGCAGTTCACTCACTTTGGCTACCCAGAACTTGTAGGCCATGTAGAGGAGGTAGAGTACGCCTGCATATTTGACGATCAGGAAGGACTGACCCATTGCCGCGGCTAGGCCCGCCAGACCAAAAGCCGACAGCGTCATCCACACCAGATCGCCGACAAGGGTGCCCATTGCGGCGGGAACGGCCGAACGGAATCCCGAGCCCAGCGCGCGCGCCACCATCGCCGCAACGCCCGGACCGGGCACGGCGATGCAGATCGCGTAAAGCGCGCAATAAATCAGGTACGAATGAAGGCTCAGCATGGGCTATTCCTGGACCGTAAAGCGGCCGTTGTCCACTGCGAAAACGTCCGCTTTACCCTTCAAATTCTCGAACAAATTCAAGTCCGTACCGGTCATCCACGCCTGGGCGCCCAAGGCCATGATTTCCGCGAACAAAGCCCCCCTTCTGTGTACATCCAGATGGGCCGCGATCTCGTCCAGAAGGAGCAGCGGGGCACGGCCTTCGCGGGCGCGCGACAGCTCCCAGGCGTCAGCCAGCACGATGGAGACGAGCAGGGCCTTCTGCTCGCCGGTCGAGCATTCGCGGGCGTCGGCGCGCTTGGCGGTGTGACGCACGCCGAGGTCGCTGCGATGCGGGCCGAAGGTGGTCTGGCCGCTTTCCGCGTCGCGGATGCGGACACGCGCGAACAGGTCGCGCATCTTGGCCGCCGTGTCGGCACCGAATTCCGAGAGCAGGGCGTCGGTCTCGCCCTGCACCGCGAGCTGGGCACAGGGGAAAGCGCCTGCTTCGCCGCGTTCGGCCAGCATGGCATTCAACCGCTCGACGGTCGCGGCACGCGCCTCGGCCAACGCAGCGCCTGCTTCGGCCATCTCTTTTTCCAGCCCGTCGAGCCACATGGGATCGCGCGGGCCGAGCTTCAACAGCCTCGCGCGCTCGCGCATCGCGGTCTCGTAGCGCCCCGCGCGCCGGGCATGCGCCGGATCGAAGCCGAGCACGAGCCGGTCGAGGAAGCGCCTGCGCCCGCCCGCGCCTTCGATGAACAGACGGTCCATCGCGGGCGTCAGCCAGGTCATCTGCACCACGTCGCCGAGATCGGCGGAGCTTTGCGCGGCCACGCCGTTGAGCCGCACCACGCGCTTCTCGCCGCCGGTCGGGCCGTAGGCCAGGCCCGTACCGATGTCGTAGCATTCCTCATTGCGCGTGACGGTCGCCGCCACGGCCCACAGCGCCTCGCTGGGTCCGCGCCTGATGTGCTCGGACAGCTTCGCGCCGCGCAGGCCGCGCCCGGGCGACAGCAGCGAGATCGCATCCAGGATATTCGTCTTGCCTGCGCCGTTCGGCCCGGCCAGCACCACCGGCCGCCCGCTGACGTTCAACTCCGCCGCCGCATAGGAGCGGAAATTCGTCAACTGCAAGCGCGTGACGGCCAAGCGTACTTCTTCCCCTCCCCCAACGCGGGGAGGGGCGGAAGGATCGCGTAAGCGATCATTCCGGGGTGGGGGGACTGCACCGAACTCGCGGACCATCACACCCGCATGGGCATGAGGACGTAGAGCGTGCGCGGGTCGTCGGTGTCCTCGATGACGGTGGGCGAGCCGGCGTCGGAGAGCAGGAAGCGCACCGACTTGCCTTCGATCTGGCCCGTAATGTCCATCAGATAGCGCGCGTTGAAGCCGATCTCGATCGGCGTTGCCGAATAATTCGCGCCGAGTTCCTCGGTGGCCGTGCCGCTTTCCGGGTTCACCACCGACAGCGTCACCTTGTCCTTGGCGATGACCAGCTTCACCGCGCGGGTCTTGTCGGCGGAAATCGTCGACACGCGGTCCACCGCCATCCCGAACTCCTTGGACTCCAGCGACAGCGCCTTGTCGTTGCCGGAGGGGATCACCCTCTGGTAATCCGGGAAGGTGCCGTCGATNNGCTCCAGCTCGTAGCGCGCCAGCCTATGGCCGTCGGTCGCCACGGTGCGCAGGGTCTGCGTCTTGCCCTCCTTGGCGGCATGCACATAGATGCCGTTGAGGTAGAAGCGCGTCTCTTCGGTGGAGATCGCAAAGCGCGTCTTGTCGATCAGCCGCTTGAGGTCGTCGGCCGCCAGATGGAATTTGTGGGGCAGGGCGCCCGCCGCCATCTGGGGGAAATCCTCCTTGGGCAGGCAGGCCAGCTCGAAGCGCACCGAGCCTGCCGAAACCGCCAGCCGTCCGCCCTCGGCCGACAACAGCTCGACCTGCACCTGGGCGCCTTCGGGCAGCTTGCGCACGATGTCGNNATCTCGATGTCGAGATCGGTGGCGGTGAGCTTCACCTGGCCCTTGGCCGCCTCGACCATGACGTTGGAGAGGATCGGGATGGTATTGCGCCGCTCGACGACGCTCTGGACGTGGCTCAGCGCCTTCAGGAAGGCGCCCCGTTCGACGTTGATTTTCATGGGTCGTTCGACTGCCGTTGGTTCTGCCGCGGGAACTGTTCCGCCGTGGTGTTTCCGGATGCCCCTCCGGCCCCCTCTCGGGACGCCGGAAGTACTTGATCTGCTTGAGTTTGGGTCCCCCAGGACTCAAGCGCGAAACTATAGCAGGCGAGGGGAAAAAGGGCTAGGCGGGCCAATGCTTTCCTCCCCCGCTCAGTTCCTTTCCTCCCCCGTTTACGGGGGAGGTGTCCACCGAAGCTCCGTAGGAGCGAAGGTGGACGGAGGGGGGAGTAGCAGGCGCAGCCGGGCGTATCCCGTCGAAGCCGACTTGTCGAGGTATAGCCGTCCATAGCGCCAGCGTCATCGGCAGGCGAAGGACGAAGGCGAAGACGGAAGCTGCGACTTGTCGCGCCGTAGCCGTCCATAGCGCCAGCGTTTGGACGGGCGAAGGCTGAAGCGGGGGAGTGGTTCTGTGTGTTAGCGACGAACTGAAAGGTGCACAGCGATCACATTTGTCAAAACTTGATTATAACCGCCCATTTTACATTTGCCGTCAAAACGCAGCTATGATTCCTGCTTAGGCAAAAATAGCAGCCTCATGCTCATATCCGCGTATGTGCCACGCCTACGTTTTGCTGGAGGATTAACTGGTATTACTCGGTTGGTGTCCTCCAACGTTTTTAGAACTTTCTTATAATGCGTTTCGCGAAAGGCGGTATGACAAACAACGAAACTCTCTATTTGGCTCGGCGTTGTTTCAATACCTGCAAATTTGTCGACGATAAGCCGTGTCAGCAACGACCGGTCAGGTTCTGCTGTGAAAAGAACTGTCTGGTTTGGATTCGTTGCATCCGAAAACGTATAAGCCCCACTTTCGTCAACG
>PMKE01000136.1 GCA_003158585.1 Alphaproteobacteria bacterium
GGCGAGGACCAGAAGCAGCACGTGGAACTGACGCGCGATATCGCGCAGAAGTTCAATAACGATTTCGCGGCGCCAGATTTCTTCCCCCTGCCCGAACCGGTGATCCTGGGCATGGGCACGCGCGTGATGAGCCTGCGCGACGGCACCAAGAAGATGTCGAAATCGGACGAGAGCGACTATTCGCGCATCAACCTCACCGACGATGCCGACGCCATCGCCCAGAAGATCAGGAAGGCGAGGACCGATCCGGCGCCTCTGCCGGAAAACGAGAAGGGCCTGGAGGGACGGCCCGAGGCCGAGAACCTCATCAACATCTATGCGGCGCTGGCAGACGAGCCGCGCGCCGGGGTGATCGCACGTTATGCCGGGCAGCAGTTCTCCGCCTTCAAAAACGATCTTGCCGAACTGGCGGTGACCAAGCTGACGCCGCTGGCGGCCGAGATGCGCCGGCTGCTGGCGGACCCGGCCGAGATCGACCGGATTCTTGCCGACGGCGCCGAACGGGCCGGCGCCCTCGCGGAACCGATCCTGGCCGACGTCAAAAAGCTGGTGGGATTTCTGCAATAACACTTACTCGCGCTCGCAAGAGGTTGTTGGGGGCGCCTCCGGCCCCAAACCGGCCATTCGGCCAACGTTCCGTTTTGCGCCATTAGCGGTCGTCCGTTTCCCAAGGCACATCATTAGATGCACTCATTTCCCCAATACGAGATAGTTTATCGCTATACTAACTGCGCCAATGGTCTGTCTCTCTAATTCAACCATAGCGATAATTTTCTGGCTACGTTTGTGGTCGTACGCTAACTTCGCTTCCGCGAAGGGACGCGGGGGATCTGGCTATGGCGCAGGCTATTCGAGCGACACGAAGCGTCGCGTTTGTCGTATGTGGGTTTTTACTGGTGGCGTCGGACGTGTTCGCGCAAACGCCACCTCCTGCAGAGGTATTCGGGCAACTGCCTATCGCTTCTCAGCCTGTTCTATCACCAGACGGGAACCATCTTGCATTGATTCAGACAATGAACGGACGCCCGATGGTCGTGATTTACGACATCAGCGGACAGTCTGGCACAAAGCCCATCGCTCTCCCGTATGAGAACGGGTTCATCGAAGGGCTATCGTGGGCAAAAAATGATCGCCTTCTGATCATTCTGAAAATTAGCCAGAAGATGGAGGACTCCGGCACGGTGCGCACTTTCTATCGGACAGCGTCCGTCGACTCCACTGGTCACAACGCAGTAGTGTTGTTCAAGGATTCGACGTGGGTCTACGAGAACTTGAATGGCGCCGCAATCGCCGATATCGATCTCGACGATCCTAACCACGTCTTCATTCCACTTTTTGCGCCGTCCGTGAGCGACGAGTACTATGACACGATGTACAGTGTCGATGTGACGACCGGAAAGGCACAGCGATTTGCTTACGGAAATGCTGACACAAATGACTGGATAATGGACGGTCATGGGCATGTTGTCGCGCGCATAGACCGGAAAAAACATCCGCTTGAGGACTATCTCAAGATTTTCGTGAACGGCGAATGGAAGGAGGCCGGAGTTTTCGACGTCACGGGTGGACGTGGGACTGGCATTGTCGGCCTGAGCGCCGACGGCACTGCTATCGATAGGATTGTCAAAGTCGATGCAACTGGCACAAAAGGCATGACTCAAATTGCGATCACTGATTTAGAGGAAACTCCGGTCTTTGCGGATCCACATTACGACATCAGCGATGCGCTTACCGATCCATGGACCGGTCGTGTGATCGGTGTGTCCTTTGTCGCCGACCAAATGCAAGTCCGTTTTTTCGACCCCAAGATGGAAGCACTGCAAAAAGGACTCGAAGTGGCATTTCCGGGCATGGAGGTTTTTCCCGTGTCTTGGACTACTGCGCAGGACAAGGTTATTGTAGTAGTGAGCGGGCCGCGCCAACCGCCGGGTTATTACCTGCTCGATCGCACAACTCATGTAGCGACCAAGATCAGCCAAACTTATCGGGAGCTAAGCAATGCGGAGATCGCAGAGATCATTAGCTACACCTATAAGGCGCGCGACGGGTTAGATATCCCCGCCTACCTGACGCTGCCGCCGGGCAAACCGGCGAAGAACTTGCCGACGGTCATCATGCCGCACGGTGGGCCGATGAGTCGCGATCAACTCGGCTTCGACTGGATGGCGCAGTTTCTCGCCAGCCGCGGATACGCCGTATTGCAGCCCAACTTCCGCGGCTCCAGCGGATATGGGGTGAAGTTTGAAGAAGCGGGCTACGGCGAATGGGGGCTTAAGATGCAAGATGACATTTCCGACGGCGTGAAGAAGTTAGTCGCCGACGGTATCGCCGATCCGAAACGCATTTGCATCGTGGGTGCAAGTTACGGCG
Source organism: Alphaproteobacteria bacterium (assembly GCA_003158585.1). Lineage (GTDB taxonomy): Bacteria > Pseudomonadota > Alphaproteobacteria > Micropepsales > Micropepsaceae > Rhizomicrobium. The sequence goes on from PMKE01000136.1 coordinate 2,371, forward strand.
GGTATGCGTCTTTGGCGGGGGCGGCCTTCACGCCGGATCTCTACGCTTGCGCGGTAAGCTGGGCAGGCGTCACTGACCTGGATAAATTCTTAAAAACGCGCGCAGAAGATTACGGCAACGATTCCGCCATGATCTCGAGTTGGACACGATACATTGGCAGTCGCTTTAACGATTCCGACAAGCTGAAAGCCGTTTCGCCGGCACTCCATGCCGACCGCATCATATGCCCGATCCTGTTGATGCACGGCACTGATGATACGACGGTAAGAATCGACCAAAGCGAGGAAATGAACGATGCCCTTCTTCATGCCGGGAAAAGCGTAAAGTTCGTCCGCGTTGATCACGAGACACACTATATGGAGACCGCCGACACGCGTGTGCGCGTACTGAAGGAGCTGGAAATGTTCTTGGCAGCAAACATTGGGAATTAGGATGACACGACCGTCCATGAGCAAAACGTGGCCTGACGGATACGCAACAGGTGATGACAGCTTTCGGGCCGCATGGCCAAGCGATGACCGTAATTGGCGCACCCCCGCCTAACAGCTTAGGGCAGATTTCGGGACGTTAGCTGCCTTAAGCCCTTGTTCTCAAAGGCGCCACTTCCGGTCATTCCCGAACCGTCCTAAGCTGAGTCAGTACCCGGTACGGATTGGGACAGATGACCCTCAGAGGAGTTGCTGCCAGCTTCTTGGTTTTCATCTCGGCGGCAACAATTTGCGAAGCATCGGACGACCCGTTATCGACGAGCGTCTGTGCACTCAAGGAGCATCCCGAACAGTTTGTAGGTAAACTCGTCAGCGTGCACGGAGCCATCAAAGGTCCTGGGATTGATATTGGCCCCGGCGTTTATGACGCTGACTGCCCGAACATGGCAGTCGCCCTTGTAGCGTCGAAGAAATTGAAGGTGTCCGGCCTTGAGCGGATCAAATATACGCTGTTTCTCAACATCTATGCCGACCCAAAGGACCAACACTACTTTACGGGTACTGTGACCGGTATTTTCGGGTGGCAGCATTCCACAGGTCTCGCTACGCCCCGGTTTCTCGCTATTAAAATTACCGACATCACGAACTTGGCCGAAATTGCCGCGCACTAAATTGGCGGCGTGTCGAATGACCGGAGATGGCGCAAAGCGGACGAGGCCCAGGGAGGTCCGGTCTCGGGGGCAATTTGGACTTCGGGCGCCCTTTTAGACGGCCACATGAGCCTGGACGTGGTGAAGAAGCTGGTGGGATTCCTGCACTAATTATCACCTCCCCCTTGTGGGGAGGCCGAAATATCGAAGTGCAGCGAAGAGATTTCGGGTGGGGGGCGGTGTTTGATACGAATGACCGCCCCCCACCCGGCTCGCTATGCTCGCCGACCTCCCCACAAGGGGGAGGTAATGGTAGGGTTCCCCCATGACCAACGAGCCTAAGACCGTTCTCGTCACCGGCGGCGCCAAGCGGCTGGGACGCGCCATCGTGCTCGATCTGGCGCGGCACGGCTGGAACGTGGTGCTGCATTACCACTCCTCGGAAAAGGAAGCGCGCGCCACCGCTGCCGATGCGCAGACCTCGGGCGTCAAGGTGGCGCTGCTGAAAGCCGATCTCGGTCAAGAAGCCGATACCGCGACGCTGGTCGAGCGTGCGGCGGCGGAACTGGGGCCGCTTTGCGCCCTCGTCAACAGCGCCTCGCTGTTCGAAAACGACGACTGGTACAGCGTCAGCCGCGAGAGCTGGGACAAGCATATGGAGACCAACCTGCGAGCGCCCTTCGTGCTGAGCCAGGCCTTCGCCCGCCAGGTGCCCCGCGACGGCCACGGCGCCATCGTCAACATCATCGACCAGCGGGTGCTGAAGCCGACGCCGCAGTTCTTCTCCTACAGCCTCTCCAAGGCGGGTCTCAAATGGCTGACCACGACGCTGGCGCAGGCGCTGGCGCCGCGGGTGCGCGTCAACGCGGTCGGCCCCGGTCCCACCATCATTAACGCGCGCCAGAGCCAAACCGATTTCGCCCGCCAGCGCGAGGCCACCGTGCTCGGCCGCGGCGCCGAGCCTCAGGACTTGTGCGACGCGGTGCGCTATCTGTTGCAGGCTGAAGCCGTCACCGGGCAGATGATCGCCGTGGACGGCGGGCAACACCTCATCTGGCAGACGCCGGACGTCGTCGTGAAGGAGTAGGCATGGGTTCGCCGGGCAACGTTCATCCTCTTCGCATCGCCGATGCCGAGCGTGCCGTGCGCCACGTCTTCATCCGCAATCTGGAACTGCTCGCTTTGATCGGCGTGCACGGCCACGAGAAGGGCAAGCTCCAGCCCATCCGCATCAATGTCGATCTGGCTGTGGAAGATGCCGCGATCATCGAAGACAGGCTGGATCAGGTGGTCGATTACGGCGCCCTCACGCGGAGGATTCGCGGGCTGGTCACCAACGGCCACACCAACCTCGCCGAAACGATGGCCGAACGCATCGCGGCCTTGTGCTTCGAGGACGCGCGGGTGAAGTCTGCCCGCGTGCGCGTAGAGAAGCTGCACGCTCTTCCCGGCGCGGAATCGGCCGGCGTCGAGATCGAACGCAAGCGCACGTAAACCAACCTGTCCGCCGAAATCGAGCACCGCAGCGGGGCCGCGGGCGGTGTGTGCCGCGAAGACGGTAAACGCTGCTTTCACATTGCATTAAAGGCCCCGGCCCTACTCTTTGAGGTTGCAATTCGCGTAGTCCCCACGGACCCGGAGAGGCGGATGAACGGACCACTCGCGAGCGAGTTTGACCGCTCGAACCGTATCCTGGCCGAGAAGCTTCGGCTTCTCTATCGCGGCAACTTCGCTGTTCCCGCCAACTTCGTCATTGCCTGCGTCGTCGCATTCATCCTCCAGGAAAGCTTTCCGCGCTCGGTCCTCGTCGGTTGGCTGGCGGTGACGGCGTTGGTGGCGGGTTTGCGCATCCTGCTTTACCGGCATTTCCTGCGGACCACCGCGAAAATAAAATGCACCGAATGCTGGGCGATACGTTTCTCCATAGGAGCCTTCGCGTCGGGACTGCTGTGGGGCAGCATTTGTTTCGGCCTGCCGATCTGGGGCACCGACAACCAGTATGTTCTGATGACGGTAGTGGCGGCCGGCATCTGCGCCGGAGCGCTGACCACCATCGTCACCTATCTACCGGCCTTTTTCGCCTATGCCGTCCCGTTCTGCCTGTCGCTAGCGATGATCGAGATCGTGCAGCCGAACCCCGCTATCGCCGCAAACGGCATTTTGTTGATTCTGTTCCTGATCGTTATCGGCTTTGCGGCGCGAAATCTCTCCCGATCCGCGACCGAGAGCATCGAGCTGCACGTCGACAACGAGGTCTTGAACGGCTCGCTGAAGCAGGCCCTCAGCGAACGCGACACGGCACGGACGGAGAAATGGTCCACCCTGTCGCAGCTGAGCCACGAGTTGCGCACGCCGATGAACGCCATCCTCGGATTTTCCGAGGCCATGCACCAGGAGTATTTCGGGCCACTCGGCAACGCCCGCTACAAGGATTACGCCGCGCACGTCCACACCAGCGGCAAGCACATCCTGACGCTGATCGATGAAATCCTGGAGCTTTCCCGGGGCGAAGCCGGCACTTTGACGCTCGTCGAAAGCGAGGTCGATCTCGCGGCGGTGATCAGAGGCTGCCTCGACGTGATGCGGCCCATGGCGCAGACGGGCGATCTGGGTCTGAAAATCGACATCGCCGCAGGACTGCCGCTGTTGCGCGCCGACGAAACCAAAGTCCGTCAGATGCTGATCAACCTGACGCACAATGCCATCAAGTTCACGCCGCGACACGGACAGATCACCATCGCGGCAGTTCGCAGGCGGGACGACGGCGTCGATCTCGTGGTGCGCGACACCGGCATCGGCATGATGGCGGAGGACATTCCGCTCGCCATGCTGCCCTTCGGCAGGCTCGCCAGTCCGCTGAAACACGAAAACGAGGGCCTGGGAATCGGCCTTCCCCTCTGCAAACGACTGGCCGAACTGCACGGCGCCGAATTCGCCATCGAAAGCGAGCCCGGCGAGGGTACCGCCTGCACGATTTCGTTCCCCGCCTGGCGCTGCATCGCCAGGCCCGAAAGCGCCGCCGCCGCCGCGTAGGATCTCGCACGCCGCTGCGTTTGCCGTTAGTAATCGCGCAATTTATCGGAAAACGTCCATACGCTGTCGCTATGGACCGCACTCTCCGATTGCGCTTTATATGACGCGCGATGACCACCGGGATCGCCCGCATCGAAGCCTATCTGAAGACGCTGCCGGATTCGCCGGGCGTCTATCGCATGCTGAACGCGGCCGGCGACGTGCTCTATGTCGGCAAGGCCAAGAGCCTGAAGAAGCGCGTGACCAGCTACGCCAAGTCCGGCGGGCACACCGAACGCATCGCGCGCATGATCCACGAAACGGCGGAGATGCTGTTCGTCACCACGGCCTCGGAAACCGAGGCGCTGCTGCTCGAATCCAATCTCATCAAGCGGCTGAAGCCGCGCTACAACGTGTCGTTCCGCGACGACAAATCCTTCCCCAACATCCTCTTGCGGCAGGACCACGAATTTCCCCAGCTGCTCAAGCATCGCGGCGCGCGAAGCATCAAGGGCATCTATTTCGGCCCCTTCGCCAATACGGGGGCGGTGAACCGCACCCTCAACACCCTGCAGCGCGCCTTCCTGCTGCGTTCCTGTTCGGATTCGGTGTTCGAGTCGCGCACGCGGCCCTGCCTGCTGCATCAGATCAAGCGTTGCAGTGCGCCTTGCGTCGGGCGCATCGACGCGGCGGCTTACGGCGAGCTGGTCGGCGAGGCCGAGCGCTTCCTCGAAGGCAAGAGCCGCACCGTCCAGGGCAAACTGGCGAAGGAGATGGACGGCGCGGCCGCAGCGCTCGACTTCGAACGCGCCGCGCGTCTGCGCGACCGGCTGCGCGCCATGAGCTACATCCAGGAAACGCAGGGCATCAATCCCTCGAGCTTCTCGGAAGCCGATCTGTTCGCCGCCTTCGCCCAGGGCGGCGAGGTTTGCGTGCAGGTGTTCTTCTTCCGCGCCGGACAGAACTGGGGCAACCGGCCCTATTTCCCGCGCCAGACGGGCGAGCTGTCCCTCGGCGAAGTGCTGGAGAGTTTCATCGGCCAGTTCTACGACGAGCGGCCGGCGCCGAAGCTGATCCTGCTCTCGGAGAACATTCCGAACCGCGCCCTGCTCTCCGAGGCGCTGTCGCTGCGCGCCGGGCACAAGGTCGCGGTCGCCGTGCCGGAGCGCGGCGAGAAGCACGATCTGATGGCGATGGCGCTGACCAATGCGCGCGAGCAGCTCGCCCGGCGCAATGCTGAGAATTCCGCGCAGCGCGAACTGTTGGAAGGCGTCGCCGACGCCTTCGGTCTCGAAAGCGTGCGGCGCGTGGAAGTCTACGACAACTCGCACGTCTCCGGCGCGCATGCCGTGGGCGCCATGATCGTGGCCGGACCCGAAGGCTTCGAGAAAGGCGAGTACCGCAAGTTCAACATCAAGACCCAGGAACTCGCCCCCGGTGACGACTACGCCATGATGCGCGAGGTGCTGACGCGGCGCTTCGCGCGGCTGATGAAAGAGGACGAGGATGCCAAGGCAAAACGCCCCGAGCTGGTGCTGATCGACGGCGGGCCGGGGCAGCTTGCGATCGCGTGCCAAGTGTTCGCCGATCTGGGGGTGGAAGGCGTGGCGCTGGCGGCGATCTCCAAAGGCGCCGAGCGCGACGCAGGTTATGAGCATTTTCACTTGCCGGGACGGGCGCCCTTCCGCCTCGATCAGAAGAGCGCGGTGCTCTATTACTTACAGCGGCTGCGCGACGAGGCGCACAGATTCGCCATCGGCAGCCATCGGAAGAAACGCTCCAAGGCCATCGGCGCCAATCCGCTGGACGAGATCGCTGGCGTGGGGGCGGGGCGCAAGCGCGCCCTGCTGCAGCATTTCGGTTCGGCGCGGGCGGTGGCGGGCGCCAGCCTCGCCGACATCGAAAGCGTGGCGGGGGTTTCCGGCACGCTGGCGAAGAAGATTTTCGACTTCTTCCATCCCGCAGGATGATTTCCTACTTGTCCAAATCCACCAACGAGACTTCGCGGCGGACGTCTTCGCTGTAGTCGTGCATCAGCATCTTGGAGATTTCGCCCGGCGTGAAGCGGTACTGCCCGATCTGCGAGATTGGCGTCACTTCCGCGGCGGTGCCCGTGAGAAAAGCCTCCGAGAAGCCCGGCAGCTCCTGCGGCTCGATATGGCGCGTCACCACCGGCATCTGCCGCGCCCGCGCCAATGCCAGCACCGAGCGGCGCGTGATGCCGTCGAGGAAGCAGTCGGGCGTGGGCGTATGCAGCGTGCCGTCCTTGACGAAGACGATGTTGGCGCCCGTCGCCTCGGCAATCAGGCCGCGATAGTCGAGCATCAGCGCGTCGGTGAAGCCCTTGGCCTCGGCGTTGTGCTTGGATAGCGTGCAGATCATGTAGAGCCCCGCCGCCTTCGCCTTGCAGGGGATGGTGTCCGGCGCGGGACGCTTCCAGTCCGAGATGTCGAGCTTGATGCCCTTCAT